>CAZWGT010000309.1:0-3901 GCA_964633345.1 uncultured Planctomycetota bacterium
CCTGCCCGACGGGACGACGCCGGCGGGGAACGTGAGGGTCGTCGTCACGACGAGGCCCCGGGGGCGGCCGGCGGAGGCGGTGCAGGAGACGACGACCGATCGCCAGGGCCGTTTCGCCATCGAGGAGGTCGAGGCCGGGGAGGACTGCGGGCTGGCGATCGAGTTCGACGGGGGAGCCCGGGGGTTCGCCCGCCTCGTGCGCCGCTCGTGGCCCGGGGACTCCGACGAGCGCGTGACCCTCGAGGCGGTGCCGGCCGAGGTCCTGCGCGGCCGCGCGGTGGAGGAGGGGCCCGGCGGGACCCGGCGCCCGGTGCCCGGGGTCCGGCTCGCGGCCTCCTGCCTCTGGGAGTCCCCGTTCGGGAGGATCGCGCGGCAGGACGTCGACGAGACCGCCGCCGACGGGACCTTCGAGTTCCGCGGGATGACGGACCGCGAGGTCACCGTGACTCCCGTGGACCGGACGGGGCCGTGGACCGTGGTCGATCCCCGCTTCGGGCAGGTCCCGTGGAAGCCGGCCTCGGGCCCCTGGGAGGTGGAGCTCCTCCTCGGGCCCAACCCCGGCACTTCGAAGTTCGGCGAGGTCACCGTCTCCGGGCGCGTCGTCGGCGTGGACGGCCGGCCCGTCGCCGGGGCGCGGGTGACGTGCGTCGGCCCGCCCGGGTTCACCGACCGCGAGGGCCGCTTCCTCCTCCGAGGCCCCGTTCCGCGCGAGGGGAGGCAGGGCTCGATCCACGCCACCGCCGAGGGGTTCCAGCCCACGCGGTTCGAGGCGGTCTTCCTCCAGCCCGGCGCCGATCCGACGGGGATGGTGCTGGCGTTCCCCGGCGTCCTCCTCCCCGTGCGCGGCCGGGTCGAGGACGGCGAGGGGAACCCGCTGGCGGGCGCGAAGGTGGTCCTGCCGCGCTTCGGGCACGCGTGGACCGGGCCCGACGGGTGCTGGCGCGCCGAGGGGATCCCCGGGAGCGTCTCCCGGGCGACGATCACGCTCCGCGGCTACCGGTCCGTCACGATCCCCGAGGTCCAGGCGGGGGACCCGCCGGGGACGGTGGTCCTCGTCCGCGAGTAGCGGGGCTACCGCTTCTCCAGCACGACGTCCTTGCCCGCGAACGAGGAGGCGGGGCCGGAGACCCAGCGGTACTCCCTCGGGCCGAAGCCGCCGATCCACGCGGTGCAGATCGCCACGGGGCAGGAGGGGATGACGATCTCGCCGTCCTTCGATGCCGCCCCCCCGGGCGCCGGGAAGGCCCCGGAGAGCGGGGAGAGGCTCGCGTTCACGTTCGTCACGGTCCCCCCGCCGGCGAAGGAGACGCGCACCCGGAACTCCCGCGGCGGCTCCAGCGCGAGGCGCCAGCGCTCGGGCGGGGCGGCGGCGTCGAGGCCGCGCAGCAGCCCCGAGTTCCCCGTCGCCGGGTCCCACGCGGCGACGCGGCACTCCCCGGCCGGGTCGAGGCGCTGGAGGGGGACGCGCCCGTCTCCCCCCGTCGCGCCGCGCTCCCGCTCCTTGAGGTCGTAGGAGAGCATCGCGCCGTCCCCGCCGGCGAGGACCGCCACCAGCGCCCCGGGGACCGGCTTGCCGTCCGGCCCGACGACGAGCAGCGACCGCGCCATCGCCTCGACGGCCGGGGCCGGGAAGACGAGGGCCCCCTCGACGCGGCGGGAGGCGAGGACGGCGGCGCGGTCGGCGCGCAGGACCAGCGGGTCCCGGCCCTGCCCGACCAGCTCGACGGGGAACGTCCCCTCCTTCGGCATCATCGTGTCGGCGCCCTGGGACATCATCCACTCCCAGAACCACCAGACGGGCCGACCGGCGGCGTCGGCCACGGGCCCCGCGGGCTGGCCGGCGAAGAGGAAGTAGCCCTTCTCCGGGGTCACGCAGGCGCGGAGGACCTGGGGGCGGAAGGGCTCGGCGCCCGGGGCGGCGTCCACGCGGACCCAGACGCCCTGGCCCTCCCCCTTCCCGAGGCGGAGGACGAGGGGCTCGGCGTAGACCGGCGACGGCCCCTCCTCCGCCTGGGGCGGGCCGCGGAAGGCCATGTCCATCGCGCGCCGGGGGTTCCCGGCCGCGTCCCGCCACGAGGCGCCCCAGCCGGCGATCTCCAGGGGCTCGGGGTCGAAGGAGTCGCTCGGGAACAGGGCCCAGCGGATCTCCCCGGCCCCGTCGGCGGTGCCGGAGAGGGGCATGCCGGCGTTGGTGCCGAGGACGACCTGGGCGCCGGGCACGGGCCTGCCCGAGCGGTCCTCGACGCACCGCACCGCGAGCACGAGGGGCTTCTCCGGGAGGACGAGGTCGCGGGGCTCCTTCCCCTCGGCGTCGCCGCGCTCGAGCAGGGTCCACAGGACGCGGCCGCCCGCGGCGACGCGGACGAGGGCCCACTTCACCGACAGCGGCCAGAGGGGGGCGACGACGCCGTCGGCGTCCGTCGGGGCCGCGTCGAAGGGGGCGAGGTTCGGGAGGGTGAACCCGAAGTCCTGGCCGCTCCAGAGGGAGCACTCCGCCCCGGCGACGGGCGCGCCGCCGGCCTCGTCGAGGAACCGGAGGCGGATCGCCACGGGCCGCTCCTCGATCACGACCTCGTGGGCGCCGGCCAGACCCTCGGGCTTCGCCTCGGCGGGGAGGAAGAGGCGGCCCCGGGCCCGGGGCTCGAGGGTGGGCGGCTCGCCCCATCCCTGCTGCGGCCCGAAGAGCCCCTGGAGGTTTGCGGAGGACGGCAGGGGGACGAGGAAGGTCCCGTCGGCCGCCGACGGGGGGCTCGAGGCGGCCGGCATGCCGAAGACGTTGAAGTCCACGCCGACCCCGGCGACGGGGCGGCCCTCCGCGTCCACGAGGCGGCCCCCGTAGGCGAGGCCGGCCAGCAGGCGCACCTCGCCGGCGTCCGTCTCGCGGAGGGGGAGGGGCACGAGGACGGGGGGCCGCCCGCGCGCCTCGGCCCGCAGGACGAAGGGGGCGCCGTCGCCGGGTTCGCGGGGGTATTCGAGCCGGAAGAGCCCGGCGGGGGCGTCGGCGCGGGCGATTTCCCTGCCCTCGCGGAGCACCGCGAGGGCCGCCGTTCCCGCCGGCGAGCCCGGCGGCGCGGCGATCGCGAGGGCGCCGGAGACCGCCCCCCGCCCCGCGGGGAGCGGAGCGCCGGCGGGTGTCTCACCGGGTGATACGGCGGGGGCGGCGCCCTCCGCCGGACGTGTCTCCTCCGGTGATACGGTGCCCGGCCCGGGCCCCGGCGCCCCCGGATCCCGCAGCAGCCAGAACGCCAGCCCCGCCGCCACCGCCGCGGCCGCGAGGACGAGGAGGGGGCGGGAGGACCTCACCGGCGCAGCGCCTCGATCTCCGCGGCGGTGGCCGTCACGCGGAAGGTTTTCTTCCACAGGGTGCGTGCGTGTTTCCCCTGGCGGGGGAGATCGCCGAGGAAGAGCGGGGAGTTCGCATCGGCGATGGTCTCGAAGATCTCGATGTCGATGGACCGATCGATGGGGCCTTGGCCGTCCACCCGGTCCCACCAGTCCCCGAACTCGAATCCCTGCCACTCCTCGCCGAGGAGGCCGAATCCGAAGGACTCTTCGGTGCCCGAACGGGACCCCAGCAGGTACCCGTTGCGGAGCTCGATGTCCGCGGACTCTCCGTCTCCCTCCCCGAAGCCGATGACGACCCAGCCGGGTCGATCGCCCCGCAGGACACGGAGCTGGGAGGGGACGAGGGCCCGGATCCGGCGGGGCGGCGCCTCCTCGAGGACGAGGGGGACGGGCGGGGTCACGAGAGTCCCCGTCCAGAGGGAGGGGGACTCCTCCGTGGAGAACGCATCGATCTCGACCTGCGCGTCCCATTCCCCCGGCACCAGGGCGTCCCACTCGAGGGCGAGCTGGAACCAGAACTCCAAGGGCTTTCCGACCGCGTCGGCGAGGGGGACCC
>CAZWGT010000310.1:0-3876 GCA_964633345.1 uncultured Planctomycetota bacterium
GCCTGATCGCGAATGCCTGCGTCGATGGGTCGAAGGAGCCGTTGGCCGCATCCACGAGGTAGGTCAGCGTGCCCGAGAGAACGAGCGCGTCCTTCCCGGCGACGGCCCCATCCTTCACGGTCCCCTTCGAGAGGGTCGTCTCGAGGGTGGAAGGCATCGTGACGGAGACCTGGTTCGTGTCGATCGACGAGCCGAAGGGGTTCACCGCGCGGACCCTGTACGTGTAGGACTGCTCGGGGACGACGGTCGAGTCGCTGAAAGTCGTGGCCCCCAGGCTCGGCGTCGCCAGGACGGAGAACAGTCCCTGATCCACGGCGCGCGCCAGGAGGAAGAAGTCCTCGCTGTTGCTGTTGTCCGTCCATGACAGTTCCACCTGCCGCGGCGAAGCGACGACCGCCATCATCCCCGTGGGGGCCGCCGGAGGGCCGATGGGCGCCGACGACGTGACCACGGTTGCCTCGTTGGAGTAGGGGGATGAACCGAAATCGTTGAATGCGAGGACCCTGTACGTGTACGTGGTGTCGGATGCGAGGCTGGCATCCAGGTACGAGACCGCATTGGCGGCCGGCGATCCGAGAATGGAGAAGGGTCCTCCGTTCACGCTCCGCTCGACGGTGTGCCCCTTCTCGTACTGGTTGGCATCGACCCAGGAGACGCGGATCGTGGTGAGCCCCTGGAGGGAGGCGGCGCACCCGGTGGGGGCGAAGGGAGGGATCGCCGGCGGCGGCCCGACGATCGCGAAGATGAACCCCTCGTAGGAATAGTCGTTGGTGCTCGATGCCTGGAAGGCGTTCAGCGTCGGGAAGTTGGTCGAGTAGGTGCTCCCCGCGACGAGTGTCCTGCCCTGTCCATCGACGGCGATGCCGTAGGCCCTGTCCGCCACGGAGCCCCCCAGGAACGTGGACCAGAGGTAGGAGGATCCGTCGCTCGCATAGCCCGCCGCGAAGCAGTCCTGGGCGATCCCCTTGGTGGCTTGAAGGGGATTCACCACGGGGAAGTCCGAAGACTCCGTGGTGCCCGCCACGTAGGCCCTGCCCGTCGAGTCCAGCGCGACGGCCGTGGCGGTCTCCTCGCCGGCGCCGCTTCCACCCAGGTAGGTGGAGAACAGGAACGAGGAGCCGGAAGCGGAGATCCTGGTGACGAATCCCTCGTAGGTTCCCCCGAACTGGCTGTCCAGGGGGGAAGCCATGGGGAAATTGGTCGAAAGTGTCTGTCCGACGACCCATGCGGTCCCGTCTCCGCCGACCGCGATCCCGGTGCAGATGTCCTGGCCCGCTCCCCCCAGGTAGGTCGAGTACACGTAGGCGGAACCGTCCGCGGAGATCTTGGAGATGAAGCCGTCGGTCCCCCCCCCGATGTCCGACTGGGCGGCATTGACCCTGGGGAATCCCGGAGTCCCGGCCGTCGTGGTCGACCCCGCCACGTAGACGGCTCCGTCCTTGTCCACCGCGATCGCATAGGCGGAGTCGCCCCCGCTTCCGCTGCCGCAGAGGTAGGTGGACCAGGTGACGGTGGAACCCGACGAAGACAACTTGAAGGCGAATGCATCGCCGCCGTTGCTTCCGTAGGTGGAGTCCAGCGGAGCGACGGTGGGGAAGTCCGACGAGAACGTGCTTCCGCAGACCACGATGGAGCCCGACGCGTCCACCGCGATGGCCGCGCCGGTGTGTCCCATGCTGCCGCCGTAGTACGTGGAGAAGTCCAGGGCCGCTCCGGAGGACGAGAGCCGGGCGACGAACACCGAGTCGTTCCCGGCTCCCGGCTTGTGGGTGGACTGCACGGCGTTCTTCATGGGGAAGTTGAAGGACCTCGTCTCCCCCGTGATGCATGCCTCTCCGTTGGCGGTGATGGCGATCGCCTTTCCCAAGTCGTTGTCGTTGCCGCCGAGGTAGGTCGAGTACACGAGCCCGCCGCCGTTCGCGGCGACCTTGGACACGAAGACGTCGAAGGTGCCGCCGGCATGGGTCGATCTGTAGGCTGAAACGGTCGGGAAGTTCGTGGACCGGGTGCGTCCCACGATGAAGGCGGCCCCGTCGCTTCCGCCGGAGACCCCGAAGGGCTCGTCGTCGGCCGAGCCGCCGAGGTACGAGGAGTAGGACAGGGTGGGATCGACGATCAACGGGACGGACGGGTCGTGCCTCCCCAGAGTGAGGCCGACCCTGTGCCCCTCCCGCAACTCGAACGAGCACCCCACGGGAGTGCGGCCACCTTCCCCCTCCTGCCAGGCCCTGGGGCTCCCGTGGCGAAGGATCCCACCCGTGGTCGAGACGAGCAGGTCGCCATCGGCATCGATCGCCACCTCGGAAGCGCCCTCGATGGCCATGGAAATCGACGTCGGATCGGCTCCGGGATGGACCAGGAAGACGTACTCGACGGACCGGTCGGGACCTCCTCGCCAGCCCATGTCGATGCCCGTCCAGAGATTGCGATGCAGGACCTCCGTGCTGGAGGGCACTCCTTCCACCCACCTCGAGCAGTCGTTCCCGATGAAGTAGTTCGTCCTCCCCGGGAGGGTCCTTCCGGCCGCGACCGGAGTGGAGGGGCGGGCTCCCTCGTAACGCATGCGGACGGTGTCGACCTCGGGAGGCGTGGCTGAAGTCGATTCGTGTGGACGGCGCTGCACGGCCGCGCCTCGCGGGAGTTCGAAGACCGCTTCCGCTTCCGTCAAGTACAACCTGTATCCCTTGGCCCTCGATAGGAACCCGACCCGGGGATCCCATTGGCCCTTGTTCGCCTCGAACGCCCCTGGGAGTTCGTGGATGAGAGATGTCCCCTTCGGCCGGGACATGTCCCGGCTTCGGGAGGCCGCCGACTCCGGACGTCCCGCCTCCACGCGTCCGGACGAGGCTGCCAACGTCACGAGAACGAGGACTGTGGCCGGACCAGATCGCATGTTTCCACCCTCCGCCGTGCCGGGTGAATCCTAGCAGGCCCGGACGATCACTGGGCCTTCCCCCGCCGCCGGCCGCGGGAAGGGCCGGAGCGGTTCCCGCCGCGCGACCAGCCACCCGGCCATGCGCGCGAGCCTAGAATGGACCCGTGGCGACCTGGAAGGCGCCTCGCCCCGTCATGATCCCCGTGCTCGTCCTGATCCTGGGGATCGGTTCCCGCGCCGGTCCGGCGCGGGCGGACTCCGCGGAAACGGAGTACCGCCTCAAGGCCATCGGAGTCTCCGCGGAACTCCGGAGTCGCATCCGGACGGCCATCGACGGCGGCGTGCGCAGTCTGCGCCGCGCGCAGAACCCCGACGGCGACGGCCATTTCACGTTTGATGCCAACCCGCCCCACTCGCCCGGGCTGACGGCGCTCTGCGGCCTGGCGGGAAGGCACGCGGGGACTCCGGAGGGGATGAAGATCGCGGCCCACGCCGCGCGCTGGCTCGCCCCGTCCAAGGGTGCGCTCCGGCGCGAGGCGCAGGAGGACGTCTACAACCTCTCCCTCTCGATCCTGCTCCTGGACGCGGCCGGGTCCGGGGAGACGTCCCTCCAGGAACTCGCCACGCTGCTCGGGGAGTCACAGTCCCTGACATCCGGATGGTGGGGGTACCTGACCCCGAAGTGGAAAGGAGGTTCCCGGCACGCGGTCTTCACCAAGGAGCGTGACAGATTCACCAACCTCTCCACGAGCCAGTTCGCGGTCCTGGCGCTCTGGGCCGCCCATGCCCGGGGGGCGAAGGTGGACAGGGTCGTGTGGGCGCGCCATCTCGACGGTCTCCTGAAGTCCCAGTGGCCGTCGGGATCGTGGGCCTACGAACCGGAGCCGACGACCGACTACCGGGAGTACCCGTGCGGGACGTTCATGGCCGTGGCCAACCTCGAGTTGACCGTGGCCGCCCTCGGCGGGACCGGCTATAACGTCGTCGGGGCTGTCGTCCTC
>CAZWGT010000311.1:0-3865 GCA_964633345.1 uncultured Planctomycetota bacterium
GGCCTCGCGGCCAAGGAGGCCGAGAAGCGGCGCTTCCTGGACCTCGCCGATCGACTCGCCCGGTCCGAAGACCCCTCCGAGCAGGCGCGCCTCAAGGAGGAGCTGGCCCGGCTCACCTTCGGCGGGTGATGCCGAAGATCCAATGGACGGACCTCCCGCCGGCCCTGCGGGACCACATCTTCGACCGCGTGCGCGAGCGCAGGATCGACGCCGAGGACCTCTGGCTGCTCAAGCTCTGGCGCGAGTCGGAGCCCGACGCGCCCGACGGTCCGTGGTTCAAGGACTTCGGTTCCTTCAAGGTCTGCGGCGAGGGCAAGTACCCGAAGACCTTCCTCCTCCGCGGCCAGGCGGCGAAGGGGAAGAGCCTCTGATCCCGACAGCCACACTCGGCCGTGACAGAACAGAGAGTGGTTATGAAGAGGGTTGGCCCTGGGGAGCCAGCACCAAGCGCAACCCTCTTACGGAACTGGCCCCTTCCGGTTAACAGCCGCGAGAGCGGCGCCCCAACTCACGCCCCGTGACCGGCTTCCGTGTGAATCTCCTTCGGTCAACACCCTCGCCTATTGAGGCGGCGGGACCTGGACCCGGACGGCCGGTGAGACGCCACGCCTCCCGCGAGCGGTCCAGAACGCGACGACGTCGTAGACACCCGGCTGTCCCAGCAGGTACGTGAAACTACCGCACCGCCCCACCACGCTCGCCCCGTCAGGGAGTCCAGGATGCCTGCCCCCCGGAGAGTCCGCCGGTGCCATGAACTTCACCACGGCTCGCAAGGTGCAGGCGCCTCCTGGCGCCAGTTGGACCACCTTGGCACCCATGCCTACGTCAGTCCCGAGACACACCGTGTTGGAGATGTGGCCGCCCACGGACCGGAAGACCAGATGCTCCCCCATGAAGGAGGCCGGATCCAGGATCTCGATGGCGTGCTCCAACGAGTTTCGGAAGTCCAGGTCGAATGCCAGCGCCCCCTTCTCGATGTTGGCCGCGTCGACGGCCCGCAGGCTCAGTGTCGGGGCCTCCCCTCCGTTTCCCAAGACGAAGCGATCCAGGTACCTGTCGCGCCCGCCTGGAGCCATGTCCCAGTGGAAGGCGTACTCGAAGGCGAGACGTCCATCGAAGTCCGGACGTGCTGCGTGCCTGTCGAGCAACCGGTACTCCGCTTCCGTCCCCGCCGTGAAGAGAGCCTGAGTAGCGGCGTACCGGAGGATCGTCGACGTCGTCTCATTGTCCTCGAGGATCTGCTGGAGCGTTGGAAGCGATGCGAGTTCGGGATGATCCCGAAGGGTGATGATCTCGCGGAAGGCGGCCATACCGGTCCCGGGGTCCGCCCGCGTACCAGGTGGATCAGGGCGCGCACGATCGCGGAGCGTCGTGAGGTCAACCTCCACGGATCCACCCGGGTGCGCGGGAGTTCCGGTTCTCGAGTCCGTGTCCCCGGACGGCGGAGAGGGCACGTCCGGAGAGCACGATGGCGCGATGAGAAGCACTGCCACCATCCACACACAGGTCTCACACCACCGCTCACGACTTGGAGTCCCGCCTCGTGCTCTTGCCATCATCACTGCCCTCGCTCTGAAGTCCGAACACAGGCCGCTGGCTCCAACGCCCGCGTGCAAGTCGAGTCTGCTCTCGTTGGATGTCCTCCACATGATGCGAGTTCCAGCCTGCATCCCGGTTGTCACCGATCGGCACTGACCGCCGCGAGGTCCTTCCGGTCGCCCTGCCGGCCATCCCCCGTCCCGGCCGGAGCGAATCCCGTGACCAGGTCACGCACCACCTGTGGCGCGGGGTGCGGGGGCCGGTGAAGATGGCACCCGTCCGCGCGCCCATGGCGGCAAGGGAGGCAGAGCCATGACCCGTCCTGTGCGGCGCCTCGCGATTCTCCTCGCGGCGCTCCTGCCCCCGGCCTTCCTGCCCGCCCCGTCCGCGACCGCGGCGCAGGACCTCGCGAAGCTCTATCCCGGCGCGCTGAAATGGAGCGAGACCGGGCTCTTCCCCACCTGCACCGCCTCGGACGTCTGGAAGCTGAAGAAGTTCGAAGTGGCCCGGGGCAAGGAGTTCCGGGTCTCCGCCGGGGCCGCCACGGCGGCCTTCGGCGTCCACGAGGGCAACGTGCTCTGGGCCGCCGTCTTCCCCGACGAGCCGGCGGAGATCCGGGCCAGCGGAGCGGGCAACGGGGAGAAGGCGAAGACGATCTTCCTGAGGTTCCCTCCCGCCGAGCTGAACCAGGTCTTCCCGCCGGCCACCGTGATCGACCGTGGCGATCCCTGGCTGCGGGCGCACGCGATGCGGATCGCCGCGCGCAAGGTCTGCTGGAAGTGGTGCACCCCGGCCGGGTTCCCCACGGTCGTCCAGGCGGGCTGGCGCCTCGTGGACATGGACACCGTCGGGGGGCCGCGGAGGTTCTACGGCGTGGACGGGAGCGGCGGCAGGGTCGAGTACGTCGCGGACTTCGAGGGTTCGCCGGTGCCGGCCTCCCCGCCGATCGCGAAGGCGGCCGCGCGCGCGGCCCTCGACGAGGTCTGGAAGGCGTTCGACGCGGAGTACGCCGGCTTCGTGCTGCTGCCCAAACTGGACTGGGCCAAGGCCGGCGAGGACGCGCGCCGGCGGATCGAGCGGGCGGAGACGCTCTTCGACGCCGCCGCCGTCATCTCGGAGATGCTCTGCGCGCTGGAGGACCGCCACGTCTGGGTCCGGGCGGGCGAGGAGGGAGTCCCCGGCTTCGCGCGGGCCCGGGATCCGAACGCCAGCTGGGACGCCATCGGCAGGATGATCGGTCCGCTCCGGGCGGGCGGGGTGGACCTCCAGTGGGGCCGCACCGGCGCCATCGGGTACCTGGCGGTGAACGGACTGTCCGACCCGAAGCTCCCGGAGGCGTTCGACGCGGCCCTCGAGAGCCTGAAGGACACGAAGGGGCTCGTCGTGGACCTGCGCTTCAACGGCGGCGGCGACGAGATCCTCGCGCAGAAGGTCGCCGGCCGCTTCGCGGACCGGGAGCGCGTCTACTCGATGAACCAGTACCGCTCCGGTCCCGCCCACGCCGACCTCGGCGAGAAGCACCAGCGGACCTTCGCGCCCCGGGGCCCGTGGCGCTACGAGAGGCCCGTCGTCGTCCTGTGGGGGCGGGTGACGCTGAGTTCCGCGGAGTCGCTGGCGCTGATGTTCGCGCAGTGCCCCCAGGTGACGACGATGGGAGAGTCCAGCGGAGGCTCGAGCGGCAACCCCCGCCCGCTCGCGCTCTCCTGCGGCATCACGGTGAACCTGCCGCGCTGGCTGGACATGGACCCCGCCGGCCACCCGATCGAGCACGTCGGCGTGAAGCCGGAGAGGCCCGTCGCGGCGAAGCCCGAGGACTTCGCCGACGGGCGCGACCCCGTCCTCCAGGCGGCGCTGAAGCGTCTGCCGTAGGGGCGGAGGGCCGTGGCCCCCCCCCTCCCGGGAGGCCCGCGGCCCCCCCCCATTCCCAAGTCCAGCCCCGCGGAGCCGTTCGTATAGGATGGGGAACCTCCGTCTCCCCCGCCCCCCGAGAGGACTCCCCATGCCCGACGAAGCCCCCCTCGACGACATGGAGGGCGCGCGCCGCCTCCGCGAGGCCTACGACACGGTCCGCACCGAGATCGCCAAGGTCATCGTCGGGCAGGTCCTCATCTGCATCCTCGGCCGCGGGCACGCGCTGCTCGTCGGCGTCCCGGGCCTGGCCAAGACCCTCCTCGTCTCCACCCTCTCCCGCACGCTGTCCCTCTCCTTCAACCGCATCCAGTTCACGCCCGACCTCATGCCCGCCGACATCACCGGCACCGAAGTCATCCAGGAGGACCGCGCGACCGGGACCCGCGAACTGAAGTTCCTGAAGGGCCCCGTCTTC
>CAZWGT010000312.1:0-3832 GCA_964633345.1 uncultured Planctomycetota bacterium
AGTAGGCGAGGTAGAACTCCCACATCCGGAGGAACCGGTCGGGGTAGCCGAGCGCGCGGACGCGGTCGGCGTTCGCGAGGAACCGCCGCCGCCACTCCCGGAGCGTCCGGGCGTAGTGGGGGCCGATCTCCTCGGTGCCGGCGATCCGCAGCGGCGTCCGCGCGATCGAGTCCTTCAGCGCGGCCATGGACGGGATGCAGGAGCCCGGGAACACGTACCGCCGGATGAAGTCCACCGAGTTCCGGGCCGCGTCGTAGTAGCGGTCGTCGATGAGGATCGACTGCAGCGCCATCCGACCCCCGGGCCGCAGCAGACGCGCGCACGCGGCGAAGTACCCGTCGAACTGCTCGTGCCCGATGGCCTCGATCATCTCCACCGAGACCAGCCGGTCGAAGGTCCCCTCCATCTCCCGGTAGTCGCGGAGCAGCACCGTGACGCGGTCCGCGAGTCCCGCCTCCGCCACCCGCTCCGTCGCCAGCGCGTGCTGCTCCTTCGAACTCGTCGTCGTCGTCACCCGGCAGCCGTAGCGCGAGGCCGCGTGGCAGGCGAGGTAGCCCCAGCCCGTGCCGATCTCCGCGAGGTGGTGATCGGGCTTCAGGGCGAGGCGGCGGCAGAGCCGGTCCACCTTCTCGACCGAGGCCTCCTCCAGCGTGGAGTCCGGCTTCTCGAAGATCCCCGAGGAGTAGGACATCGTCGGGTCGAGGAAGAGGGCGAAGAGGTCGTTGCCGAGGTCGTAGTGGTCGGCGATGTTCCGCCGGGCGCCCCGCTTCGTGTTCGGGCGCAGCGCGTGGAAGGTCCTGAGGCCCACGGCGCCCACCCGCGCGAGGCCCGTCTCCATCCCGTCCATCACCTCCCGGTTGCGCACCAGGATGCGGACCACCGCCACGAGGTCGTCCACTTCCCAGTGGCCGTCCATCCACGCCTCGCCGGCGCCGACGGAGCCGCGCAGGGCCACGGCGGTCCAGAACTCGGGATCCGTGACCGTCACCGTCGCCCGGAGCGTCGAGGCCCGGTCCCCGAGGATCGTCTCCCCGGCGGTGTCTCGGATCGTGATACACCCCTCCCGGATGCCCGCGAGGCGGGAGAGGACGGGGCCCCGGACGATGCGGGAGGTGAGGGTCATGCGGGGTGGGCGTAGAACGCCGCCCCCTTCCACCGCAGGCGCAGCGCCTGCCAGTAGATCGCGGCGAGCACCTTCACCGTCACGAGGGGGAAGCGGAGCAGGATCGACGCGCAGGGCCCGGCGGCGATGGGCCGGCGGCGCAGGTGCATCGTCGCGTCGAAGAACCGTCCGCCGCGCACCGCGTTCTCCATGTGGACCGTGAGCCCCTCCCCCGGCTCCGAGAACCGCCAGTCGTAGTCGGAGTCCATGCCGATGAACGGCGAGACGTGGAACTCCTTGCGGAAGCGCCAGCGGTGGCGCGGGCCCGCCCCCTCGTCGGAGGCGGAGGAGAGGACGTAGGCGTGGCGCTCCCGCCACGGGGTGTTCGTGATCTCCGCCACGATCGTCTCCACGCGGGCGCCGGCCTCGTCGAAGCAGTAGTAGAAGGCGACCGGGTTGAAGACGAAGCCGAGGACCCGGGGGTGGGCGAGCATCCGCACGGGGCCCGCGGGCCGCCGGCCGGTCCGCTCCGCCACGAGCCGCCGCACCGCCTCGTCGAGGGGGATCGCCGGGTCGCCCAGGTAGTCCTCGCGCCGGAGCGAGACGAGGTTCCAGCGCCCCTCCGACCAGAACCACCGCCCCCGGAACAGCCGGCCGAGCTCGGCGAGGTCGGCGTAGAGGTAGAAGACCGAGTAGGTGAAGGCGTGGGCGACGGGGGAGGTGCGCCGGTGGCGGACCGCCCCCTCGTAGAGGGCGGAGTTCACCGCGGCACCCCGAGGCCCTCCGCGACGTCCAGCGCGCTGCGCACCCCGTCCTCGTGGAAGCCCCAGCCCCACCACGCCCCGCAGTACCAGGTCCTCCGCACCCCGCTCACCTCCTGCCGGCGGCGCTGGGCGGCGGCGCTGCCCGTGGTGAACTGCGGGTGGTGGTAGACCGCCCGCGCGAGGATGCGGGCCGGGTCGAGGTCGGATTCCCGGTTGAGGGAGACGCAGTGGGTCTCCCGGGCGGCCAGCCCCTGCAGCCGGTTCATGTCGTAGGTGACCGTGGCGCGGCCGCGGCCCTCCCGCGGGACGAAGGCGTTCCACGACGCCCGGGCCCGGAGCGAGCGGGGGAGGATCGAGGCGTCGGTGTGCAGGACCGCGGGGTTCTCCTGGAACGGGATCGCCGCGAGGATCTCCCTCTCGGCGTCCGAGGGGTCCTCGAGCATCCGCAGGGCCTGGTCGGCGTGGACCGCCAGCACCACCTGGTCGAAGGTCCCCGGCGGGCCGCCGTCCGCCGTCACGCGCACCCCGTCGGGGGACCGGCGGATCCCCCTCACCGGGCAGGAGGTCCGGATGCGGTCGCGGAAGGGGGCGACGAGCCGCTCGACGTAGCGGGCCGATCCCCCGACGACGGTGCGCCACTGCGGGCGCCCCTCGACGGCGAGCATCCCGTGGTTGTGGAAGAACCGGGCCGTGGTCCGGGCGGGGAAGTCGCGGATGCGGCCGGGGTCGGCGGACCACAGCGCCGAGCACATCGGGACGAGGAAGCGGTCCTGGAACGCCGCCGAGAAGCGCCGCTCCTCGAGCCACCGCCCCAGGGGGACCTCCTCGACCGAGTCCACGAGGGCGCGGGCCTCGCGGTGGAAGCGGAGGATCTCCTTCAGCATCCCGAGGAACGAGGGGCGGAGGAGGTTGCGCCGCTGGGCGAAGACGGATCCGAGGCCGGTCCCGTTCCACTCGAGGCCCGTGGCCTCCTCCTGCACGGAGAAGGACATGTCCGAGGGGCGGCTCTCGACGCCGAGGCGCGCGAGGATGCGGCAGAGTTCGGGGTAGTTCCTCTCGTTGAAGACGATGAAGCCGGAATCGACGTTCCACTCCCCGTCGGCGCCGGCGACCCGGTGGGTGTGCACGTGGCCGCCGATCCGGGCGTCGGCCTCGAAGACCGTCACCTCGTGGGCCGGGTGGAGGAGGGACGCCGCGACGAGGCCGGAGACCCCGGAGCCGACGACGGCGATCCTCACGAACGCAGCTCCTCCGGGACCGGGTGGAGCTCCCGGACGATCCCGAGGGCCGCCAGCGCCCGCAGGCCGTACCAGGTCAGGTCCACCTCGCGGCGGCGGAAGCCCTGGGCCGCGGCGGAGGGGTAGTGGTGGTGGTTGTTGTGCCACCCCTCGCCGAAGGTGAGCAGCGCCAGGGCGAGGCTGTTGCGGCTGTCGTCCCCGGTCTCGAAGCGCCGCGTCCCCACGCGGTGGGCCAGGGAGTTGATGGTGCAGGTCGCGTGGAACAGCACGACCGTGGAGAGGAAGAAGCCCCACGCGAGCATCTGCAGGCCGCTCGTCCCCGAGGCCGGGGAGAGGGCCCCCCAGGCCTCGCCGAGCCCGTAGAGGGCGGCGGCCAGGAGCAGGGGGACCGCCGTGTCGAAGCGGTCGAGCCACCGCAGCTCCGGGTACTTCACCAGGTCGGGGACGCGGGAGACGTCGGTGCGGAAGTTCGCCCGCGAGGTGATCCAGCCCATGTGGGCCCACCAGAAGCCGTGGTGGCGGGGGGAGTGGACGTCCTCCGGCGTGTCGGCGCGGCGGTGGTGGGCCCGGTGGTGGGCCGCCCACCAGAGCGCGCCGCGCTGCACCGCCGTGGCGCCGAGCAGGGCGAAGGCGAACTGCCACCCGCGCGAGGTCCGGAAGGTCCGGTGGGAGAAGTAGCGGTGGTAGAAGGCCGTGATCGCGAACATCCGCACGGCGTAGAGGGCGGC
>CAZWGT010000313.1:0-3812 GCA_964633345.1 uncultured Planctomycetota bacterium
CGCCGGCGGTGCGGTGCTCCCGCATCGACAGCTCGGGGTGCCGGTGGAGATCCCGGCGCACCGCGACCAGGTCGAGGGTGCTCCTCAATTGCCGGCGAAGGCCCGCGCCCGGGCGGCGGCCGACGAGGGGACCCGCCGCCGCTTCGTCACCTGCCCGGCGGCGTCCACGAGGACGAGGGCCTCCCGCAGGTGGTCCACCTGGGCCAGCCCCTCCTCGGCGAGGATGCGCAGGAACACCTTCACCGAGCGCTCGTCGAACGTCCGGGACGCCTCGGAGAAGAACAGGTGGACCCGCTGCTCCGTGCGGATGGCGGTGCGCAGGGCCAGCCGGAGGTCGTCGGCGTTGCCGATGACCGGCTTCGATGCCAGCGGGCCGAACACGGCGTCCTCGGGCCGGGGGGGCCGGCTGCCGTCGGGCCGACCGAACAGCTCGCGGCGGTGCTTGAGGAGGATCTTCCGGTGGTCCCACTCCTCCTGGGCGAGGCGGCGGAAGCACCGCCTGAGGTGGACGTCGTCCACGGCCGAGGCCAGGGAGGCGAAGAACTGCGAGGCGATCGCCTTCCCCCGGATGGCCGTGTCCAGCAGCTCGCGCAGCGCGGTGAGCCGAATCCCGTCACCCATGCCGCTCTCCCCTTCCCACGGAGGGCCGTCGGCCCCTCCCATCACGGGGGGCGATGATACCCATCGCCGGGGCCCTTGGAAAGGGGGTAGGTGGGCCTACCGGTACCGCACCAGCCAGAACTCCTTGCCGCGGTAGATGCCGGGGAAGGCGGAGCCGGCGTAGCCGTTGACGGTGGCGAAGGACATGGTCTTCAGCCACAGGACCACGCTCTCCCCCGCCGTGCCGGAGTAGACGGTGACGGGGATCGCCTCGTCCGTGGACCCGGACGACGTGACCTGCTCGCTCCCGATCAGCACGAGGCCCGAGGAGGTGCCCGTGGTGGCGCGGCGGCTGCGCACGGTCAGGCCCCCCGAGCCGTCCTTGCGGGACCAGGCGACGAGGGACTCCTTCAGGGCGCCGTTGTAGACCGGGCGGGCGAAGAAGTGATCCTCGGTGCCCGAGCCGATCGTGACGACGGAGCCGATCTTCGATCCGGGGCTCGCGAGATCCAGGGTCACCCCCTCCACGTACTTGGCCCCCGTCCCCGGGGACTTGGTCCAGGTCGCGAGGATCCGCTTGCCGTCGGGGTCCACCGCCAGGCGCAGGTCCTGGGTGTCGGCGGAGTCCGCGGTGATGGAACCGCCCTCCACGATGCCGCTGAGGACCGACGACGTCCCCATCCGGTAGTTCCAGGCGCGGACGACCCTCTGGTTCACGGGGTCGTAGGCGATCGAGGGGTCGCCCTCGTGGTACTGGCTCGTGGCGACGCTGATGGGGTTGGGGAGGAGCTTCCCGTCCGAGGGGTTGAGGGACTGCTGGATGATGTCCCAGTCGTCGTAGGACGAGGATCCGCGGGTGTCCCACTCCTGCAGCCAGACGATCTGCCACAGGCCGCTCTTGGCGTCCCAGCAGGCGTCGGGCCGGTAGTTGTTGAACTCGTCCATGTAGTAGCCCGAGCTGTTCGCGAGCGCCGTGTGGTCGGAGACCTGCGTGTTGGCCCCGACGGCCCCGAGGTCCGATCCCTGGAACCGCTGGGCGAGGACCTGGGAGACGCTGGGGAGGAAAGTGGGGTTGCCCGAGGGATGCTTCGAGGTCACCGAGGAGGGCAGGGCCCTGGGCTCGCACCAGCAGACGAGGTACTCGTCGTTCGTGGAGTTCCACGCCACCACCGCGTCCCGCTTGGCGACGGAGGCCCCGCTGGTCGAGACGGCGATCTTGCTCGCCACCGGGGAGCCCTTGGAATCCAGCCGCTGGATCCACACGTCGAAGCTCCCCGCGCTCTCGTCCACCCAGGCGACGGCGAACTCGTTGCGCGTCCCGTTCCAGCAGATCGAGGGGGGCCCGTCGGCCGTGTTGACCGGGGAGAGGATCTTCGCCGCGGGCGCCACGACCCCCGAGACGCGGAAGGCGCCGGGGAGGGTGGCGGAGTTCAGGTCGGGGTTCGCCACGCGCAGGTCCCACGTGCCCAGCGGCGCCCCCGCGGTGTTGAAGGTGCAGGCGATCTGACCGCCGTTGACCCACACGACGGAGGTGCCGGGGATGTCGGCCTGGCCGCTCTTCCTCAGGGACACGGTCGGCGTCGCGTCGAAGTCCGATCCGTCGATGGTGCAGTTGACCACCGCGGAATCCAGGTTGTGGTTCGGGGAGAGCGCGGTGACGAGCGGCGGGGAGTTGCGGATCTCGAAGGCGGAGGCGAGGGCCGTCGGGGCGGCGTCGGGGTTCGTCACCACGACGTCGAAGAACCCGATGGCCGTGCCCCTCAGGTCGAAGGTCGCCGTCAGGGTGCTCGAGGCGGCCGTGACCCCGGTGCCGGGGATCGTCTCGCCCCCGCGGACGAGGGCGGCCGTCGCCCCGCCGTTGATGAAGGACCCCGAGACGACGACCTGGATCGCGGACTGGTTGTCGTAGCCGAAGTTCGGGACGACGCCCGTGAGGGTCGCCGGCGCGTTCACGACGTTGAACGCCTTCGGCAGGCCCGCCTTCCCTCCGTCGGGGTTCTCGACCTCGACGTCGTAGTCCCCCTTCTGGAAGGAGGCGAGGTTCTGGAGGAAGGTGATGGAACTCGGCCCCACGGAGAGCCCCGCGCCCTGGGCCGTGACGACCGTCGGGGGCTTGCGGAAGAGGACCTTGGCCCCCGGGCGGGCGAAGTCCACGGTCACCACCACGGAGACCACCTGGGAGTTGTTCCCCCCGGCCGGGCTGACGGCCGTGACGACGGGGTCGGTGATCACCTGGGACTCGAGGAGCGCCCGCTTGACGGGCTTGGGGATCTTCCACTTCACCGTCACCGCCACCGCGCCGTCCCCCCCGGTCCCCGGCTGCAGGGTCAGGGTGTACGTCCCCGGCTTGGCGAGGTAGACGTTCTGGAGCGAGAACCCGGTCTTCCCCGGGATCGGCCCGTCCACGAGGATCGGGGCGCCGGCGGGGTCGGCGAGGCCGCCGAAGGCGGGATGGGCGAGGCTCCCCCTGGCGGCGGCGACGACGAGGGTCGTGGTGGCGTTCCCCGGCACCGGGAACGAGAAGGAGGTGACCCCCTGGGCGGCGGCGATGGTCGGCGTGCCGGCGGCCCCCTTGGGCAGTTTCACCTTCGTGGTCAGGGTCCAGCCTCCGGTCGTCCCGCTCTTCCCCCGGATCTCGATCCAGCGAAGGCCGGTGGCGGGGACGGGGAGGTTCTTGAGCGCGAGCGCGTTCCCCTTGGAGTTGGCCTTCAGGAACCCCGCGACCGTCCCGTCGGGCTGCCGGTCGGGGCCGAGGATCACCAGGTCGGGGAGGAGGAGGCTCCCCTTGGCCGCCTTGAGGGAGAGGCTGAAGGCGGCCCCCTCCACCAGCCGGACGGGGACACGATCCACCTCTCCGGCGGCGCCGACGGACCCGGTGACGACGTCGCCCCCGGGGACCACCTCGTGGACGGACTGGGCCAGGGCGGCCGCCGCGCCGAGGAGGAGCGCGGAAGCGGCGCCGAGGACCCGCGCGATCGCGGTTCGAGCCATGATGCACCCCCCGGGGAACCGGGCGCCTCGGTGGCCGCCCACAACCCGCGACAAGGCTACATCAAGGGTTGACGGGGGTCAACGGGGGAGGGGCTAGTCGAGGGGGTTCCGCTGGATCGGGTGGGAGGCGTTCCGCGCCGCCTACGGCGTCGCGGTTGCGCCCGGAGGGGCATCGTCCGGAACGGATCGGACGATGCCCCTCCGGGCGCGATGAGAGGCGG
>CAZWGT010000314.1:0-3810 GCA_964633345.1 uncultured Planctomycetota bacterium
CGGCCCACGCGACCCTCGTGGGGCTCGTCGCGGTGGTGGCGGGCGCGGCGGCCATCGCCCACGAGCGGTCCGTCGGCGCCCTCGATCTGCTGCGGGCGAGCCCGCTGTCGCCGACGGAGATCCTGCGCGGGAAGATGCTCGGGCTCCTCCGCGGGCTCGGCCTCCTCCTCCTCATCCCGCTCGCGCACCTGGGGATCCTCGCGGCGGCGGGGTTCATGGATCCGATCACGGCGCTGGCCGCGGTGCTCCTCGACGGGACCTTCCTGATGTTCTTCTCCATGGTGGGGATGCTGGCGGGGCTGTCGGCCTTCCGCATGGGAGCGGCGGTGGCGCGGGGGGCGATGGTCTACGGGATCTTCCTGATCGGGCTCCCTCTGGTGGCCACGCTGGTGGCGGTGGGCTTCGGGCAGAAGCAGTTCGGGGAGCTGCTCCTGTTCGGCTGCCCGCCGGCGACCACCTACGTCTCCCTGGAGGGGAGCCTGCGGCTCCTCCATCCCCCGTGGAACATGGCCCACTGGTACGGACGCCCGCGCGCGCTCGACGAGGACCACGTCCAGGCCATGGCCTGGGCCGCCGGGTTCGGCGTCGCCGCGCTCGCCGCGTGGTTCGCCGGCCCCCGCCTCCTCGCCCGCCGCTTCGAGCGGGAGAAGGTGGAGGGCTGATGCGCGCGGTGCTGGAGCGGGACTTCCTCTTCCAGGCGTCGCGGGGGCGGGCGGTGGTCCTCAGGACGGTGATCGCGGCCGTCGTGTCCGCCGTGGCGTGCCTGGCGTTCTGGATCGGCATGGACCAGCTGGACATCGCCGCCGACCAGATCGGGGAGGTGGTCTTCGTCAGCGGCGCCATCGCCCTGCTCGTCCTGCTCGCGCTCCTCACGCCCCCCCTCGTCGTCGGCTCCGTCCTCGAGGAGCGCCAGGACGACACCCTCCTCCTCGTGCTCGCCACCCCCATCGGCTGCCGCTCCTTCGCCGCGGCGAAGCTGCTCTCCCGCTGGGGGGTCTCCCTGCTCGTGGCGTTCGCGGCGCTGCCGGCCCTTGCCATGGCCCCCCTGTTCGGCGGGGTCTCGGGGACCCAGCTCGCGGGCCTCGTCGTCACCGCGCTCGCCCTCTCCCTCGAGATGGCCGCGTGGTCGCTGTGGATCTCGGCCGCCTCCCGGCGCCTGGCCACGGCGGTGATCCTCTCCTACGTCCTTCCCCTGGCCCGGTGGGCCGGGACGGGGTTCCTGCTGGCGTGGTTCGAGTTCGCCGCACGGTACCGGGGAATCGGCGCCGGCGCGACCGCCGCCGCGGCCCTGGCCGCCACCTTCCCCGTCGGGTCCGCGGCCTCGGTCGCCACCGGGGGCTCCATCGGGAGGATGGCGGGGGGCGCCCCGCCTCCCGCCGGCTGGTTCGGGGGGCTCCTCCACGAACAGCCGTGGTGGTTCTACCTCGCGTTCTCCCTCCTCCTCGCCGGGGCGGCCGTGGTGGCGGCGGGGGCGCGCCTTCGGATCGAGGCGGAGCCCCGGGACAGCCTGCTCGGCCGCACGAAGAGGGGCCGCCGCTGGTTCCGGGGGAGCCCGCCCGCCGGGAACCCCGTCGTCTGGAAGGAGAGGCGGCTGCTCAACACCTCCTCCTCCCGCCCCCTGTTCTACGGGGTGCTGGGGCTTCTCCTGCTCATCCTCGGGCTCGGCATCGACGGGGTCCGGGACGACGACGGGGCCCCCGTCATCATCGCCGCCATGCTCACCCTCATCTCCCTCGTGGCGGCGGTGCAGGGGGCCGCGGCCATCGGACAGGAGCGGACCCAGGGGGGGTACGATCTCCTCCGCGCCTCCCTGCTCACCCCGGGCCAGATCGTGGCCGGGAAGCTGGCCGGCGTCTTCACCGGCACGGGCTTCCTGGCGGCGGTGCCGGTGTGCGCCGGGCTGCTGGCGTCGTGGACGGGGGCGGTGGGGCCCGGGCCCCTCGTCGGGATCCTGGCGGCGACGGCGCTGTTCCCGGGGGCCTGGGCCCTCCTCGGCATGTGGATCGGCGTCCGCGCCCCCACCCCCCGGGCCGCCGTCGTGCGGACCGTGGCCCTCTTCGGGATCCTCCTCGTCGGGTTCCCCCTCGCCGCGGGCATCCTGGAGGTCTCACGGGTCGCGGAGGACGAGATCGTCGCCTTCCTCGCCATGGCCTCCCCCCCCGCCACCTCCTGGGCGTGGATGGAGTTCGCCCGGGGGGACGGGATCGGGGATGCGGAGGGGGCCGGGCTCTTCTGGACCGCGGCGTGGCTGATGACGGCCGTCGTCGCCCGCCTCCTCCTCCCCCGCCGCCTGGCCCGGCAGATGGACGAGGAGCGGGGGCCGGGGGTCTGACCCCGGACCGAAGGGGTCTGACCCCGACTGAACCCCCCGGGGGTCTATACTGTTGCATCCCGTGGCAGCCGGGATCCGGAGGGAGACTCCATGGCCGCATCCGCCCGCAGCCTCGAGAGCCGGCTCTCCAGCCTCCGGGGGCGGCTGGCCGCCTCCCGGGCCGCCGAGGACCTGCCCTGGGGCCTCGCCGCCGGGGCCTCCCTCGCGCTTCTCCTGGGGCTCCTCCACTGGCGGAATCTGGCTTCCGTGGGGCCGGCCGGGGCGGCCGGGGCGGGCCTCTGCGTCGCGCTGGCCTTCCCCGCGGCGGGCATCCTCCTCCGCCGGACCACCTCCCGGCGCGTGGCCAACCTCGTGGACGAGCGCCTCGGCCTCGCCGAGCGGGTCTCCACGGCGCTGTCCCTCGGCTCCGGTGAGTCCTCCTCCCCCCTCCTCGGCCCCCTCGTGCTGGAGGACGCCGCCCGCTCCCTCGACGCCGTCCCCGCCCCCGCCCTCCGCCGGGCCTTCCGCCCGAACCTCGAGCGCCGGCCGCTCCAGGGGGCCGCCGCGGCGGCGCTGCTGGCCATCGGGGCCTACCGCCTCGATCCCGTCGTCGTCGAGGAGGCGAAGCCGAAGGATCTGGCCGCCGCGCACCGCGAGAAGGAGGAGCGGAAGGACGCCGCCAAGGCCGCCCGCAAGCTCCTCGAGGAGGCCCGGGCCGTCGAGGCCGCCGCGGATCCCAAGCACGCCGCGCTCCGCGCCCTGGCGGCGGAGATGCGCCGCGCCGCCGAGGAGCTGCTGCGGAAGAACCCCCCCAAGCCCGAGGCCATGGCCGCCTTCCAGAAGATGGGCGAGCGGGCGCGGGAGATGCAGGAGCTGCTGGCGGGCATGGACCCCTCGGCCCTCAAGGAGATGAAGGCCTCGGGCACCATGTCCAAGGGGGACCCCGCCCTCGAGAAGCTCCTCTCGAAGCTCCTGGAGGCCGACCTCAAGGGCCTCAACGATCAGCTCTCCTCCCTCGACCGGGCCCTGAAGGGGCTCGAGGGGGCGGGTCCTTTCACCCCGGAGATGCTGGCGGCCCTCAAGGAGAAGGTGGACGCGCTGGCCGAGGAGCTGAAGCAGAACGGCCAGGGCCTCGAGGGGCGGGAGGGGGTCCAGAAGGCCCTCGGCGCGCTGGGGGACCCGGAACTCCTGAAGGAGATCTCCGAGCGCCTGGCGAAGCTGATGGAGACGCTGCGCGAGCAGGGCTGGGAGCCCTGCAAGAGCGCCGAGGGCCTGAACGCCGACGGCATGGGGGAGTTCGAGGCCGGGGAGCCGATCACCCTCACCGACGAGCAGCTCCAGGCCATGCTGGAGAAGCTGAAGGAGCTGCAGGAACTCGCCGACCTCGGCCAGCTGGCCTTCTGCAAGAACTGCGGCCTGTCCGGGGGCACCTGAAAGGGCGGCGGGCCCTCCACCTGAACGGGGGGGGGCATGGGGCCCGGTCTGGGCCTCGGGATGGG
>CAZWGT010000315.1:0-2507 GCA_964633345.1 uncultured Planctomycetota bacterium
AGCCTCCCCCGCCAGGTCTCCCGCGCCCCCGCCGCCAGCCGGGCCCGGAGCGCGCCGTCGCCGCGCAGGCGCGCGAGGGCCGCCGCCAGCGCCTCCGGGTCCCCCGGGGGCACGAGGAGGGCGTCCCGCCCGTCGCCGAGGAGCGCCTCGGCCGCGGGCCCGCGGGCGGTCACGAGGGGACGGCCCGCGGAGAGCGCGTCGTGCACCTTGCACGGTACCACCCGCGCGGCCTTGGCCGTCGTGCCGAAGATCCCCAGGCACACGTCGGCCGCCGCGATGCGCCGGTCCAGGGCGGGGCGCGGCAGGAACTCCTCGACCCACCCCACGCGCTCCGGGCCGAGGCCGAGGGCGCGGGCCCGCTCCCTCGCCGCGGGGAGGTCCTGGCCGCGGCCGACCATCGTCACCCGCACCCCCTCCGCCCGGGCCGCCGCCTCCACGATGGTCGCGGCCCCCTGGAGCGGGACGTAGGTCCCGAAGAAGAGCGCCTCGAGGGGCCGGGCGGGCGGCGGAGGGGCCGCCGGACCGGGGAGGCCGGCGGGGAACGGCAGGGCGCCGACGGGCACGACGGTGATCCGCCCCGGGGGGACGCCGAGCTCCTCCGCGAACCACCGCCCGTTCTCCGCGGTGTCCACGAGGACCCGGTCCGCGGCGGCGCAGGAGGAGCGGTCGAGGCGCCGGAGGAGGCGGGCCCGGAGCGACCTCGGCCCGGCGAGGCGGCGGTCGTTCACGGCGGTGTCGTAGAGGGAGAGGAAGGCGTCGAGGATCACGGGGCGGCGGCGGTCCCGGTTGGCCCGGCGGGCGACGCCGACGGCCATCGCCCCGGGGTAGCCGACGA
The DNA here is from genome assembly GCA_964633345.1 of uncultured Planctomycetota bacterium. Lineage (GTDB taxonomy): Bacteria > Planctomycetota > JAJSAM01 > JAJSAM01 > JAKLKS01 > CAZWGT01. The sequence goes on from CAZWGT010000315.1 coordinate 836, forward strand.
GGACGGCGTCGTGGTCGGGAGCCGCGCGGTAGGCCGCGCGGAGGGCCCCCCGGGTGCGCACCGCGGCCGCCCCCGCCTTCAGGAAGGCCAGGGGGGAGCCCGCGGCCCCCGTCCGTGCCCCCTCCTCCTCGAGGAACGGGACCCTGGCCTCGAGGACCTCGACGCCCCGCGCCCGGAGCCCCTCGGCGAGGACGCGCAGGCGCGGGTAGCCGTCCCCCGTGGAGTAGTTCCCGAACAGGAGGAGCCTCAATCCTCCTCGCTCCGGTCGAATCGGAGGGAGGCCACCTGCTCCGAGAGCAGCCCGATGGCGAAGAGGATGGCCCCCAGCAGCCACATGCTGTGGACGCCCCCGGAGATCTTGGGGAAGGAGCCGTCGAACCAGTGCCAGGCGTAGAAGCCGAGGCCGACCGCGAAGGCCAGCAGCGAGGCGGGCAGGAAGACCCGCAGCGGGCTGAAGGCGGTGGCGACCCGGAGGATGATGAGGAGGAAGCGCGAGCCGTCGGCGATCAGGCGGATCTTCGAGGTGCCCGTGCGCCGGTGGGCCCGGATGGGCAGGAACTTCACGGGGCGCCCGGAGCGGAGCAGCGCCAGCGTCAGGGTGCTCGGGTAGGAGAAGGTGTTGGGGAGCATGTAGAGGAACTTCCGGGCGGCGTCCCGGCGCACCGCCCGGTAGCCCGAGGTCAGGTCGGGGATGGGGACCCCGGAGACCCAGGAGGCCAGGGCGGAGTAGATCCGGTTGGCGACGCCCCGGTGGATCCCCGCGCCGAAGCCGCCGGTACGGGCCCCCACCACCATCGCCCACTCCTCCCCCAGGGCGTCCAGGAGGCGGGGCAGGTCGGCGGGGTCGTGCTGGCCGTCGGCGTCCATCAGGACCACGATCCCGCCCCGGGAGGCCCGGATGCCGGCCTTGACCGCGGCCCCGTTGCCGAGGGAGAAGGGATGGCGGAGGACCCGGGCGCCCGCCCGCCGGGCGGCCTCACCGGTCCCGTCGGAGGAGCCGTCGTCCACGAGGACGATCTCGAACGGGACCCCGGCGCCGTCGAGGGCGGCCTTCACGCCGGCGAGCACCGCGGGAAGCCCCTCGGCCTCGTCCCTGGCGGGGATCACCACGGAGACCCGGGGCGGGGTGGAGCCCGGCGGATCGGCTAGTTGGTGACCTTCCATATGTCGTCGTCCCGCCCCTTCGTTCCCGTCGCCACCTTGGAGGTGATGCCGTCCCCGAGGAAGGCGCTCCTCCCGTCCACGGGGGTCGCGGCGCCCGAGTGCAGGGCCTCGTCGTTGGGCGACTGGAGCAGGTCCCCGCTCTGGGAGGCGAAGAAGCAGCGGTTCCCGGAGTTCCCCCGGGTGGCGGGGATGGCGTAGCAGTTCCAGACCACCTCCGACATGTCGATGCCGATCTTGCCCGACCCCCCCCCCGTCTGGCCGGAACTGGAGAGGTCCGCGATCGGCGCCAGGTTCGTGCCGATGTTGCGCTCGTGGACCCAGCCCGCGGTGACGTTGGAGTCGGGGAGGAAGATCATGAAGAGGTAGCCGGACTTGCTCGCGAAGCCGTTGGCGTCCACCTGGCCGAGGGCGGAGGTCAGGACGGGGGGCCGGATCTCCGTCCCGAGGGCCGAGAAGTCCGCCCCGGGGGGGACGGTGTTGATCCTCCCCCGGCGCACCTTCACCCGCC
>CAZWGT010000315.1:2517-3765 GCA_964633345.1 uncultured Planctomycetota bacterium
CCCGGTGAGCTCGAGGAAGGTCCCGTACTCCCCGACGGAGTCGTTGTCCACGTCGATGCGCCCCGCGCCCTGGACCATGGCCTGGGCGGAGGTGAGGTTCCGCAGCGTGGCGACGGCGCTCGTCTCGTTGGCCGCCAGCTTGGCGGACATGAGGTTGGGTATGGCGATGCTGGCCAGGACGGCGATGATCGCGATGACGATCATCAGCTCGATGAGGGTGAAGCCGCCCGCCTTCGCGTCCCTGGATTCCGGCATCGCGCCCCTCCGTTCCGGGTGCGGCCCCCCCTCGCGGCGGCGAGGCGCCGACACGAAAGAGTAGGGGGCGGTCCGAGGACCGCCCCCCTGATTCACGACCGGAAAGCCGGAACTAGTTCGTGACCTTCCAGAGGTTGGTGTCCTGGCCCACGGTCCCGACGGCGACCTGGGAGGTGATGCCGGTGCCGCGGAAGGCGGAGTTCCCGTTGAGGGTACCGGTGGTGCCCTGGTGGGGAGCCGTCTCGTTGGGGGACTGCAGGACGTCGCCGGCCTGGTTGACGAAGAAGGCGCGGTTGCCCGAGTTGCCGCGGGCGACCGGGATGCCGTAGGCGCACCACGCGGTCTCGGCCATGTCGACGCCGATGTTGGAGCCGAAGGAGGCCGCGGCCTGGGTCGGGGGAGCGCCGGTCTCGTGGACGAAGAGGGCCGGGTTCGCGGCGGTGGGGAGGAAGATCTGGAACGCGTAGCCGGACTTGGTCACGTAACCGCCGGTGTCCACGGCGGCGAGGGCGGCGGAGAGGATGGGCGGATTGACGATGGTGCCCTTGTTCGTCCAGTCGCAGCCCGGGGGCGTGCCCGTCACGGGGCCCTTGCGGACGCCGACCGTGCCGGTCATCTCGAGGAAGCAGCCGTACTCGCCGATGCCGTCGGCGTCGCAGTCGATCTTGCCGGACGTCTGGATCTGCGCCTGGCAGGAGGCCAGGTTGCGGAGCGTCGCGATGGCCGCCGTCTCGTTGGCCGACAGCTTGGCCGCGAGCAGGTTCGGGATCGCGATGGCCGCGATGATGGCGATGATCGCGATGACGATCATCAGCTCGATGAGCGTAAAGCCCTTTTTCATGTGTTCATGTCCCGAAAAGTGGTTCAAGATCAAACCCCATCCAGTTGCAACCTAGTGACTGCGCATCTCCCCGCTGCCCCGCACCTCCTTGGAAAGCAACGCGGGGGAGAATACAGCAAACGGCCAGCCCCGTTCAAGGATTGGCATCGTGC
>CAZWGT010000316.1:0-3761 GCA_964633345.1 uncultured Planctomycetota bacterium
GGGTGCACACTCGCGGAAGGCGCTTCCGGCGCCGGACGTCGCGGTTGGTACCCCTAACCGGATTTGAACCGGTGTCGCAGCCTTGAGAGGGCTGTGTCCTAGACCGGGCTAGACGATACGGGCACCGATGACCGCGCGAGTCCCGCAGTATGGGCGGGACCCCCGCCCGCGGCAAGGAATGAGCCGCGGGGCTACTGCCTGAGGGCGCCCTGCGCAGCGACCCGGCGGTCGGCCGGGACCGTGTCGAGGATCGGGCCCGTCGGCACCTCGAACAGCGACCAGACCGAGGCGAGGTTCGCGCCCGGGGTCATGTCCCCGTCCTCGCGGGACTCGTGGCAGGCCTGTTCCACGGGCGTCGGCATGGCGGGCGCGGCCTGCGCGGCCGCCGCCGCGGCCGCCTCCCCCACCACCGGCCCGAGGCGCTCCCGGACGAACGCGCGCACGTCGGGCGCCTCGGCCTTGAAGGCGGCGATGTGCGGCAGGTCGGAGAGCACCGGTCCGGTGACGAAGACCAGGAACCCCTCGCGCACCGGCGGCGCCTTCACCCAGGCCGGGAGCGCGGGGAGGCTCTTCCAGGCCTTCACGTCCCGGTAGGCGCCGCCCGACCAGGACTCGACGACCCGGGGGGCGGAGCCCCGGCCGGAGCACGAGCCGCAACCCGCCAGGAGACCGAGTCCGAGAACGATCGCGACCGACGCATGGAACGCCTTCATGGAAGACCTCCCTCCGTTGCGGCCGTTGGATGCGCCGCGCCCCTTCCCGGTTCCCGGAAGTCGCGCATCCTGTCCGGCGCGGCGTCACCGGCGCCAGAGCATCAGGGCGAACCCCAGCGTCGTCCTCCCCCACCGGAGGTACCCCTCCCTCCAGGGGCGATGCGGGAGAAACGGTCGCGGTCCATCCCTACGCGCCGCGCAGCCGCTCCAGCGTCCGCTCCCGGCCGAGGACCTCCATCGTGTCCCAGAGCGGCGGGCTCACCGTCACGCCGGTCAGCGCGACGCGGATCGACTGGCCGACCTTCTTCAGTTCGAGCCCTCGGCCGGCGAGGAAGGACTCCGCGGCCGCCCCGATGGCGGCGGCCTCGAAGGGCTGGACGGACCCGATCGCGCCGGCGAGGTCCTTCAGCATCGGGAGCGCCTCCGGCGTCAGGAACTTCGTCTTCGCCTTCTCGTCGAAGGTCACAGTCGCCGCGTAGAACGGCGCCAGCCCGTCGGCCATCTGCACGAGGGTGACGGAGCGCTCCTGCATCGCCTTCACGGCCTTCGGCAGCCAGGGCGCGGACGGGTCCCAGCCCCGCGCCTCGATCATCGGGCGCAGCCGGCCGACGAGGTCCTCGACGGGGAGGCGCCGGATCACCCGCGCGTTCACCCACTCGAGCTTCTTCACGTCGAAGACCGCCGCCGCGGCGTTCACCCCGTCGATGTCGAAGAGGCGCTCCAGCTCCGCCAGCGTGAACTCCTCCTGGTCCCCGTGGCCCCAGCCGAGGCGCGCGAGGTAGGACAGCATCGCCTCCGGAAGGTAGCCGAGGTCCCGCCAGGTCAGGATCCCCACGGGCCCGTGGCGCTTGGAGAGCTTCTTCCCGTCGGCCCCGTGGATCATCGGCAGGTGGGCGAAGACCGGCGGCTCCTTCCCCATCAGCCGGTAGAGGTGGATCTGCTTGGGCGTGTTGGCGACGTGGTCGTTGCCGCGGATGACGTGGGTGATCCCCATCTCGATGTCGTCCACGACCACGCAGAAGTTGTAGATGGCCGACCCGTCGGTGCGCAGGATGACGAAGTCGTCGAGCTCCCGGTTCGAGGTGCGGATCTCCCCGAGGACCCGGTCCTCGAAGACCACGTCCCCGTCGGCCGGGAGCTTCGCCCGGAGGACGAAGGGCATCCCCTCGGGCACGGCCCGGTCGCGGCAGGTGCGCTCGTAGCGGTAGGGGCGCTTCTCCGCGGCGGCCGCCCTGCGGCGCGCGTCGAGATCCTCCACCGTGCACACGCACTTGTACGCCCCCCCCGCGGCGAGCAGCTCCTCCGCCTTCGCGCGGTAGAGGGCCTTGCGGTCGCTCTGGAAGAAGGGGCCCTCGTCGGGCCGGATCCCCAGCCAGTCGAAGCCCCCGAGGATCCCGGCGATGGCCTCCTGCTTGTTGCGGGCCTCGTCGGTGTCCTCGATGCGGAGGATGTAGACGCCCCCCTTCGCGCGGGCGAAGAGGTAGTTGAACAGCGCCGAGCGGGCGCTGCCGACGTGGAGGTCGCCCGTCGGGGACGGGGCGAATCGGACGCGGACGGTCATGGGGGGTTACGGTAAACCGGGGACGGTCCCCCGGCAGGAAGAACCGGGGACGGTCCCCGCTACCGCATCCCCTTCATCTTCCGCTCGTACTGGAACATCCGCCAGCCCTTCTCCGTGCGGGTCAGTCGCCACGTGACGATCTCGGCGGCGCGACGCCCCTCGGCCGCGATCTCGAAGGTGACCCAGGCGTTGATCCCGTCGATGGAGAAGCGGATCGCGTTCATGAAGGTCTCGACGTCGGCGTCCGCCTGGATCCCCGCGTCCCGGAAGCAGAGGCGGATCCAGCGGCGGTTCGCCTCGTACAGGGCCTCCCGGCCCTCGGGGGTGTCCGCGTCCTTGGCGGCCATGGGGCTGCCCGCCATGCCGGCGTCCACGAGGATGAACTGCTGGATCACGGGCTTGTCGTTCGCGACGACGGCCTTGGCCAGTTCGCGGAGCATGGCCTTGAGCCCGGGCTCCAGCTCCTTGGCGCTGGGCCCGCAGCCGGCGGCGGCGGCGGTGGCGGCGAGGAGGACGGCGGCGGCGAGCCAGGCGCGGCGCATGGGTGCCTCCCGGGAAGGGGCCGGATTCGGGGACCGGGGTGCCATCATAGGGCGGCGGACGCGGCGGGTCCACGGCGGAAAGGCCGGGCCGCCGTCCGGGTCACGTCCGTCCAACCGGGACGGGAGGTGCGCATGAAGGCCGGCACTCTGGTCGCGTCGATGACGATCGCGGGGATCCTCGGCGGGATCGCGGGCGCGCTCCTCGTGCAGGGCGCCTCGCCGGCGCCCTCCGCCGCCGGACCGGCGGCCCCCGCGCCCGAGGCGCCCGACCGGTCCGACGCCCTCTCGAAGGAGGTCGCCGACCTCCGCGCCCGGCTGGAGGAGATGCAGTCCTCCGTCGCCGCGACGTCCCGGGACGCCTCGAAGCTCCGGATGGAGCTCGAGCGCGAGCGGAAGGCGGCCGCCCCGGCGCGGAGCCGCGGCGAGGGCCTGGAGTCCCCGGGTCCCGGGTCCCTGCCGGGGGACGTCCTCCACCCGCCCGCCCTGACCCTCGAGGGGGGGGCCGTTCCCATCCGCCTCGGCCGGCTCGCCGCGGGATCGGCCGCCCTCGACGCGAGGACGAAGACGATGCTCGACCTGCTGCGCAAGACCGAGGACGAGCGCTGGACCGCCATCCGCGAGGCCCTCTCCCTGAACGACGTGCAGGAGGCGGAGCTGAAGGCCGCCCTCAAGGAGCGGGACACCGCCCTCCGCGACCTGACGAAGATCGAGCAGCACGAGGTGACGGGGGCCGACGGGAACACGACGATGTCGATGAAGGTCTCCCACCCCGATCCCGAGAAGGCGAGGGAGGTCCGGACACGGTACGACGACCGGGTCAACGCCTCCCTCAACGCCGACCAGGCGAAGAAGTGGCGCGAGGACGGCTACGAGGCCGCCGCCGGCGGGGGCGGCGCGATGGTGATCACCTCCGTGACCTCCGTCGAGGGGGCCGACCGGTAGGGG
>CAZWGT010000317.1:0-3753 GCA_964633345.1 uncultured Planctomycetota bacterium
CAGCGTCCCCCAGTTCGCGCCGATCTCCTTGGCCATGGACAGAGGCTACACGGGGCCGGGGACTATTTCGGTTCGGCCGCCTCGAAGACCGCCTTCCAGCGGGAGTCCGCGAAGGCCTTCGCCTCCTTCGCGCGCATGGCCGCCGGATCGACGCCCTTGGGGTCCGCCTCGACGGAGCGGATGGTGCCGAGCTTCGCCAGCGCCTTGAGGCCGAGGTCCACGTCGGCCGCCTCGGGCTCGCCCGCCATCTGCTTCTTCACGTCGCCGAGGGCCTTGCGGGCCACGGGGAGTTCGCCCCCCTTGCGGACCTCGTCCACGATGCGGTTCAACTCCCCCTCGGCCCACTCGTGGGCCTTCTTCACGAGCCCGTCGAGGCGCTCGCGATCGGGGGAGCGGCCCGTGGTGGCGGCCCCTTCGTGGCCGGCGGCGAGGACCGCCTTCCAGTCCGACTTCTCGGCCGCCTTCGCCGCCTTGTCGGCGAGCGCCAGCAGCTTCTTCTTCACCGGCTCCGTCGCGTCGAGCAGCGGGCTCTTCTCCACCGCGTCGAGGACGGCGAGGAAGCCGTCCACGTTCTTCCCGCCGGAGAAGCCGCCGACCCACTTGAGATCGGGGGTGAGGAACCCCACGAAGGGGAGGACGCCCGCCCCCTTGAGGTTCTCCTGCATGATCTTCTGCACGTCGCTCTCGGGCTTGTCGCAGTCTGCGGCGAGGCCCACGGCCAGCGCGGCGATGCGGGACTTGACCGCGTCGGCGGTCAGGACGCCCTCGACGAGGGCGCGGCAGTTCCCTCAGGCCTTCCTCCCGTACTCGACGAAGATCAGCTTCCCCGACTTCGCCGCGGCCTTCTGGGCGTCGGCGAGCTTCTCCGACCAGGGGAGGGTCCCCCCGTCGTTGAAGTGGGGGTGGGAACCGGCGAGGGGGGCGGCCGCCAGCAGGGCGGCGGCGAGGAGCAGGGTCTTCATGGCGGGGCCTCCGTGGGGATTGCCCCAGTGTACCGCCTCAGCGGGACTTCGCGGCGGCCAGGGCGCGGCGGGCGGCCCGGCGGGCGTCGAGGTCCCCCTCCTTCGCGACCTTCCCGAGGGCCGAGGCGGCGTCCCCCGGGAACGGCCGCCCCGCGGCGGCCAGCCGGGCGAGGGCCAGCGCGGCCTCGGCCGCGGCGTCGCCGGCGAGGGCGGCGACGAGGCGGGGCCAGCCGCCCCGGCCGAGGAGGAGCGAGCCCTCGGCGCACCGCACCCCGTCGAGGGGGGTGCGGACGGGGGCCGCGAGGATCGCCTCGGCCGCGGGCGTCCCCTTCCCGAGGCGGACGAGGGACAGGGCGGCGGCGACGGACACGGAGGGCTCGCGGCGGGCGAGGGCCTTCTCCAGGGCGGCGACGGCGGCGGGGTCGGGGACCCCGGCCTGCCCGAGGGCGTCGGCGATCTCCCGGGCCAGGAGTTCGGGCGCCCCGGCCAGGCGGGGCGCCAGGCGCGGCGCCGCCCCGGCGGAGAGGGGCCCCATGGCGGCCAGGGCCCGCGCGGCCTGGAGCGCGGAGGCCGGGTCCTTCCCGTCCTCCACCGCGGCGGCGAGGCGGTCGAGGACGGCCGCGGACCCGTCCCCGCAGGCGGCGAGCGCGAGGGCGGCGTCGAGGGAGAGGGCCGGCTCCTTCGCCAGGATCGCGCTCAAGGCCGAGAGGTCCAGGCCCGCCGTCGAGGGACCGAAGGCCCGGAAGGCCTGGAGCGCGGCGCGGCGCACCCGCGGGTCGGGGTCGGCCAGGGCGCCCGCGATCTTCGGGGGGAACAGGGGGTCGTCGGCGCGCAGGCGGGCCAGCGCGAGGATCGCCTCGACCCGGACGCCGGGCTCCTGCCGCCCCGCCGCCTCGAGGAGGGAGGCGTCGAGGGACTCCGGGATCTCCCGCCAGTCGGGCCGGTCCGCCCCCTGTGCGATCGCCGAGGCGGCCAGCCGGGCGATCTCCGGGTCCTCGTCGCGGAGGAGGCGCTGCCAGAGGGTCCTCGCGCCGGGTCCCTTCTCGAGGAGGGCCAGGACGGAGGCGCGCCGGACCGCGGGGTCCCGCTCCTGCTGGAGGAGCACCACCGGGTCGTCGGACTTCCCGCCGCAGGCGGCCAGGAGGAGGACGAAGGGGAGGATCCGCATGGGGGGATCCTACGGCGGAACCGGGGACAGTCCCCAGGCAGGAAGAACCGGGGACAGTCCCCTCTAATCCAGGGTGTACGCGTTCCTCGCCGTCCCGGCGTACTTCTTCATCCGCTCGCGCTCCCACTTGACGAAGTCGGAGCGGACGCCCATGACGTGGCTGTAGCGCTGGGTGTAGTGGGTGAGGTCCTTCTCGATGAACTCGTCGCTCCGCTCCCGGTCCTCCTTCTTCAGGCGGGGGTACTCCCGCTCGAAGGTGGCCCGGTCCATGGACTCGATCTCGGCGACGAGCTTGCGGTAGACCGGCGCCGACGGCCAGTCGGTCCGCTCGTTCACGTACCAGTGGAAGAACTTCGAGAGCCGCACGAGGTAGAGGTCGTGCTCGTCCGTGAAGTGGAGGCAGGAGCCGTCGAAGTAGTTCCCCATGCGCTTCATCTTCTCGAAGTCGATGAGGCCGAGGTCCTTGGCCATCGTGTAGCCCGCGGTCCCGATGAAGGGGTAGAAGACCGCCCAGCGGAAGCGGCCCATCTGGACGTCGGCGCAGAGCTGGAGGGTCTCCTCGATCTCCGCCCGGGTCTCCGTCGGAAGCCCGATCATCACGAAGGCGCTCGTGTGCAGGTCCTGGCGGTGGGCGGCGCCGAAGGAGTCCATGATCTGCTTGTTGGCCATGTAGCGCCAGAGCACCTCGCGGCGCACGCGGTTGGAGCCCGACTCGAGGCCGTACTTGACCACCATGCACCCCGCGTCGCGGAGCGCGGCGGCCATCTCGTCGTCGAAGACCTGCACGTGGGCGTTGACGACGAAGGGCAGTCCCGCGTGCTCCCGCTTGTAGGCCTCGCAGAACTTCAGCACGTAGGGCTTGTCGAGGGTGAAGAGGTCGTCGTCGAAGATGACGGTGGAGATCTGGGGGTGCTTGCGGCGGAGATCCGCGATCTCCGCCATGATCCGGGGGATGGGGAACTTCCGGAGGAACTCCTTCGGGCTCTTGGCGGCGCCCTCCTCGCGGTAGAGGTCCACGATCTCCTTGTTGAAGCAGTAGGTGCACTTGTACGGGCAGCCGCGGCTCGTCAGGACGGAGAGCCAGCCCTTCTTCGCGTCGAGGAGCTTGTCCATCTCGAAGAGGTCGTAGTCGAGGGGGGGGAGCGTCTCGAGGCTCGGGAAGGGCAGGACGCGGTTGACGATCTTCTTCCCGTCCTTCCAGACCCGCATGTTGGGGACGGAGGTGGTCTCCTCGCCCTTCTCCAGGCGGTTGACGAGGTCGAGGAGCGCGTACTCCCCCTCGCCGGCGCAGTAGTAGTCGAAGACCCGGTCGTCGGAGGACTCCTCGGGGACCATCGTGATGTGCACCCCGCCGACGACCTGGGGGATCGAGGGGAACTCCTTCTTGAGGTACTTCGCCACCTCGCAGGCCCAGGGGTACTGCTGGGTCATGACGGAGAAGCCGAGGAGGCCGGGCTTGTACTCCCGCACGACCTCGGCGATCTGCTCGTTCGTGGGGACCGGCTCGATGGCGTCGCAGGCGTAGATCATCCGCGTCTCGTGCCCGTTGGCCTTGAGCACGCCCGAGATGGCCACGAGCCCGTGGTTGGCCCCCGGGGGGCAGTCGATGTTCGGGTAGATGAA
>CAZWGT010000318.1:0-3747 GCA_964633345.1 uncultured Planctomycetota bacterium
TCGCCATCGAGGCCCTGTCGGAGTCCGGCACCGTCCGGTGCATCGGCGGGGACTCGAGCTCCGGGAAGAACGACCCGCTGGACGATCCCGGCTCCTGGGGACGACTGCTCCTCGAGGGGATGTCCGCCGGGAAGGACAGGGAACTGGCGGCGCTCCTCCGCACCGGGCTGAACGACATGGACGGCACCGCCCTCCTGCAGTCGTGGAGCCTGCTGTGGTGGATGCGGGAGGTCGACCCGGCGCGCCTGCCGGTGTTCATGGACCACCTCCTCGCGTCGAAGGACGCGGAGACGGCCTGCCTCAGGGCCTTCGGGTGCCCGGCAATCGTCGTGGAGAGGGCGTGGAGGGACTGGATCCGCTCCCAGTGGATCGCGGCGGCCCCGAGGAAGTGAGGCCCTCCCTCCGGGAGTCCAGAACGGACTCGATCGCGTCGCACGCGGCCGCGGCTCCGTCCTCCGCCGCCACCCGGCGGCCCACCTCCGCCGCCCGGGCGCGCGCCTCCCCGTCGGCGATGAGATCCCGGAGCGCCCCCTCCAGCCTCCCCCCGCGCCGGGCGATCCGGCCGAGCCCGAGGCGGCGCACGCGGTCGGCGTTGTCGAACTGGTCGTGGGCGAAGGGGACCACGACCTGCGGCCTCCCGGCGCGCAGGGCCTGGGCCGTGGTGCCGACCCCGCCGGAGTGGACGACGGCCGAGGCCGCGGGGAAGAGCGCGTGGTACGGGGCCGAGGGGAACGCCGCGACGCCCTGCGGGAGATCCCGGAGTCCCGACGCCCCCGCGCCGGCCAGGAGCACCGCCCGCACCCCGAGGTCCGCCGCCGCCCGCGCCGCGCGGTGGTAGAAGCCGTCGGCCGCCAGCACCGCCGCCGACCCGAGGGTGAACACCACCGGGGGCTCCCCCTCCGCGAGGAACCGCGCCAGCGCCGGGTCCATCCCGCGCCCCTCGAAGTCGCTTTCGCGGAACAGGAAGCCGCAGACCCGCGTGCGCGCCGGCCAGTCGGGCATCGGCGGCCCGAACACCGGCGAGAAGAGCCCGAGGACCCCGTGGGGGGAGTGCTGGCCCTCGTGGATCGGGTCCCGTCCCGGCGGGAGCCCGAGATCCCTCCGGAGCGCCGCCACCGGGCCCGTCCAGTTCCGCGTGGCGAACTTGTACAACCGGATGAGACACCGGTTGAACCCCGGCCCGAGCACGCGTAGCCTTCCGAGGGCGGGGGCCGTCGGCGGCACCGGGGGATCGTGGGCCGAGAAGAACATCAGGGGCGAGAGCACGGTGGACACCCACGGGAGGCCCCGCCTCTCCGCCAGCACCGGCATGGCGTAGGTGAGCACGTGGGAGACCAGGAGGTCGGCGCCCTCCGCCGCGCGTTCGAGATCGGCGTAGGTGTCCCGGACCGCGGGCATCATCACCTCGCGGATGACGGTCTCGGGCCCCTTCCGGGCGTCCACGATCCGCCGCAGGAGCGCGTCGTCGGCGGCGTCGAGCTCGGGGCGCATCGGCGCGAACCGCAGCCCCGCCCCCTCGATCTCGCTCCGGAAGTAGGGGGTGGCGGCGAGGACCGCCTCGTGCCCGCGGGCGCGCAGCGCCGCGCCGAGGACGAGGTAGGGGTTGAGGTCCCCGTGGGAGCCGAAGGTCGCGAGCAGGATCCGTGCCACGGAGCCGATCTTCTACCGCGTCCGCGGGCCTCCGAGAACCTTCCCCGTCGCCGCGTCCGCGAACCAGGTCGGAAAGCCGGCGGTGCCCGGGTTCACGTACAGGTGGGTCGTCTCCTGGTCGCCCGAGCCGGCGGCGCTCAGCTGCGCCTCCACCGCCGCGGCGGTGGACGGGATCTCCGAGGACCGGATCGCCGCGGCCAGGGTGAACTTCTCCAGCGCCGCCGCCGTCGGGGGATTCCACCCGCCGCCGGGATTCCGGGGCGCCTTCTCGAGGTCCGCCCCGTCCGCTCCCACCACGCGCCAGCGGACCGCGGAGTTGGCCCGGTCCAGCACCCGGATCCCGAACCGCGCCGGTCCGTCCCCGACCGGGCCGAGGTACCGCGCCCCGAACACGGTCTCCGTGGGGGCGACGGAGACCCGCTCGGCGACGGTCGCCAGCTCCCCCAGCGTGCAGACCGGCCTCCCCGGGCCGAAGGTCACCCCCTCGAGGGAGGCGAGGAACGGCGCCCCCCAGAGCGCCCGGCGCTCCTCGTCGGGGAGGTCGGGGGGGCCGAGGGCGACGGTCCCGCCGCGCACGGCGACGGGGATGGAGTTCACCCCCTTCCTGCGCTGCATCCTCCGGCTCGCGACGGCGGAGTTCTCGTACGTGCAGTCCACGAGGCGCACGGCGCTCCCGGCCTCCCCGGATCCGCCGGAGACGACGGCCTCGCCCACGTCCCGGAACAGGCACTTCTCGAAGACCGCCAGGGACGGCCCCCGCACGGAGAGGACGAACATCCCGCCGTTCTCCCGGCCGAGGAACTCGCAGCCCCGGGCGCCGAAGAGGACGCTTCCGCTGACGCCGATGGGGGCGCTGTGGCCCCCGCCGCTCCAGCCCCGGACGCGGATGTTCTCGAAGGCGGCGGAGACCCCGCCCCGGGCGTCGAGGAGCTGCAGCCCCCTCTCGCCCCCGTCGAGGGTCAGGTCGCGGACCACCAGGTTCTCGAAGACGGCGTCCTCCCAGGCGAAGAGGAAGTCGCTCCGTTCCACCGAGAGGACGGTCCGGTCCATGCCGGCGCCGCGAATCTCCAGGGAGCGGGCGCCCTCGCGGACGCTGAGCCACTCCCGGCTGTTCGGATCGAACTTGAACGTCCCCGGACCGAACTCCACGATGACGGCGTCCCTGGCGAGTTCGGCCAGGTTCACCGGGGATCCGTCCGCGGGGGCCTCGATCGCCTGGCTCTTCCCGGCCACCCGGACCCGCGCGCGGACGGCGTCGTAGCTCCCGATCACGGAGAGGGGGTCCACCCCGGACTCCTTCACCCGCCGCAGCACCTCGAGCCCTCCGAGGGCCGGATCCATCCGGTTCCCCTCCAGCCTTTCCCGCTCCCGCACGAGGGCCCCGCGCAGGAAGACCCACTCCTCGGCGCGGACGCCGAGGTCCTCGAGCGGGGCGGCCCCCTTCGAGACGGGGGCCGGCGGCGCACCGGCATCCGGAGCCGCGGGCTTCTCCACGGGAGCCGCGACCTCCGGGAGCGGGACGGAAGCCCCCGGGGGAGGCGGAGGCGCCCGGGAGGCCGCGGGCTGGAGGAGGACGGCGATCCCGGCCCCGAGGATCCCCCCGACGACGAGAAGAAGCGCGGCCACGATCGGCGAACGCATGGGCCCGTCCCTCCCCGGCGGCGCTCCCCGCGCCGCCGGCCCGAGGATACTCGCTGCGGCGGGAACCTGGTGGAGATCCGGCGGTCCCGGGCGCGGGAGGGAGGCGAGGCGGCGGGAGGCGGAGATCAGGGTTCCCCGCCCCCCGCGTCGCGGCGGTGCTACCTGCCTGGGGCGCCCTGCGGCTCCTGCGGGCCGCGGGGCCTGTGGTGCTCCTGGAACTTCTGCCACTGCTCCGGGGTGAGGATCTTCTGGATCTCCGCCTCGGTCTCCTTGCGCGCCCTCTCGTGGGCGGCCTTCAGCGTCTCCTGCATCTTCGCCTTCTGATCGTCCGAGAGACCGAGGGCCTCGAACATCCGCTCGGGACCGCCGGGACCGCCGGGGCCGCGGGGGCCGCCGCGCATGCCGCCGGGGCCACCGGGGCCGCCGGGTCCGCCGCGCATGCCGTCCGGGCCCCCG
>CAZWGT010000319.1:0-3729 GCA_964633345.1 uncultured Planctomycetota bacterium
ATCGCCCGCTTCGGCTACCTCCAGCTCGACACCGTCTCCGTGGCCGGGGCCCGCAGCCACGCCCTCGTCCTGATGGCGCGCCTGCCGGGCCTCGACCCGACGCTGGCCGAGGGGCTCCTCGTCCCCGGCGCCCCGCTCTTCGAGTACTGGGGCCACGCCGCCTCGTGGATGCCCATGGACCTCTGGCCGGTGATGGGGTTCCGCCGGCGCGCCTTCGAGACCCACCCGTGGTGGGGGGATGTCATCGGCCGCAACGCCGCCGTCGCCGAGGACCTCCTCCGCCGGGCGCCGTTCCGATCCGCCGACCTCGAGGGGGAGCGGACCGGCGGCTGGTGGGGCCACAAGGAGGTCAAGCGCGTCGCCGAGGGCCTCTGGTCCTGCGGGAGGCTGGCCATCCGGGAGCGGCGGAACTTCCAGCGGACCTACGACCTGACGGAGCGGGTCGTCCCGGAGGAGATCCGCGAGCGCGTGGTCCCCGAGGACGAGGCGTACCGCCGGCTGATCCTCCTCGCCCTCGACGGCCACGGCTGGGCGGAGCCGGGGACGATCGCGACGACCTTCCACCTCCGGAAGACGCGGCCCCCCTTCCGCGCGGCCATGGAGGCCCTGCGAGAGGCGGGGGAGATCCTCCCCTGCGAGGCGGAGGGGGTGGACGGGACGGTGCGGAAGGGGTGGATCCGGCCCGGGGACCTCGACCTGGCCGCGCGCCTTCGCCGCCTGCGCCCCGCGGAGGACCGCGGCGTCCTCCTCACCCCCTTCGATCCCCTCCTCTGGGACCGCGCCCGCGTCCGCTTCCTCTTCGGCTTCGAGCAGGTGCTGGAGATCTACGTCCCACCGCCGAAGCGCCGCTTCGGCTACTTCTGCCTCCCCGTCCTGGCCGGCGAGCGCCTCGTCGCCCGCGCCGACCTCAAGGCAGAGCGGGAGAAGGGGCGCGTGCGCGTGGTGTCGCTGCGGTTCGAGGAGGGCCGGCCGGGCGCCGCCGACCGGGCCGCGGCGGCGTCGGCGCTCAAGAGGCACGCCGACGCGCTGGGGCTGGGGCTGGCGTAGAACCTCCTGCTTCGTTCCGCCGCTCCGCGGCGGGGGTCGGGAGGGGCCACGGCCATACGGTCGGTGGAAGCCCTCGGTCATCGGACAGCCCGACCCAGCCGTTCCCGCCGTTGACGCTCCATCCCGCCCGGAGGTCGATGGCCCGCGGAGCGGGCGATCGACCTCCGGGCGGAAGCCGTTCGATCCCGCCGCGGAGCGGCTTGGACCGAAGGGGTCTGACCCCTCCTAGAAGTCCACCTGGAAGCGCAGCTCGAGGGCGTACAGGTTCCCCACGTTCCGCACGTGCGCCCGGACGTGGTCGAACTGGATCTTCATGTTCGGGTTGAGGTACCAGTTCACCCCCGCCGTCCAGACGACCTGGGTGCCCCCGTTCACGCCCGCGTCGTCGAGGTCGAGGCGGGACCAGCGGGCCGCCACCTCCCACGCGCCCGCCCCCTTCCCGGCGTTCGTCCGCGGGATCGGGCGGTCGTAGGCGGCCTTGTCCTCCACGTAGGGCCGCGCCTCGCCGGTGAGGAAGTACGAGGCCTGGGCGGCGAGGCCCCGGAAGGTCGGGTCCACGGCGCCGTGGGTGTCCACGTCGGCCTGGTACCACTCGAGGATGGCGGTGAACGCCTCCCACGTGTGGGCGGCGTCGAGTTCGACCAGGCGCACGTCGGCGGCGGGGAGGAGCCCGGTGTCCACCATCTGCGGGACGAGGTGGAGCTCGGGGCGGGAGCGGAACTGGACCATGTCCCCGGAGGGCTCGCGGTAGGAGGCCGCCCCGCCGAGGTGGAGGAACCGCTTCCCGTCGGCGGAGACCCAAGGCCGGCCGGCCAGCCGGGCCGTCCCGGCGTACTCGCCGCTGGTGGTGTTCCCCGTGTCGTCCCCGAAGTCGTTGGAGTCGCGGAAGACGCCGGCCCCGAACCAGAGCCGCTTGCCCGCCGCCGTGCCGGAGGCCATGCCCCCGGTGTTGAAGGTCGGGCAGAAGGCCTCGCTCGGGGCGCTCCGCTCGAGGAACGTGACGAAGAGGTCGCTCACCATCTCCTCGAAGCCGAGGGGCTCCTTGAAGCTGCCGGCCCGCACCATGAGGTTCTCGACGGGGCGCATCCCCATCCAGACCTCGCGGAACTTCGCCGTGCCCTGGGCGAAGTCGTACTCCCCCATGAACTCGAAGTCCTCGTACATGGTGCCGCCGACGGCCAGGCGGGCGCGGCGGAACTCGGTGCCGGCCTCGATGTCCTTGCCCGAGGCGTCCTCGTGGTCCTGCTGGTGGGAGAACCAGGACCAGTCGTTCTGGATCCGGCCGGCCAGGCGGAGCTTGAAGTCCCCGTCGGCGCTGTCCATCCGGATGCCGTTCTTCCAGTAGAGGGAGAGGCCCCCCTTGTCCGCCTTCACCATCCTCTCGAGTTCGGCGACCCGCTCCTCGAGGGACTTCTGCGGCTCCTTCGGGGGCGGGGCCTCCTGCGCGAGGGCGGCCGAGGCCGCCGCGGCGACCGTCAGAAGTCCGAATCCTGCCTTCCTGAGCATTCCTCCTCCTTACGCTGTCGCCCGTGCGGCCCCTGTGGCGCCCACCATCGTACAGGGTCCCCCCCGACACCTCGGTGAGGAGAGTCACGGAATCCGCAAACATTCGCCGCTATGGCGTTGCAACTAGGTGAAAACACACGAGTTGCACGACCATGATGGAGAACTCGTTCCCGCGTTGACGGGTGCTCAAGGACCTCGTATTCTTTCCCCTGTTACTGCCGCAGGCGGGGAAGCAAGGGCAGCCCTGCCAGTCCGAAGTGGGAAACGAGCGAAGGAGGCAGGCCATGGCTCAGAAGAAGCGCGGCACCAACCCCATCCGCATCACGCTGACCGAGGACCAGATCTCGGACATCATCCAGAGCGCCGCGAAGACCCGCCGCGGCCTGAAGGTCGAGAACCTCGAGGAGCGCATCGCGCCCAGCGCCATCGGCGTCCCGCTGTTCGACCCGAACCTCCCCGGCGACGCCCCGCCTCCGGCCTACGATCCGGCCAACCCGCCCCCGGACGGCTTCTTCTCCGAGCCCCCGCTGCCCGGCCCTCTCCCCGGCGACCTGGACCCCGAGGCCGGCTTCGTTCCTCCGCCCGACTTCGACCCGAACAACGCCCCTCCGCTCGGCGAGCCGCCGCTGCCCGGCCTCGTCGACCCGCTCAACCCGGAGTCCGGCTTCGTTCCTCCTCCGGACGGCCTCCCCGGCGACCCGCTGCACAGCGGCCCCCTCGGCGGCTCCACGCCCCCGCTCCCGGGCACGCCCGACGCCTTCCGCCTCCACCACCAGGAGACCTTCGAGTCCCACGGCTTCACCGCCCCGGGCACCGAGACGCCCACCACCGACACGCCGACGGACCCGGCCGCCTACCAGCAGGCCAGCCACCAGGTCGCGAACGACGTCCGCGAGGTGGTCAACCAGGGCGGGACGATGCCGACCGCCGACGAGATCGACGAGCACCGCCGCAACATCCTGCGCCAGCTGCGCGGGGCCTAGCCGCCGCGGTTCCACCGCTTCGAGGACGCATCGCCGGGCGCCCCGCGCGGGGCGCCCGGGTCGATTCCCGCGCGGCTTCCCGCGGGAACGGGGGGGGGGAGTTCCGCGGCCCCGTGGGGGGCGCGGGGTACCGGCGGGGGGGGGGGGGGGGCACCCCCCGGGGGCCCCGCCGGGGCGGCCCCCGCGGACCGGG
>CAZWGT010000320.1:0-3724 GCA_964633345.1 uncultured Planctomycetota bacterium
TCCCCTGCGCCGACCTCGAGGAGCTCCTCGGCGGCGCGGCGCGGGGCTTCAAGGTCCTCGCGGGCCGCCGCGTGGCCGACGCCTACGACCCCGCCGCGACCCTGGTCCTCAACCTCGGCGTGCTGAGCGGCACCGACTTCATGACGGGCCTCCGGACCTTCTTCCACGCCTACTCCCCGCTGAAGACCAGCCGCCGCGGCGCCCCCGCCCCGATGTGGACGGCGGGCAGCGGGGAGTTCGGGACCTGGCTCCGGGGGCTCGGCATCGAGGAGGTGCTGTTCACGGGGCGCTGCGCGGCCCCGACCGTGCTGCGGATCACCCCGGGCCCCGAGTTCCACTTCCTCGACGGGGGGGACGTCGCCGGGAAGACGGTGAACGGGAAGATCCAGGCGCTCCACGCGCGGTACCCCGAGGCCCACTTCGCCGTCGTCGGCCCGGCCGGGGAGAACTTCGCCGCGGTGCGCTACGCCGCCATCGGGCTCTCGACGGGGAACCAGCTCCGCAGCGGCGACCCGAAGCCGCGCTTCTGCGGCCGGGGCGGCATCGGCGGGGTGATGGGGTCGAAGAACCTGCTCGCCATCGCGCTGGATCTCCCGGCGCCGAAGAGCGGAGGCGCGCCCCCCTCGTTCAAGGATCTCAACGGGGAGGTCGCCCGCGGGCCCGGCAGCCGGAGGTTCCGGGACCGCAAGCGCGCCGACGGCGGGGGCGGGACGTGGACGAACTACGACGCGCTGGGCCCGGTGCACGGGGTGCCGGAGATGAACTTCGTGCCCACGGGGACGGCCGCGTCGAAGCCCCTCTACCGGGACGAGGTGGAGAAGGGGCCCTACGTCGTCCTCGACGAGGCCTGCCACCGCTGCGGGATCCGCTGCCACAAGAACGTGTACGACAAGGGGGCCGACGGGAAGCCCGCGAAGTTCCGGGCGAAGCTCGACTTCGAGCCGCTCAACCTGCTCGCGTCGAACATCGGGATCTTCGACATCGACCCGGCCTGCGACCTCGTGGAGATGGTGGACGAGCAGGGGATGGATTCGATCTCGCTGGGCGTCACGCTCTCCTACGTCATGGAGCACAACCGCCGCCATCCGGACCGGCCGCTGGCGGGGGGCCTCTCCTACGGGGATCCGGCCGGGACGGCGCGCGTCATCCGGGAGATCGGCGCGGGGAGGCTCCCGATGCTGGGCCAGGGGACGATGCGTCTCTCCTCGGAGCTCGGCGAGACCGGCTACGCGATGCACTGCAAGGGGATGGAGTTCCCCGCCTACCTCCCTCAGACCAATCCCGGGTACCCCTTCGCGCTGGCCGGCGGGCACATGTCGATGCGGACCTACCTGCTTCTCCTCAACGAGCGGGAGGTCGGCATGGACTACTGGGTGGACGCGATCACGCGGCGCGGGCCGATGATCATGCGGGACGACCTGCTGGGGGTCTGCAAGTTCAGCGGGCTCGACGACGCGAAGATGGCCGGGGCGGTGAAGGACCTGACGGGATTCGCGGTGGACGCCGACGCGATCCGGAGGACGGTGATGCGCACCTACCTCCGCGGCTACGCGCTGGAGAAGGCCCAGGGCTTCACCGCCGAGGACTACGACATGCCCGCCGAGGTCCACCGGGAGTACAGGCAGGTCGATCTGCCGTACTTCAACACCCCGGAGTTCTTCGCGGAGCTGAAGGGGAAGGTCCTCGCGCGGTTCGACGAGATGCTCGCCGCGGAGCGGATCGCGGTCTAGCCCCCCGACGCCGCGGCGTGGACCTCGAGGATGTCCCCGTCCCCGAGGGCCGCCTCCATCAGCCCCTCCCGCGGCAGGCTGGTGCCGTTGCGGAAGGCGACGAGGTGGGAGGCGAGCGCACCGTCCTTCCCGAGGAGGCGGACGCCGAGGTCGGGGTGGAGGCGGAGGAGTTCGGCCACGGCTTCGCCGACGGTCCCGCCCGCCACCACCTGCTCCCGGACGCCGCCGCCGTAGCGGCGCAGGAACTCGGGGAGGCGGACGGTGATGCCCATGGCCCCAGCGTACACCCGGGGGCCTTCCGCGCGGCGTGTACATAAACTGTATATGCGATGTACATCATGTGACGGTTCGCGGCGGAATCCTGGGATCCCGTCGCATCCCTGCCGTGGATCGACCCTTGCGATGGGGGAGGTTCGAGGAGGCCCCATGCGGACCGACCACCCGGCGGCGAAGTGCCTGTTCTGGTTCTGCGTCGTGGGAGCGCTCAGCTGCGGCGGGTACGCGGTGCCGGCCCCCAAGACGGTCCCGCCGGGACCGCCGCCCCCGGAGGTCGAGCGGGGGGAGGCGATGGTCTGGCGCGCCCCCCTGTTCCCCGACCCCTCCCTCGAACCGGGGAAGGAGAGGGGGACGGTCCGGGTGCGGAACACCTTCCGCGCCTTCGAGGCCCATGTCGAGGCTTCGGGCCTGCGGCCCGTGGCCACCTACCGGGCCGAGGTCGCGGGCGCCGCGGGCCCCCTCCTGTTCGTCACCGACGCCCGCGGGCGGGCCTCCCTCCTCCTGGCCGCGGGGAGCGCGGTCCCCCTCCCCGACGCCCGCGTCCGGATCGCCGATGCCTCGGGGAACCCCGCCCTCCTCGGCGTCCTGCCCGACTGGCGGCGGAATCCCCGGCAGGAGGGCCCGGTGCGGGAGGAGTTCGCCGCCCCCTCGGGCGGGGAGACGGTGCGCGCGGAGGTCTTCCGGGGCTCCGGCCGCGGCCTCGAGCGCCTGGAGTTCCGGTTCGCGGGGTTCGAGCCCGGGGCCGCGCTCCTGCTGCGCCCGGCGGGCGGGGAGGGGATTCCCGTCGTCGCGGGGAGCCGCGGGCGGGCGACCCTCCGCTGGCGCTCCCGGTTCCCGGAACCGCTCCCCTTCGGCGCCTACTCCGTCGGCGAACTGCGCGGGACCGCCTTCGAGGTGGTCGCGGGCGGGGAAGTGGTGGTGGAGGGGATCGTCCCCTGAACCACCGCCTCGAAGCCCCCCTCGGCGGGGCGGCGGAACGCGAGGGTGAACCCGTGGCGGTCGCAGACGGACCGCACGATGGACAGGCCGAGTCCCTGGCCCTCCGGGGAGCGGGTGCGGGCGGCGTCGGAGCGGAGCCCCCGCTCGCCGAGGCGGGCGAGGACCTCCCCGGGGACCCCGGGGCCGTCGTCGGCCACCCGCAGGACGAAGCCGCCCGCGGCGGGGGCCTCGAGGACGACGGCCGCGTGGCCCCCGGGGCGGTTGTGGCGCACCGCGTTGTGGACGAGGTTGGAGATCGCCTGCTCGAGGAGCAGCTCGTCGCCCGCCACCGGGACCGGGGCCTCGGGCACCGCGTACTCCAGGGCGATCCCCAGCGGCCCGGCCACGGGCCGGTGGCGCTCGACGGCGCGCTCCACCGCGCGGGCGAGGTCGAAGGTCCGCGCCTCGCCGGCCGCCGCCCCCGCCTCCAGCCGCGCCGCCGCGGCGAGGTTGTGCACGAGGGAGGCCATGTACTGCGCCTCCCGGAGGGCGCCCAGGACCGCCTCCCGGTCCGGCGCCCGCCCCTCCTCGCCCGCCCGCCGCAGCGCGTCGAGGTGGCCCTGCAGGACGGTGAGGGGGACCATCACGTCGTGGCTGGTGTTCGCGGTGAACTCCCGGAGCGCCCGCTCCCGCCGCTCCGTCTCCTCGACGTGGGATCGCACGGACGCGCCGGCCTCGTTGAACGTGCGGGCGAGGTCGGCGATCTCGTCCCCGCCCTCGACGGCGACCGGCACGGCGTA
>CAZWGT010000321.1:0-3704 GCA_964633345.1 uncultured Planctomycetota bacterium
CCCGGCTCGCCGGCCCCGTCGAAGGCCCTCATGGACGCGCGCGACGAGTCGGGCGGCGAGGAGGACGGGGAGCTGCAGGAGGCCGCCGACGCCCTCGGGATCGGCGGCGGCGCGGGTGGGATGTTCGGCGGCCGCCGCGGCGGCAAGCGGAACCTGAAGCTCCAGGGGGGCGCCGGCGGGGGGATCCTCCCGCCCCTCGACATGCCGGCCTCGCTCCGCGAGCGGTTCCTCGACTCCGCCCTGTGGGCCCCGGACGTGGCGACGGGGGCCGACGGGACGGCCCGGGTGGAGATCGAACTCCCGGACAACCTCACGACGTGGCGCATCGTCGCCCGCGGCGCCTCGACGGACACCCTCGTCGGCGAGGGCCGCGGCGGGCTGGTCGTCCGCCTCCCCGTGCTGATCCGCACCTCCGCGCCGCGCTTCCTCGGGGGGAGGGACGAGGCGACCGTCGAGACGGTCGTGCACAACGACACCGGCGCCGCCGTCGACGCGAAGATCTCCCTGGCCGGGACCGGCGTCCAGGTGAAGGGCGCCTCCGAGACGCAGGCCACCCTGGCCGCGGGCGAGGTGAAGGGCTTCCCCTGGAACCTCGCGGCGGGGCCGGCGGGGATCGCGACGCTCGAGGCGAAGGTGCTCTCCCCCGCGGCGTCCGACGCGCAGAAGTCCGGACTGCCGATCCTGCCCCACGGCCTCCACTGGGTGCGGGCGGCCTCCGGCGCGCTGCGGGACTCCGCCGTCGCGGCCCTGGACCTCCCGGAGGACGCGCAGGCCGGCACCGCGCGGCTGCGGGTCTCCTTCTCGCCGTCCCTCGACGCCGTGCTCCTGGCCGCCGTCGAGTGGAACGCCTCGTTCCCCTACGGCTGCGTGGAGCAGACCGTGAACCGCTTCCTCCCCGCCCTGTCGGCGGAGGACGCCCTGAAGCGCGCGTCCGTCCCCGACGCGGCGCTCCGGGCGCGGCTGCGCGACGCCGTCGAGCGCGGGCTGCTGGCCCTCTACGCCCTGCAGAACGACGACGGCACCTTCGCCTGGTCCGCCCGCGGGGGGGCCGGGGATCCGGCGATGACGGCCCACGCGGTGGGCGGGATGCTCCGCGCCGAGAAGGCGGGCTACCCCCTCTCCCCCCGCAACCGGGCCCTGGGGATCCAGGCGGCGCAGAACCTGGCGAAGGGCGCCGACCCCGAATCGCGGGCCCACCTCCTCCACGCCCTCGCGTGGGGCGGGGCGGCCGACGCGGCGGACCTGAACGCGCTCTTCCGCAACCGGGACTCCCTCTCCGATCGCGGCCTCGCGCGGCTCGCCCTGGCCATGGACCTCACCGGGCGCAGGGACCGGGCGGCGGACTGCGTGGCGATCCTCCGCACCCGGGCGAAGGAGGAGGGCGGCCTCCTCCACTGGGACGACGGCGGCGCCGCCGCCGCGAGGCGGGGCATCCCCCTCGAGGCCGACGGGAAGCGGCCCTTCGCCTTCGTCGCCGACGCGGAGCCCACGGCCCTGGCGCTGAAGGCCCTGCTCGCCGTCGCCCCCGACGACCCCGCCGTGGACCCGGCGGTGCGCTGGATCCTCTCCCGGCGGCGGGGCTGCTGCTGGCGCTCGACGAAGGACACGGCGGCGGTGGTGGACGCCCTGGGGGCGGTGATGGTGCGCCGCGGCGTCGAGCGGCAGGAGTTCACGGCCCGCGTGTTCGTCAACGACGCGGCCGAGCCGGCCGCGGTCTTCACCGCGCGCGCCGCCGACGGCGGTCCGTCGAGGGACCTCGAAATCCCCGCGGCCGGCCTGAAGGGCGGGCGCAACACGGTGCGGATCGAGAAGTCGGGCGGAGGGGAGGTCCACTTCGCGGCGGTCCTCTCGGCGGTCCTCGACGGCGAGGACATCGCGGCCGAGGGGAACCTGGTCCGGGTCGAGCGGCGCTGGGTCCGCTGGTTCCCGCGCACCGAGGGGGCGGTCCCCGAGGACGCCGACCCGGTCCCGGGCTGGACCTGCGCCGACCCGGCGCTGCGGCCCGCGGACGCCGACCTGCCCTCCCTCTCCCGCGTCGGCTCCGGGGACCTCTTCCGCGCGACCCTCGTGGTCGAGGCGCGGGAGCCCCTGGAGTACCTGCTCCTCGAGGACCCGATCCCCGCGGGCTGCGAGGTCGTCGAGGGCCGCGAGGAGGGCCCCTTCGAGCGGTTCGAGCGGCGGGACGACCGCGCCGTCTTCTTCCTGTCGAAGGTCCCCGCCGGGCGGCACGCGATCTCCTACGTCCTGCAGGGGGTCCACCCCGGCGCCTACCACGCCATGCCCGCCGAGGCGTACGGCATGTACGAGCCCGAGGTCCGCGGCCGCTCCGCCGAGGGGCGCCTCACCGTGGTCCCGGAGTCCGGCGTCGTCGCGCGCCGCGGCGACGGGGAGACGGTGACCCCCGACGAGGTCCTCGGCGCCGCCCGCCGGTCGCTGCGCCGCGAGCGGTGGGAGGAGGCCCGGGACGGCTTCCGCGCCCTCCTGAAGGGTTGGAAGCTCCTGCCCGCCGTCGAGGTCGAGGCGTGGGCGGGGGTCCGCACCGCGTCCCTGCGGCTGAACGACGACCGCGGCATCGTGGAGTCCCACGAGGCCCTCCTCGAGCGGGACCCGCGGCGGCTGCCGACGGATCCCCGGGACGCGCTGGCCGTGGCCCGCGCCTACCACGCGCTGGGGGAGCACGAGCGGGCGGCGGCCCTGTTCCGCGGGCTCGCCGACGTCTTCTTCGCCGAGGAGCGCGCCGTCGCCGACGGGTACCTCCAGATCGGGGCGTCGATGCGGTCCGTCGCCTTCCGCGCCGAGATCCTCCTGCGCTACCCCGACGGCTCGACGACGGACGCCGAGGAGATGGCGCTGTGCCGCGCGCTGCGGGAGACGCGCCGCGCCGCGGAGGGCAAGGGCCCCTCGGGCTTCCTCCTGCCGGAGGCCGCGGAGAGGCTGCGGATGCTCCTCGCCCACCGGCCGGCCCTGGAGGGCGCGGACGAGGCGGACATGCTCCTCGTGGACACGCTCCGCCGCATGGAGCTCCCCGGCGACGCGCTCGCCGAGGGGGAGCGGTTCCTCGGGCGCTACCCGGGCTCGCGCTGGCTCGACGACGTGACGTGGTTCCTCGCCGCCGCCGCCTTCGACAAGGGGGACTGGGACCGGGCGCTGGCCATGGCCGCGCCGCTGGTGGACAAGCCCTTCCCGCGGGACGACGACCCGCGCCGCCTCGACGCGAGCCCGCTGCGGCCCCAGGCCTGGCACCTCCGCGGGAAGGTCGCGCACCTCCGGGGGGATCTCGCCGGGGCGGTGAAGTGGTACGACCTCGCGAGGAGCGCCGTGCCCGACGCGGCCGACGCCTTCGCGTTCCTGACGGCCGCCTCGCTGGAGGCGCCGGAACTCGCCTCCTTCGCCCCGGGCGCGGAGCCGGACCTGAAGATCCGCCGGCGGAACATCGCCTCCCTCGAGGCCCGGATCTACCCCGTGGACTTCATGATCCTCTACGCGGTGCGCAAGGACCTCTCGGCGGTGAACCGCATCGACCTGACGGGCATCGTGCCCGCGGCCCGGATCCGGAAGGACTGGAAGGACGCCGGGGACCGCCTCTGGCACGAGGAATCCCTGCGCCTTCCGCTGAAGGAGAAGGGCGTCTACCTCGTGAACTTCCAGGGGGACGCGGCGGCGGCCTGCATCGTCCTCGTGTCGGAGCTGCGCCTCGAGGTCCA
>CAZWGT010000322.1:0-3680 GCA_964633345.1 uncultured Planctomycetota bacterium
CCCCACGCGATCAGCTTGGCCAGCAGCGGGTCGTAGTGGACGCCGATCTCCAGGCCCTCGAACAGGCAGCCGTCGAACCGGATCCCCGGGCCCGAGGGGATCTCGAGGTGGCGGACGAAGCCCGTCGCGGGCAGGAACCCCTGCTCCGGGTCCTCGGCGCAGAGGCGGGCCTCGATCGCGTGGCCCCGGGGGACGAGGGTGCGGCCCGCGAAGGAGAGCGGCTCCCCGGCGGCGACGCGCAGCTGCTCCCGCACGAGGTCCACCCCGAAGACCTCCTCCGTCACCGGGTGCTCGACCTGGATGCGGGTGTTCATCTCGAGGAACCAGCCGTCCCCCTCCCCGTCCACGAGGAACTCCACGGTGCCGGCGTTGCGGTAGCCGATGGCGGCGGCGGCGCGGACCGCCGCGTCGGCGAGGAAGGCGCGGGCCCCGGCCGCGAGCCGGTTCGCCGGGCACTCCTCGAGGACCTTCTGGTGGCGGCGCTGGACGGAGCACTCCCGCTCGCCCACGGCGACGGTGTTCCCGTGGTCGTCGGCGATCACCTGCACCTCGATGTGCCGGGGCGAGGAGACCGCCTTCTCGAGGTAGAGGTCCCCCTTCCCGAAGGCGGCCTCGGACTCCGAGCGCACGCGGTCGAAGGAGGAGGCCATCTCGTCGGGGCCCTTCACGAACCGGATCCCCTTCCCGCCGCCGCCCGCGGAGGCCTTCAGCATGACCGGCCAGCCGATGCGCTCCGCCTCCCGCAGGGCCGCCTCCGCGTCGGGGACGGGGTCGAGGGTGCCCGGCACCACGGGCACGCCGGCCTTCGCCATGGCGCGCCGGGCCGGGACCTTCTGCCCCATGATCCGCATGGCCGAGCCGGGGGGCCCGACGAAGCGAAGGCCCGCGGCGACGCAGGAGTCGGCGAAGGCGGGGTCCTGGGAGAGGAACCCGTAGCCGGGGTGGACGGAGTCGGCCCCGGTCCCCCGCGCGGCGGCGAGGATCCGCTCCCCGTCGAGGTAGGAGAGGCGCGCCTCGGCGGGGCCGATGAGGACGGCCTCGTCGGCCAGCCGCACGTGGAGGGAGGCCCGGTCGGCCTCGGAGAAGACGGCCACCGTCGGCACGCCGAGGGAGCGGGCCGCCCGGATCACCCGGACGGCGATCTCCCCGCGGTTGGCCACCAGCAGTTTCCCGAGCACCGGGGGAGTGTAGCGGAGCGGCGGGGAAAGATTGCCGTCGCGGCGGGGCGGGGGTTCCAATGGTTGTCATGCATTGTTATACGGGATCCTCCGGCGCCGCCCCGTGAGCCACCTCCACGTCGTGGACGGGATCCTCCCGTGGTGGGCCGTCCTCGGCGCCCTGGCCGTGGCGGCCGTCGTGGTCCTCTCCCTCCTCGCCGGCCGGCGGGACGCGGAGCGGGTCCGCTTCCTGGCCCGCGTCGGCGTCACCGCGGCGGCCCTCATCGTGGTGATGTCGCTGCCCCTCGGGCCCGGCGTCCACCTCTCCCTCGCCCCCCTGGCCGGGATGATGCTCGGCCCCGCCGGTGGCTTCCTCGCCGCCTTCCTGGCCAACGCGTCGCTGTCCACCTTCGGCCACGGCGGGCTCACGGCCATGGGGGTCAATGGACTGTTCCTCGGCGCCCAGGCGGTGCTCGGGGCGGGGCTCTTCGCCGTCCTCCGCAGGGCGGCCGGGGTCCAGTGGGGGGCCATCGGGGCGTCCTTCCTCACCCTCGGGCTGGCCGCGACCGCGGCGATCCTGGCGCTGCGGGCCCTGCCCCTGGAGCACGAGGGGCACGACCACGAGGAATCCGCCGGCGTCTGGATCGTGGCCGGCTTCGCCGCCGGCGCCGCCGTGCTCGAGGCGTGGATCACCTCCGAGGTCATCGTCTTCCTGTCCCGCGTGCGGTCCGACCTGGTCCGCGGGGGAGGGGCCGCGGCGTGATCGGCGAGGACATCGACCGCATGGACCGGCTGGCCGCCACCGGGACGTCGGCGATCCACCGCGCCTCGCCCGCCGCCCGGGTCGCCGCGGCGGGGATTTCCATCCTCGCGGCGGTGCTCGCGGAGAGGCCGGAGCCGCTG
This sequence comes from uncultured Planctomycetota bacterium, assembly GCA_964633345.1. GTDB lineage: Bacteria > Planctomycetota > JAJSAM01 > JAJSAM01 > JAKLKS01 > CAZWGT01. Next base: position 2,061 of record CAZWGT010000322.1, read on the forward strand.
CTGGCCGAGGCGGCGCTGCTGCTCCTCCTCGGGGCGCTGGCCGGGGCGGAGCCGGGTCGAATCGCTCTCCGGTCCCTGGCGCCGCTGCCGTTCCTCCTCGCGGCGTTCCTCCTCCACCCGGAGACCGGCTGGGGGCGCATGCTCCTGCTGCTCCTCCGCGCCGGGGTCTCGGCCATGTCCGTGGTGCTGCTCCTCTCCACCACGACCTTCGCCGACGTGCTCCGCGTGCTCGGCGCGTTCCTCCCGCGGTCCCTGACCGCGGCCCTGGCGGTGCTCTACCGATCGCTCTTCATCCTGCTCCGCGCCGCGGGCCACATGCGGGAGACGGCTCGGCTGCGCGGGGTGCGGGGCGCCGCCGGCCCCCTGGTGGGGGGGCTCCTCCTCCACGCCTTCGAGCGCACGGAGAACGTGGCCTGCGTGATGCACGTCCGCGGCGTGGACGTCCCCGACCCGGACCGGGCGGACGCCTTCCGGCCGACGCGGTTCGATGCGCTCCCCCACGGGGCGGCCGGCGCCTCCCTGGCGGCGTCCCTCCTCGCATGAGCCCCCCCGCCCTCTCCGTCCGCGGGCTCCTCCACCGGTTCCCCGACGGGACGGAACTCGACCTCCGCCGCTTTTCGATGGAGGTCGCCCCGGGGGAGCGGGTGGCCTTCCTCGGGGGCAACGGGTCCGGCAAGTCCACCGTGGTCCACGCGGCGGTGGGGCTCCTCCATGCGGCGGAGGGCGAGGTCCGCGTCTTCGGGCGGGACCCGGCATCGGAGTGGGCCGAGATCCGCCCGCGCGTCGGGGTCGTGATGCAGCACGTGGACGACCAGCTCCTCGGCCTGACGGCGCTGGACGACGTGGAGCTGGGCCTCCGGGCGTACGAGCCGGACCGCGCGCGGCGCCGGGAGCGGGCGCGGGCGGCGCTGCGGCGCCTCGGCGCGGAACCGTTGGCGGATCGCGTGCCCCACGGCCTCTCGGGCGGGGAGAAGCGGCGCGTGGCGGTGGCGGGGGCCGTCGCCCACGGGCCGGAGTTCCTCGTCCTCGACGAGGTCTTCGGGGCCCTCGACCTCGGGGCCCGGGACGAGGTCCTCGCCGTCCTCCTGGAGGAGCACCGCTCCCGGGGGGCCGCGCTCCTCATCGTCACCCACGACGTGGACTGGTGCCCCGAGTTCGCCGACCGCGCCGTCGTCCTCCTGTGCGGGAAGGAGCCGTGGACGGGAAGGCCCGAGGATCTGGTCTCGCCCGCCGGAATCGCCGCCCTGGAGGAGGCGGGCCTGGAGCCGCCGCCGCTGTTCCTCCTCGCCGCGGAGGTCGCCGCGTCCACGGGGCGCGCGCCGCCCTCGGCCCGGACCGCCGACCTGCTGCGCTTTTGTCGCGCCCCCGGCTAGGCGGGGTATCCTCCCGCCCCACAGGAGGCCTTCCCATGTACGACCCGAATATGGTCCAGCCGATGCGCGACGAGGTCACCCGCCTCGGCGTCCGGGAGTTGAAGACGCCCGCCGAGGTGGACGCGGCGCTCAAGGGCGCGAAGGGCACCGCGCTCGTCTTCGTCAACTCCGTCTGCGGCTGCGCCGCCGGCGGCGCGCGGCCGGCGCTGCGGATCCTGATGGAGAAGGGGCCGAGGCCCGACCACGC
>CAZWGT010000323.1:0-3645 GCA_964633345.1 uncultured Planctomycetota bacterium
GGCCCCGGACCGCTACGTGGCCTTGGTGTCGCGCGCGAAGGGTGGTGCCGCCCCCGAGGGCCCAAGGTGATGCATCTGCCCCCCGGAGGTGTGGCAAGTCCATCAGACCACGCGTGGGCTGCTCCCGGTTCGGTCACTGTCGGCAGCAGTCGGCAAGTGATCTCCGTGACTGGACCCGCTTCCGGAACACCGTTTGTTAGGTCGCGGCCCATGCGGAGCGTGTTCGGACTCTGTCTGGTGGCGGTCCTCGTCGGCGGGTGCGCCTCGTCGGCGCGGGTGCCTGAGATGCACCCGCCGCTGCGGGAAGGCGCCGGGCCGGGGGGCGCCGGCAGGGATGGTGCGGAGACCCCTCGTGACGACCTCGCGCGACGCCTCGCCAAGGGGGTGGCCCTCGCCGACCTCGTCGAGGGTGTGCTACAGGGGAGTCCTTCGGTGGAGGCCGCCCGTTCCCGCTGGAAGGCGGCCATCGAGAAGTACCCGCAGGCGCTCACGCTCCCCGACCCCATGGTCCGATTCCAGTACTGGACCCGCTCCTCGATGAACCCCGCTGCCCCGCAGCGCCTCGACACCATGGTGACCCTGGCAATCCCCTTCCCGGCCTCCATCGCGCTGAAGGGCGATCTCGCGCTCCAGGAAGCGGAGATGGAGCGCCTCCGCTATGACATGGCGCTCCGCGACGCGGTCGTGGAGGTGCGGGAGGCCTTCCTCGAACTCGCCTACCTCGACCGGGCCCGCGAGGTCCTCGAGGAGCAGGAGAGGATCCTCGCCCGCTACGCGACTGTCGCCGCGGGCGACCTCGAGATCGGCAGGACCAAGCTCCCGGAGGAGTTCCGCGCGCGCTCCCTCCTCGCGCAGGCGGGATACGACCGGCAGCTCGTCCTCGACCTTCGCCGCGTCGAGGAGCAGCGGATCCGAGGGCTGCTCCGCCTCCCGTCCGCGGCTCCCCTCGGTCCCGCCGAGGCGCCGGATCGCCGGACCGTGGCGATCCCCTTCGATCAGGTCCTCGCCCTCGCCGAGTCCCGGAGCCAGGAGCTGGCCATGGCGGGCGTGGCCCTGCAGATGGCGGGAATCGAGAAGTCCATGGCGCGCTGGGAGTACGCCCCCGAGTTCGAGGTGGGGGGGGTCTGGATGAAGAACATGGAGGACGTCTCCGGGGAATTCATGGGAGGCCGCGCGGTGACCCTGGGGCTCACGGTCCCGATCTGGGTCCACGCGAAGTCGGCCCGGGTGCGGGAGGCCGATTCGCTCGAGGCCGCCGCAGGCGCCGACCGGGCGACCGCCGTGGAGCGCATCCGCACCTCGGCCGCGAGGCTCTACTTCCGCGTGGTGAACGGGCAGAGGCTGGCGGCCCTCTACCGCGACACGCTGTATCCCCAGGCGGAGAAGTCGCTGGCGCTGGCCGAGGCCCTCTACCGCGAGGGGAGGGGGAGCCTCGCCGGGGCGCTCGAGTCCGCCGCTGCCCGCGAGAACATCCTCCTCGCCCTGCACCGGTCGGAGGCGGACCTGGGCCAGGCGGTGGCGCGCCTGGAGCAGGTGACCGGCGCCTCCCTGTCGCCCCCCGCGACGGTGCCGGGCCCGGAGTCCGTTCCGGGGAAGGAGGCCCGATGAAGTCCCTGTTCCTCCGCCCGACGGTCCTTCCCGCGGCGCTCGCCGCGTTGGCGGCGGGCTGCGCCGGCCACCGCGCCCAGGTGCGGGAGTACGAAGGGGGCCGGGAGACCGCGTTCTTCCGTGAGCAGGTGACCCTGGCGCGGGTCGTCGGCGCGCCGGCGGACGCCCCCGCGCTCGCGGAGACGGCGACCCTCGAGGAACTCCGGTCCCGGCAGATCCGGCGCGTCGAGGAGCGGGACGAACTGGCCGGGCTCCTGGATCTCTCCGATCCCGCGGCGCGCGCCGCCTTCGACGCCGGGGCCGACGACGCGAGGGCGCGCGACCGGATCTCGAAGGGCCCCCTCGACGTGAACGAGGTCCTCGCGCTCGCCGCCGCGCGGAGTCCCGCCGCACGGGCCGCCCGGGAGTCGTGGCGGGCCGCGGTGGAGCAGATCGACCAGGCGGCGTGGCTCGAGCAGGTGACGGCGGCCTACCGCGGCCTCGCCCGCTGGACGGACACCCGGGCGGGCGGCGACGGCCCCGCGGCCCCGCGGGCCATGGGGCGGGAGGCCTACCCCTGGCCGGCGGCCACGGCGCTGCGCGGGGAGATGGCCGATCTGGAGGCGGCGATGGCGCGGGAGCGGCTCCGGGCGTCGCTCGCCGAGGCCCTCGCCTCGGCCCGGGAGGCCCACGCGGAGGCGTGGGAGGCCGCGGGCCGGGAGAGGCTCATCGGGGAGTTCCTCCCCTTCCTCCGGAGCATGGCCGAGATCGCCGCCGCGCGCCGCGGCGCGGGGAAGGGGATGCAGGACGAGCAGCTCCGCGTCGAGACCGAGATCCGCAGGATGGAGACCGACCTCTCCGCGGCCCGGAACGACCGTGCCGCGGCCGAGGCCCGGCTCCGCGCGATCCTCGACCTCTCCGCCTCCGTGCCGCTGCCGCCGACGGCCCCCCCGGCCGTGCCGGCGGAGGCCCCGGATGTCGATGCTCTGGCCCGCGTGGCCGCGGCCTCGAGCCCCATGGTCGCCATGGCGGAGCGGTCCCTGGAGGTGACCCGGGTGGCGATCCGGATGGGCGAGATCATGTCCCGCCCGCTCCTCGAGTCCTCGGCCCCGGCCGACCCGGGTTTCCGGGCGCCGGCCGCGGGCGGCATGGAGGGCGGGGGGATGGGAGGCGACGCCGGGGCCCCCGGCGCCGCCATGGGGCTGAAGCCCGCCTCTCCCTGGTACGGCGTCGAGGAGGCCTACCTCCGCGAACTCCGCCGCCGTTCCGCGGCGGCCGCGAGCGAACTCGCGGGTTCGAGGCGCGACGCGGAGGCGATGGCCCGTGACGCCTGGAGGATGCTCGACACGGCGTTGCGGGAGATCCGGACGGCGGAGGCGACCGCGGTACCGCTCGCCGAGCAGGCGTTCGAGGTGTCCCGCCGCAACTACCAGACCGGGGTCGTGGACTTCGCCATGCACCTCGAGGCCTGGGGCGAACTGGTCCGGGCGCGCTTCTCGGCGCTGGAGGCGCGCCGGATGGCCGCCCGGGGTCTGGCCATGGCGACCCGGGCGACGGGATCCGATCCGATGGAGGAGAGGCGATGAGCGACGAGAACGTCCCCGAGGTGGCTCCCCCTTCGACCCAGGCTCCCGCGGATGGACCGCGGCCCGCCGGGCCGAGCCGCGCGAGGTTCATCCTCGACGTGGTCCTCGTCCGCATCCGGTTCCTCGGGCTCTTCGTCGTGGTGGGGCTGGTCGCCGCCCAGTGGGACCGGATCATCGCGCACTGGGAGAGGTGGACGCGCCCCGCGGCGGAGCACGCCGACGAGGCCTCCGGCATCGAGTTCTTCTGCCCCATGCACCCCCAGATCGTCCGCGCGGAGCCGGGCTCCTGCCCGCTCTGCGGGATGCCCCTCAGCCGGAGGAAGAAGGGCGATGGAGGGGACCTCCCCGCGGGAGTCCTGGCCCGCGTCCAGCTCTCCCCCTACCGCATCGCCCAGGGCGGCGTCCGCACCGCCGGCGTCGAGGCGAGGCCCCTCGTCCGCGAGGTCGCCGCCGTGGGATTCGTCGAGGTGGA
>CAZWGT010000324.1:0-3641 GCA_964633345.1 uncultured Planctomycetota bacterium
TGGGCGCCTCCACGAACCAGTACCGCAACGCCCTCGCGATGACGGAGGGGGTCTTCGAGGTGACGGGGGTGCTCTTCCGCGGGCCGTAGGACCTCAGGCCCCCAGGACCTCGAGGCCCTCGGCCGCGGCGGCGGCGGCGAGATCTCCGTCGGCGGAGCCGAACCGCAGCGGCTCCGGCGCGCCTTCGGCGGCGAGAAGGGCCGAGGCGAGCTGGATCGCGTCGAGGCTGCGGAGGGGGTGGCGATCGACGAGGGACGCGGCCCTGTCCAGGACCGCGGCGTCCACGGGCACGCGGAACCTGTCCTCGAGATCCTTCGCGAAGTTCCCGAGGATGCGCTGGCGGGCGGCGCGCTCCCGGGGGCCCTCCCGGATCCGGCGCCGGATCGCCGAGGAGAACTCGACGCGCGCGATCTCCGAGACCCAGACCCCTCCGTCGATGCCCTGGCGCCGCCTCCCGCGCCTTCCGGCGTACCACCGCACGAGGAGGCTGGTGTCGAGGAACGTCACTCCGCATTCCTCGCGTCGGACTCCTCCCGATCCTCGAGGATCGCACCTTCCAGGTCGACCTCCGGCCCGACGACGGGTTCTCTCGGAGTCCACCTGCCATCACCGCCCAGGAGCCTCCCCTCCGCCTTCATCCGGGCGATGTGATCCTCCCAGGTCTTCGCCTTCGGGACGGCCGGGGGAGTCGTGAGCATCGCCACGGGCCGTCCGTGGTCGGTGACGACGACCTGGTCCCCCGCCTTGACCTTCTCGATCCAGCGGGAGAGGGAGTCCCGCAGGTCCCGGATGCCGACCTCGTGGCGCATGTCGCCATTATAGCCACATTCCTGCGCAGAGTCCATGAGACGGGCCTCCAGGATGTGAGGACGCCGCGGGGGGTCTCCTCCCCCGGAATCCGGCATTCCCGTCAAGTCCCGGGGGCGGCCGGCCGAAAAAGCGATTGGCCCTTGACAACCACAAATGGAAGTGTATCCTCCCGCCCCTGCCCCTATATGTAGGGGCTGTCCGCGGGGGGAGGGCTCCCCCCGGGGAGCCGCTTTCCACAGGTTCTCCCGCACCTTCCGGCCGGTGCGGGGGTGGTGTCCGGGGATGTCCGACCGGAGCCGTAGTCTGACCTTCGCCCCGAAGTTCGGGGGCGAAGTCGAGGGAAGGGCGCGACGGGAGCGAGCGGACGGGTCCGCAGGACGAACACGGGCCCCCCCGCCCCCCCCGGAGCCGCCAGGGCACGTCGGTCGCGTCGGTCCTCTCTCCGAGACGGAGGAGGCCGGCCATTTGAGGGGGGGGAACATGTCCGCAGCCTCGTCGTCGTCGCAGCCGAATCCGAACGCCGCCGGCCGCCGCACCCGCAGGACCCGCCGGTCCCCGAAGCTCTCCCACCAGCGCGCCTTCTCGCGCGCCGACGTCCACCCCTTCGACGAACTGCGGTGGGAGTTCCGCACCGCCGGCATCGCCAGCGACTCCGGCAAGGTCATCTTCGAGCAGAAGGACGTCGAGGTCCCCTCGGGCTGGTCCCAGCTCGCCACCAACGTCGTCGTGTCGAAGTACTTCCGCGGCGCCGTCGGCCAGCCCAACCGCGAGCACAGCGTCAGGCAGCTCGTCGGCCGCGTGGTGGACACCATCACCGGCTGGGGCCGCGACCTCGGCTACTTCGCCACGGAGGAGGACGTCAAGGCGTTCTCCGACGACCTCTGCTACCTCCTCGTGAACCAGTACCTCGCCTTCAACTCCCCGGTCTGGTTCAACGTCGGCATCGAGAAGAAGCCCCAGTGCTCCGCGTGCTTCATCAACTCCGTGGAGGACACGCTGGAGTCCATCCTCGAGCTGGCCAAGACCGAGGGCATGCTCTTCAAGTACGGCTCCGGGGCCGGCTCCAACCTCTCCAAGCTGCGCTCCAGCCGCGAGATGCTCTCCACCGGCGGAAAGCCCTCGGGCCCCGTCTCCTTCATGCGCGGCTACGACGCCTTCGCCAACGTCATCAAGTCCGGCGGGAAGACCCGCCGCGCCGCCAAGATGCAGATCCTCGACTGCGACCATCCGGACGTCGAGGAGTTCATCTGGTGCAAGGCGAAGGAGGAGAAGAAGGCCCACACCCTCATCGACGCCGGCTACGACGGCTCGGTCAACGGGGAGGCCTACCAGTCGGTCTTCTTCCAGAACAGCAACCTCTCCGTCCGCGTGACGGACGCCTTCATGAAGGCCGTCGAGAGCGACGGGACCTGGGGCTTCCAGGGCCGCGCGAAGAAGGGCACCATCGGCGAGGTCCGCGCCCGCGACCTCTTCCGCCAGATCTGCGAGGCGGCGTGGCAGTGCGGCGACCCCGGGATGCAGTACGACGACACCATCAACCGCTGGCACACCTCCAAGGGCACCGACCGCATCTACGCCAGCAACCCGTGCTCCGAGTACATGTTCCTCGACGACACGGCCTGCAACCTGGCGTCCCTCAACCTCATGAAGTTCCGCCGCGACGACGGGACCTTCGACATCCGGGGCTTCCGCGCCGCCTGCCGCGTCTCCATCATCGCCCAGGAGATCCTCGTCGACTCCGCCTCCTACCCGACCCCGCGGATCGGCGAGATGTCCCACCGCTTCCGCACCCTCGGCCTCGGCTACGCCAACCTCGGCGCGCTGCTCATGTCCAACGGCATCCCCTACGACTCCGACCAGGGCCGCGACTACGCCGCCGCCGTCACCGCGATCATGACCGGCGAGGGCTACCGCGCCAGCGCCGAGATCTCCGCCGCCATGGGCCCCTTCCCCGGCTATCCCGAGAACGAGCAGTCCATGCTCGACGTCATCGCCATGCACCGCAACGCCGCCCACTGCCTCGCCGACGGATCCGTCCCCGACGACCTCATGGCCGCGGCCCGCGAGTCCTGGGACGAGGCCCTCGCGCTCGGGAAGGAGCACGGCTACCGCAACGCCCAGGTCACGGTGCTGGCCCCCACGGGGACCATCGCCTTCATGATGGACTGCGACACGACCGGCGTCGAGCCGGACATCGCCCTCGTGAAGTACAAGAAGCTCGTCGGCGGCGGGGTCCTGAAGATCGTCAACCGCACGGTCCCCCAGGCCCTGGAGGTCCTCGGCTACACGCCCGCCCAGATCGCCGAGATCGTGGACTACATCGACCGCAACGAGACCATCGAGGGGGCCCCCGCGCTCCGCGACGAGCACCTGCCTGTCTTCGACTGCGCCTTCCGCGCCCGCAACGGCGTCCGCTCCATCGCGGCGTCGGGCCACTACAAGATGATGGCCGCCGCCCAGCCGTTCCTCTCCGGCGCCATCAGCAAGACCGTCAACCTGCCGCCCGACGCCACGGTCGAGGACATCGGCCGCATCTACATGGAGGGGTGGAAGCTCGGCCTCAAGGCCATCGCCATCTACCGCGACGGCTGCAAGCGCATCCAGCCCCTCTCCACCTCCAAGGTCGAGAAGGCCACGGCCCAGGCGAAGGCCGCCGTCGAGATCCCCCGGCCCGCGGAGGCCGTCAAGGCGTCCGAGACCCTCGTCCCCCGCCGCCGGCGCCTGCCCGACGAGCGCCACGCCATCACGCACAAGTTCTCCATCGGCGGCCACGACGGCTACCTCACCATCGGCCAGTGCGACGACGGCGCGCCGGGGGAGATCTGCGTGGT
>CAZWGT010000325.1:0-3611 GCA_964633345.1 uncultured Planctomycetota bacterium
CAGACCCCTTCGGTCTGGGGTCAGACCCTAGACCGAAGGGGTCTGACCCCGCCGCAGCTCCCCGAGGAACGCCTCGCCGTAGCGCTCGAGCTTCTTCGGGCCCACGCCCGAGACCTCCAGCATCTCCTCCGGCGAGCGCGGGGGGCGGGCGGCCATCTGGCGCAGCGTCGCGTCGCTGAACACGATGTAGGCGGGCACCCCCTCGGCGTCGGCCAGGCGCCTGCGCAGCGCGCGCAGGCGCTCGAAGAGGTCCCCGTCGATGGCGATCGCCGCCGGATCCGCCGCCGCGGCGGGGCGGGCCTCCGCCTCCACCAGTCCCTCGATGCCGACGCCGCGGCAGCGGTCGCAGGACGATCCGCACTCCCCGATGGCCTGCTCGAAGTACCCCACCAGCGCCCGGTGGCGGCAGCCGGGGCCGTCGGCCATCTCGAACATGTCCACGGACTTCCGCCGCGTCTCCTCGCGCACGACGGGGTCCTCGATGCCGTCGAGGAAGCGGTGGTGGCCGATCACGTCGGCCCAGGAGTAGAGGAGGACGCAGTCGCTCGGCAGGCCGTCGCGGCCGGCACGGCCGATCTCCTGGTACCAGGCCTCGATGGACTTCGGCATGTCCCGGTGGACGACGAACCGCACGTTGCTCTTGTCGATGCCCATGCCGAAGGCGATGGTCGCCACGATCACGTCCGCCTCGTCGCGGGCGAAGGCGTCCTGGTTCCGGGCCCTCTCCTCGTCGGGAAGCCCCGCGTGGTACGGGAGGGCCTTCACCCCCTTCCCGCGGAGGAAGGCCGCCACGCTCTCCACCGACTTCCGGCTCAGGCAGTAGACGATGCCGCTCTCCCCCCGGTGTCGGCGGACGATGCCGAGGAGGTCGCGGCGGGAATCCCGCTCCCCCTTCTTGTGGGCCGTGATCACGAGGTTCGGGCGGAAGAAGGAGCCCTTGAACCCCGTGGGCCTGCGCATCCCCAGCTGCCCGACGATGTCGTAGGCCACCTTCCGCGTCGCCGTGGCCGTGAGCGCCAGCACCGGGACGTCGCCGAGGATCCCCTTGAGGCCCGCCAGCCGCCGGTAGGAGGGGCGGAAGTCGTGCCCCCAGTGGCTGATGCAGTGGGCCTCGTCCACCACCACGAGGCTGGGCCGGCACGCGGCGATGCTCCCGAGGAGGCCGGCCTCCAGCCCCTCGGGGGCGCAGTAGAGGATCTCCGTCTCCCCGCGCCGCAGCGCCTCGAGGCGGCGGCGCTTCTCGGCGTACTCGACGGTGGAGTTCAGCACGACGGCCCGCACCCCGTGGCGCACCAGCGCGTCCACCTGGTCCTTCATGAGGCTGATGAGCGGGGAGATCACCAGCACGGGCCCCGGGAGGATCTTCGCGGGGACCTGGAAGGTGAGGGACTTGCCCGCCCCCGTGGGCATCACGCCGATGCAGTCGCGCCCCGCCAGGACCGCGTCGATGATCTCCCGCTGCCCGGGGCGGAAGGAGGCGTAGCCGAACACCTCGCGGAGGACCGCCTGCGGATCGGAGAACCGCGTCCCCTCCACGGCGTCCCTCCCGCCTACCGCCCCTGCACGCCCGGAGGGACGATGCCGCGGGTCTCGAGGATGCGCCCGAGCTCGTAGTCGTAGCGGATGGTGGCCTGGAGGTAGTCCACGAGGGCCCGGATCTCGCTGCGGCGGGCGTCGGTGAGATCCTCCTCCAGCCGCAGGACCTCGAAGGTCGTGCTCTTGTCGTTCTTGAGGCGCTCCTTCTCGGCCTGGAGCTGCTCCTCGGAGAGCCTCGTGGCGATCCTCGCCGCGTCGATCTGCTCGCGGGTGGACTCGAGCTCCCGGCGCGTGTTGCGCACCCGGACCGCGGCGCGGCTCTCCGCAGCCTTCACCTCGGCCTCGGCCCGGGACCGCGACAGGAGCGCGCTCTCCAGGCGGGCCTTCGCCGCCCGGTTCCCGATGGGGATCTCGAGGAACAGGCCCACCGACCACGACGGCCACTCCCGCTGGGCCATGCTGTGGGAGTAGGTCGTGTCCGCGTGGCCGTCCACGCCCGAGTAGCCCGCGCTCGCCTCCAGGTTGAGGGAGGGCTTCGCGTCGGATTCCGCCACGATCACCGCCACCTGCGCCTGGTCCACCAGGACCCGCTGGGAGCGGATGTCGGAGCGGTCCACGAGGGCGCGCACAACGGCGGAGTCGGTCTCCTCCAGAGGGAGCGGCGGGAGGGCGGCGTCGGGGTCGTCGGCGGCCTCGAAGCGGATGTTCCCGCCCGAGGGGGAGTCGGGGGTGCGCGGCATCAGGAAGCCGAGCAGGTTCTCCTCGAAGGTGCGCAGGGTGTTCTCCGCGCGGAGGAGGTCCACCCGGCGCAGCGCCACGCCCGCCGCCGCCTGGGAGACGTCCACCTTCGTCCCCGCCCCCGCGGAGAGGCGGGCCTCGGAGATCCGGAGGAGGTCCTCGGCGACCGCCACCGACTTCGCCTGGGACTCCACGTCCTGGCGGGCCTGCACGAGCCCCCAGTAGGTCGTCTCCACCAGGCGCACGAGGTCCTCGGTCCGGGCGCGGAGGTCGAGGTCGGCGAAGTCCCGCGCGTCCCTCGTGAACCGCACCCCCGCCTCCGTGACGTCCCGGCCCGCCCCGCGCAGCAGCGGCTGGCGCCAGTTGAGGGAGATGTCGGATTCCCAGTAGGGGTTGATCTGGTAGAGGTTCGAGTTGGTGAGCGTCCGGTCCACGCCCGTGGTGATCCCCAGGGTGCCGCCCGTGGGCAGCAGGCGCTCGATCCCGATGCCGGCGGAGAAGGTGTCCTCGGCGATCTCCGTCCCGTTCCCCTGGAACTTCGAGGCCACCGGGGCCCGCCGCTGCCCGCCGGCGGCGCGGGCGGTGAAGAGGTGGTCGTAGAGGGCCTCCTCGGCGCGGAGGTTCGCGGCGGCCACGGGCGGCCCGTAGGCGGAGGCCTGCAGGTCGAGGTTGTTCCGCATGGCCATGGCGACGGCCTCGCGCAGGGTCATGCGCATCACGCGCGGGACGGCGGCCTTCGCCGGCGCCGGCGACCCGGCGGGGGGAGGATCCTCCGCCGAGGCCAGCGCCGCGGACGGGGCGAGGAGAGCGCACAGCACGGCGGCCAGACGGGTCGGGCGGCCCACGGGTTCCTCCTTGGAGGGGGGATCCTACCAGCGGCCCCGCCGGGTCACTTCCCTTCGGCGGCCCTCATCCTCCGCAGCGCCTCCTCCTGCTTCACGAAGTCCTCCGAGAGGAGGAAGTCCACGGCCTCGCGGATCTCCCCCCCCGGGGCCGCCTCGGAGCGGAGGGAGCGGAGGACCTCCAGCGCCGCCGGGGTGCGGATGCGGGCCAGGGCGAAGGCGCAGGGGCGGGCGAGCAGCGGTTCGGTGCGCACGAGGTCGTGGAGGCCCGCCACGGCGGAGGCGTCGCCGAGGAGGCCCAGGGATTCCACGGCCGCCGCGCGGACCGCCGGGTCCCGGTCCTCCCGCGCCCGGGCGAGCAGCGCGGGCCCCGAGCGCTCCGCGGTGCCCGCGCCGGCCAGCGCCTCCGCGGCGGCCAGGCGCACGGAGGCGTCGGCGTCCCGGCCCATCGCCTCGACGAGGGCCGCCTCCCCCGCCGGGCCCTCGCGGGCGGCC
>CAZWGT010000326.1:0-3604 GCA_964633345.1 uncultured Planctomycetota bacterium
CACACCGGGCACTTGTCGGGGTCGCCCGGGTCCTTGCGGCGCTGGCGGGCCTTCTACACGAGCAGGAGGTTGCGCCCCTCGGCCGTGGGCTCCACGACCTCGGCCTGCCGCATGCGGGCGAGGAAGCCGGCGATGTCCCGGAGATCGAGGACCTCCTTCGTGCGCGCCACGAAGGAGGTGCGGATCTCCTCGAGGGTCCGGGTCCCGTCCATGAGGGAGAGGAGCGCCGCCTCCGGCTCGCCGACGCGGAGGTACTTGCCCGTGGCGCCGGCCCGGACGACGTACCGCGTGACCCCGTCCTCCACCTGGCGCACGACCCGGGATCCCCGGTCGAGGACGGGCCGGTCCGTGCGGATCACGGGGCGATCTCGACCTCCGCCTCCACGCCGGGCCGCATCCGCCGGCCGGGGTTCGCCGCGGACACGACGACGCGCACGGTGCCGGAGGCGGGATCCACGACCGGGGAGACGCGATCGACCGCGCCCTCGAGGACGACCCCGGGGAACGCGGGGGACTTCACCGACGCCTTCGCCCCCCGCGCGATGGACAGGGCGCCCGGGCCGGCGAGGTCCAGCTCCACCTTCAGGCGGTCCATGTAGACGACCTCCGCCACGGGCTTGCCCGCGTCCACCCACTGCCCCTTCTCGACCCACACCCGCGCGACGACGGCCCGCCCCTCCCGGGAGGAGGAGATCCGCCGGCGGGCCTGGTCCCGGACCGCGGCGTCGAACTGCGCGCGGCGGCGCTCGACCTCGATCTCGGCCAGCCGCACGTCCTCGGGCCGGGGTCCCTTCGCCAGGATCACGAGGTCGAGGCGCCGGGATTCCGCCTGGGCCCGCGCCGCCTCGAGCGCCCGCTCCGAGCGCTGGCGCCCGAGTTCCGAGAGGAACCCACCCTCGGCCAGCTTGAGGTCCGAGGAGAGGGTCTTCTCCGCCAGGGCGAGGCCCGCCCGGGACTCCTCGTGGAGGGCCTTGGCCCTCTCGAGGTCCTCCGGCCGCGGCCCGTCCTTCACCTTCTTGAGGTTCAGCTCGGCGATCTCCAGGTCCACCTTCGCCACGGCCGCGCGGACGGCCTCCTCGGAGTCGTCGAGGACCACGACGGCGTCCCCGGCCCCCGCGGCGTCCCCCTCGACGAGGGGCACGCCGGTCACGAGGCCCCCGGTCCGGGCGGCCAGGACGATCTCCGCCTCGGGCCGCAGCATGCCCCTGCCCGAGAACCCCTCCGCCGCCCCGGCCCCCCCCGCGAGGAGGAGGAGCGCCGCCACAGGAATCGTCCGCACCATGCCCGCCTCCCGCTCCCTAGACGCCGAACTTCCAGCGGAACCACCGCCACGCCCCGGCGACGGCCCGGACGCCGAGGAGCCTCGTCCCCAGGCGCACGTGGCCCTGGCCCCTCATGCCCGAGCGGAGCCGCCCGCCCGGGTCCTCCACCTCGAACGAGACCGGGAACACCGGGACCTGGGTCCCCGGCTCCGCGGAGACCCCGATGGAGAGGACCTTCCCCGTGAACGACTCCCCCGGGACCGCCGGCGTCGAGAAGGAGGCGGGCAGGCCCGCCGACACCGTCGGGATCCGCTCCTGGGGGACGCGGATCTCCACCTTCCAGCGGCCCTCCTCCGCCACCTCGAGGACCGTGCGGCCCGCCTCGGCGACGGTGCCGACGAGGTCCCGGGGGCGCCGCGTGAGGACGAACCCCTTCACGGGGGACCGCAGGACGCAGGACGCCAGGCGCCGCTCCACGAGGGCGACCTGGGACTCGTACCAGCGGGCCTGCTCGAGGGAGGCCCGGGCCTCGGCGGCGCGGCCGGCGGAGTCGTGGCGGGCCGCCTCGGAACGGGCCCCCTTCAGCTTCCCCTCGAACTCCGACTTCCGGAGGTCGAGCTCCTCGGTCCGCAGGGCGCCGAGCACCTGCCCCGCCTCGACCGCCTGTCCCTCCTCGACGTCGATGCGGTCCACCACGAGGGCGGCCTCGACGCGGAGGTGGTGGCGGCGGGAGGGGATCACCTCGGCGTCCCCGGAGGCGCTCCAGGGCCAGGGCACGAGGCCGACCACGAACAGGATCCCGGCGGCGATCAGGGCCTTGCGGACCCCGGGCTTCGCCGTCCAACCTCCGCCCCCGCCGCCGATCCCCTCGCCGCCGGCGCGCCTCTGGAAGATCCCCACGAGGGGGGTCTGGCGGTAGAGGTCGGCGTTGCGCAGCGCCACGGCCACCTGGTTGGAGAAGGTCTCCACGAGCTCCCGCTGGTCGTCCTCCAGGAAGTCCTCCCGGGCCGCCTCCATGGAGAGCATGCCGATGAACCCGGACTCGTCCTTCAGGGGGACCGCGAGGACCGCCTTCATCCCGGAGGAGGCGGCGTGGCGGCGGAAGCGATCGGCCTTGGCCGCGTCCTCCTCCGCCAGGGCCTCGGGGTCGGGGCTCCAGATCGTGGCGCCGAACCCCTTCAGCCACCCGAGGAGGGACTCGAGGTCGGCCACGCCGGGCTCGGCCCGGTCCACCCTCTCCTTCCCGGAGAGGGCGACGACCTCGAGGGCCCCCTTGCGCTCCAGGGCGACGGCGCACCGGTCGAAGGCGACGATCCCGGAGAGGATGTTCGATGCCGTCGTGAGGATCCGGCCGAGGTCGAGGGTGGAGGTGATCTCGCGGCTCATCTTGAGCAGGGCCCGCAGCTCGGCGGCCCGCCGCTCCGCCTTCATGAGGCGGGCGTTGCGCACGGCGGCGGCGGCGTCGAGGGCGATCTCGCGTGCGACCTCGGCGTCCTCGGCGTTGAACCGCCCCCCCTCGCCCTTCTTGTTGAGGATCTGCAGGGAGCCGAGGCACTCCCCGCGCACCACGAGGGGGATGGTGATCATGGACTTCGTGACGAAGCCCGTGGCGTCGTCCACCTGCTGGACGTGGCGGCGGTCCTTCTGCGCGTCGAGGACGATCTCGGGGGTGCGCTTCTCGGCGACCGAGCCCACGACGCCCGCCCCCCGGGGGAGCTCCAGGCCGACGATGCTCTCCCCCGCCCCGCCGACGGCGTGCTCGCAGACGATCTTGTCGCCCTTGAGGAGCCAGATCGAGCCGGCCTCCGCCTGGACGGAGTCCAGGACGAGGGCCAGGACGCGGGGGAGGAGGGCCTCGGCATCGAGGGAGTTGTTGAGCTCACGCGAGACCGCGTGGACGAGTTCGAGGCGCTTCAAGCGCCGGACGATGTCGTCGTTGCCGTCCAACGGCCCCCCCCGTGCGCCGCGACCCTTCCTTCGGGGGGGAGTCTACCGGGAGGGGGAGGCGGACGGCAGGGGGAAGCGTGCCGGCGGGGCGGAAGCTCCCTCGCCCGTTCGTGGGGATGGCGTTCCGCGCCGCCTTCGGCGTCGCGGGGCTCCCGGAACTCGATCGTCCGGAGCGGATCGGACGATCGAGTTCCGGGAGCGATGGAAGGCGGAGGGGAGGGAGATCGGTTCCCGTACACGGGGTACACCGTTCGGACTGGTCGAGCGCCTTGCCCCGTTCGCATGGGACGGAACGGCCGGGCGACCCGGAGGGTCGCCCCTACCGCCCACCCCCCGTCCACGCCCCCCCCCCGGCGGCGCGGGCCACCACCCCCCCCCATACCCGGGAAGCCCCG
>CAZWGT010000327.1:0-3600 GCA_964633345.1 uncultured Planctomycetota bacterium
CGGTGCAGGAGGTCGCCGGGCGCTCCTACGGATCCCGCGTCCCCGGCGTCATGCACGCCTGCGGGCACGACGGCCACACCGCCTGCCTCCTCGGCGCGGCGGAGCGGCTGGCCGCCCGGCCGCCCGCGCGCGGGCGGGTGCGGCTGGCCTTCCAGCCCGGGGAGGAGGGGGCCGATGGGGCGCGCGCGATGGTCCGGGACGGGGCGCTGCGCCCGCCGGTGCCCGCGGCCGCCGTGGGCCTGCATCTCTGGGTGAACCTCCCGGCGGGGACGATCGCCGTCCTCGACGGGCCCTGCATGGCCGCCGTGGACTGGTTCGAGATCCGCATCCGCGGCCGCGGGGGCCACGCCGCCTATCCCCACGACGCCGTGGACCCCGTGGTGATCGCGGCGGAGATCGTGACGGCGCTGCAGTCCCTCGTCTCCCGCCGGACCGATCCCCGGGATTCGGTCGTGGTGACGGTGGGCCGGCTGTCGGCGGGGACCGCCTTCAACATCATCCCGGGCGAGGCGGTCCTCGAGGGGACCGTGCGCACCTACCGCGAGGCGACGCGCCGCCGCACGGCCCGGGAGATGAAGCGGCTGGCCACGGGGATCGCGCGGGCCCACGGCGCGCAGGCCGCGGTGGACTACGAGTTCCAGCTGCCGCCGACGGTGAACGACCGCGATCTCGCCGGACTCGTCCGCGAGGCCGCCGCCGACGTCGTCGGGCGGCGCCGCGTCGTGACCGCGGAGCCCAGCATGGGGGGGGAGGACGTCGGGGTGCTGTTCGGCCGCAACCCCGGGGCGTTCGCCTTCGTCGGCTGCCGCAACCGGGCGCGCGGCATCGTCCACGAGCACCACCACGAGGCCTTCGACATCGACGAGGCGGCTCTCCCCGTCGGGCGGGACCTCCTCGAGGCGGCGGCGCGGAGATACCTCGACGGGCGCTGACGGGCCTTTATCATCTCCCGCCATGTCCACGGTCGTCTCCATCGACGGCGCGATCCTCCCCCCCGAGAAGGCCATGGTGAACGTCTTCGACCACGGCTTCCTCTTCGGGGATTCCGTCTACGAGGTCGTCCGCACGCGGCGGGGGATCCCCGTCACGATGGACGAGCACCTCGCCCGCCTCGAGGGCTCCGCGGACCGCATCTACATGAAGATGCCCTGGTCCCGGGCCGACATCGCCGCGCGCCTCGCCGGGGCGCTGCGCGCCGCCGGGAACCCCGAGTCCTACGTGCGGATCATCGCGACCCGCGGGGTGGGGGAGATCTCCCTCCTGCCCGACTCCTGCAAATCCCCCTCCCTCATCCTCATCGTCAAGCCCCTCCCCGTGCCGCCGCCGTCGGTCGCGAAGGACGGCCTCAGGGTGACCGTGCCGGCGCGGCCCCGCAACGATCGCCGCGCGCTGGACCCCTCGGCCAAGACGGGGAACTACCTCAACAACCTGCTGGCCCTCGTCGAGGCCCACCGAGGGGGGAACGACGACGCCGTCCTCCTCAACCCCGCGGGGATGCTGGCCGAGGCGACGACGAGCAACCTCTTCCTCGTGAAGGGGGGCGTCGTCCGGACCCCGTCGCTCGCCTGCGGCATCCTGGCCGGGATCACGCGCGACCTCCTCGTCCGCGAGATGGCCCGATCCGGGATCCCCGTGGAGGAGGGGGAGTACCCCGCGGCGGCGCTCTTCGAGGCCGACGAGGCGTTCCTGACGAGCACCATCCGCGGCGTGGCCCCGGTGACCCGCGTCAACGGGGAGCCCGTGGGCGGGGGGAGGCCCGGGCCCGTGGCGGCGAAGGTGGCGGCGCTCTACGACGCGGCCCTCGACCGGCTCGCGGCTACGGCCCCGCCGGCGGGTGGCCCCGCGGCCTGAGGAGCCCCGTCGCCGCCGCCAGGCCGAAGGCGAGCGCCAGCAGGAGCAGCAGGACGATCGCCATCGCCGCCGCCGTCTCGTCCCGCATGAAGTGCAGCTTCGCCCAGAGCGCGCTGAGGAGCGTCTTGTCCTTCAGGAGCGCCAGCGCGTCCAGCTCCCTCGCCGCGAAGACGAAGGCCAGCAGGGCGCCCAGCGCGATGCCGGGCCGGGCGAGCGGGAGGACCACCCGCCGCATGCGCTCCTTCCAGGGGACCCCCGCCGACGCCGCGGCCTCGAAGAGGGAGGGGTGGATCTCCCGCATCGACGCCCAGGTCGCCGCGAGGGCGAAGGGGAGCACCCGCGAGAAGACCACGAGGGCGGCCAGCACGGGGGTGTCGTAGACCGGGTTCCAGGGCCCCTCCCCGCCCGTGAAGGTGAAGAGGGGGCGGTTCCAGATCTCCATGCCGCCGATGGGCACGAGGGCCGGCACGAGGGCGAGGGGGAGCATCGCCGCGGCGCCGACGAGGACCTCGGCCCCGCGACCGAGACGCCGGCCCGCCTCGGCGAGCACGACGGCGGCGGGGACGGCCAGCAGCGTGGCCGCCGCGGAGAGGCCCAGCGTCGTCCCGAGGTTCGCGTCGGCCCCGCCGGGCCCGAAGGCCCGCCGGAAGGCGCCGATCCCCCCGGTCTCCCACAGGAGTTCCAGCACCGGGACGAGGATCCCGGCCGCCAGGACCCCGCCGCACAGCAGCCACCCCGCGGCCCGCCCCGCGGCCCCGAGGGGGATGGGACGGGGCGGCCGCCACGCGGATCCGACGGTGGCCACCGCCGCCGACCCCGCCCTCTGCAGCGCCGCCGCCATGGCCGCCAGCGAGAGGGCGAACAGGGGAAGCCCCGTGACGAGGAGGTTCTCGAGTCCCCCCTGCCGCTGGGCGAAGGTGATCTGGAGGAAGTAGGGGTAGACCATCACCTGGCGGGGCACGGGCCGGACGATGTTGAGGTAATCCACGACGCTGAAGTCGTTCAGGCAGAAGACGAAGGCGAACAGGGCGCCGAGGAAGATCCCCGGGCGGGCGAGGGGAAGGGTCACGCGGAAAAAGGCCCGCCGCGGGCCCGCCGCCCGCACCGCCGCCTCCTCCTCCGCCGAGCCGACCGCGGCGAGGGAGCGCCGCGTGAAGAGGGTCACGAAGGGGAAGTAGGAGAGGGAGAAGATCGCCGCCCCCTGGATCGCCGTGCTCCAGCGGCCGAGGAAGGCCGGCCCCTCGATCCAGGAGTAGGGGAGCAGGTTGTCCCACGCCATCGTCGAGAGGAGGGGCGGGAGGATCAGGGGGGCCGCGTAGAACGCGCCGAGGAACCGCCGTCCCGGCAGGTCCGTGCGGGCCGTGAACACCGCGAAGGGGACGCCGAGGAGGACCGCCCCGGCGGTGCCCATGAGCGCGATGGTCGTGGTCCAGAAGAGAACCCGCCAGGTGAACGGGTCGGCCAGCGCCCGGGCGGCGTGGGCCGTCGTCCAGGCGCCGAGCCAGAGGATCTCCTTCACCGAGGCCCTGGGGTGCTCCTCGGACCGTGGCTCGACCACGGTCCGCTCGACCCCGCCCTCCACGACGGTCCGGACGCGGTCGTCCCCCGTGAGGATCCGCACGACGTCCCCGTCGAGGACCACCTTCCCCTTCACGACCCTTCCGTCGGCGAGCACGACGGCGTCGGTGCGGAAGCCCCGGGCGATCCCCGCCGCGGCGGGGAGGATCCCGGCCGTGATCACGAGGAGGA
>CAZWGT010000328.1:0-3566 GCA_964633345.1 uncultured Planctomycetota bacterium
CGGGGGGCGTCTTCCCGCGGCGCGGGGGGGGGGGTGGGTATCGGTGCGGCCCGTGTGCCGGGGCTACCCTTATCCCGACCGAGGGACGGCGGAGGCCACGTCCTCATGGTCGGCGGGGGGCCCTCGAAGGCCGATTCCCCTGGGTATGCGATTCGTCCGAACGGTTCTCCTGCACGGGGTACACCGCTCGAACAGCCCAAGCGCCTCACCCCGTTTGCGGATGACGGAACGGCCGGGCGACCCGAAGGGTCGCCCCTACCACCCCCCCGCCGTTCATCGCGCCCGGGACGATGCGCCCGATCCGTTCCGGACGCGTCGTTCCGGGCGCCACCGCGCCGCCGAAGGCGGCGCGGAACGATTCCGCGGTAGCGGTTGGACGAACAACGCCGCCCCCACGATCCGGCGAGGCCCCCCTCCGGCGGAAGCCGCCCCTACCGGTCTTCCCGGCAGATGGCGACGACGCCCGCCGCTGCCGCGGCCGCGCACAGGAACAGGACGGCGACGATGGCCAGCATGGCACCTCCGCCGGACCCCCTCACAAGCGGCGTGCCGGATCCTCCCCGTGGAGGCGACCGGCGGACCGCCCTCGACCCTGCAAACCGTGCAGGGCCGCCCTCCGGGATCTGCAGGGTCGCCGAACCCCGCGGGATGCAGGGGGTTGAACCGGGAACCGGGGCCCCCTCTTCGCTACGATGTCGGGGGCCGCCGGCGTTCGGCGCGGCGCGAAGGAGGCAACGATGGGAATCTTCCTCGAAGTCCTGGAGTACCCCGGCGAGATCGCCGACGAGATCGCGCACCGCATCCCCGAGAGGGGCAGCGCGGAGATCAAGTTCGGAGCCCAGTGCATCGTCCGCGACTACCAGGCGGCGATCTTCTTCTCGGGCGGGAAGGGCGGCGACGTCCTCCCCGGGGGCCGGCACACCCTCTCCACGAAGAACATCCCCATCCTCACCAACCTCCTCGCCCTGCCCTGGGGCTTCAAGAGCCCCTTCCGGTGCGAGGTCTACTTCGTCACCCTGAAGACGTTCACCGACATGCGGTGGGGGACGACCGACCCCGTGGCCTTCCGCGACAAGGAGTTCGGCCTCGTCCGCCTGCGGGCCCACGGGACCTACACGTTCCGCGTCGCGGAGCCGGCCCTGTTCATCAGCCGCCTCGTCGCCGGAGACGACTCCTTCACGACGGGGGAGATCCAGGACCAGCTGCGCTCCATCGTCGTCTCGCGCCTGAACGACTTCCTCGGAGAGAACCTCACCTCCATCCTCGACCTCCCCGGCCAGTACCGGGAGATGAGCGAGGCGCTGACCCTGCACCTCTCCGGCGAGTTCAAGAAGTTCGGCCTCGAGCTGCAGCAGTTCTTCGTCCAGTCCGTCACGCCGCCGGAGGAGGTCCAGAAGGCCATCGACGCCCGCTCCTCCATGGGCGCCGTCGGGAACATGGACACCTTCCTCAAGTACAAGGCCGCCCACGCGCTGGAGGCGGCGGCCCAGGGGAGCGGCGCGGGGCCCCAGGCCATGGGCATGATGGCGGGCATGGGCCTCGGCTCCGTGCTCCCCGGGATGATCGTCGACGCCACGGCCCCCAAGGCCCCGCCGAAGGGCCAGGTGTTCTGCGCCGGGTGCCACAACGGGATGGACGCGGACTCCCGCTTCTGCCCGCGGTGCGGCAAGCCCTCCGTGGCGACGATCCGCTGCATGAAGTGCTCCGCCGACCTCCCCCCGGGCTCGCAGTTCTGCGGGAAGTGCGGGACCCCGGTCGAGGCGAAGGCGGCCTGCGCCAAGTGCTCCGCCCCGCTCGTGGCCGGCGCCCAGTTCTGCATGAAGTGCGGCGAGAAGGCCGGCTAGCGGGCCGATGGCCGAGACCGTCGAGGGCGCCGCGCGGTTCCCCTGCGGGAAGTGCGGCGCCGACCTCCTCTACGACCCGGCCTCCCGGGGCCTCAAGTGCCCCTTCTGCGGGGAGGGCCGGTCCGTGGAGTCCTCCGGCGCGGTCGCCGAGCGGGATCTCGACGAGGCCCTGCGGGCGGCGGCCGCGGCCCACGACGCCCGCACGCCGTCCCCCGGGCTGCGGCGCGTGGCCTGCGAGGCCTGCGGGGCCCACCTCGTGCTCCCGGAGAACGAGAAGGCGGGGCGGTGCCCGTACTGCGCCTCGGTCCGCATCCTCGAGGAGGCCCGCGACCCCTCGCGCATCCCCCCGGAGTCCCTCGTCCCCTTCGCCGTGGACCGGGTGCGGGCCGAGACCCTCTTCCGGGCGTGGATGAGGGGGCTCTGGTTCCGGCCGAACGCCCTGAAGCGGGGTTCCGCCGTCGCCGACATGCGCGGGGTGCTCGTGCCCTACTGGACCTTCGACGCGCGGGCCGACTCCTCGTGGACGGCGATGGCGGGCTACCACTACTACGTCACCGTGGGCGCGGGGAAGAACGCGCGGCGGGTGCGCCAGACCCGGTGGGTCCCGGCGGCGGGCTCCCGGCGCGACGTCTACGACGACCTGCTCGTGTGCGCCAGCCGCGGCCTCGACGCCTCCCTCGTGGAGAAGGTCGAGCCCTTCGACCTCGGGGCCCTCGTCCCCTTCCGCCGGGAGTACCTCGCCGGCTGGCAGGCGGAGGCCTACGCGGTGGACGTGCGGCAGGCGTGGGGGACGGCGGAGGGGGAGATCCGCGCCTCCCAGGTCGCCCGCTGCGGGTCGGACGTCCCCGGGGACACCCACATGAACCTCTCGGTGAGCACGACGCTCGCCGGGAAGCGGTACCGCCACGCCCTGCTCCCCGTTTGGGTCTGCGCCTACCGCTTCCGCGGGAAGGCCTTCCGCTTCCTCGTGAACGGCCAGACCGGCGAGGTCCAGGGGGAGGCGCCGCTTTCGTGGGTGAAGATCCTCGTGCTCGTCCTGGTCGTCGGGGCGATCATCGGCGTCGTGGCGCTCGTGGCGGGGAGGTGACGGCGTGAAGGTGTGCGGCTCCTGCGGGGCGTGGATCCCCGACGACGCGACGGCCTGCCCGAACTGCTCGCGGGCCGTGGGCGGAGTCGTTCCTCCTCCTCCGGCGGCTCCCGGGCCGGTCGTCCCGGAGACCGATCCCGACGGCTTCTACCGCCGCCGCGCCGAGGGTCGGCTGCGCACCCTCGGCACGCTCTACATGGTCGCGGGGTTCCTCACCCTGGGGTACGTGGCGCTGAGCTTCTTCGAGCACGCCTCCGGCGCGGTGCTGCGGACCATCGAGGACCTGGAGAAGAACCCCGGGCCCTGGCCGCCGGACTCCCTCCGTCGGGCCAAGGACCTGGCCCTCGTGCCGTGGTGGCTGGCCCTCTCCCACGCGGTGCCGTTCCTCTTCGGCGCCCTGTGGATCGGCGCGGGGAGCAGCCTTCGGGCTCTCCGGGGACGGACCTCCTCCCTGATCGGGGCGGCCCTCCTCCTCCTGCCGTTCCCCTGCTCCCCCTGCTGCTGCCTGCTGATGCCCCTGGGGATCTACGCCCTGATCGTCCTGACCCGCGCGGACTCCGAGAGCATCCTCGCCTCCGGGGACTAGACGCGGAGGTCGGCGGCGAGGCCCGCCGCCCCGCGGTGGCGGGCCAGCA
>CAZWGT010000329.1:0-3557 GCA_964633345.1 uncultured Planctomycetota bacterium
ATGCTCTACTCCATGAAGGCGGCGGAGAAGGCGGGAGCCCACGTGCGGGAGATCGTGTTCGAGGGCACGCGGCTGCTCTTCGAGAGGTACTCGGTCCGGGTCCCTCCCGACGGTCCCCGCGAGGAGCTCGTCGACATCGACCCCGCCTACGGCTTCGACGTGGGCGGGTCCAAGGCGACCTACGAGTTCCGCACGGGCTACCAGGACCAGGCCTACGCGCCGACCCACGCGACCACGGCGCTCGGTCTCATGAGCCACATCCTCCTCGGGTTCCGCCGCTCCCACCCCTTCTGCATCGGGAGCGCCAACCACATCCTCGCCAAGCAGCTCCCCCAGGTCCCCAAGGACGGGAACCTCGACAAGGTGAACATCAAGCAGGAGTACCCGATGTACTTCATGTACTACGGGACCCTCTGCATGCACCAGATGGGGGGGCGCTACTTCCGCACGTGGAACGAGCAGATCCGGACCATCCTCCCGGGCACCCAGATCCAGGAGGGCTGCGCGCGGGGCGCGTGGACCGGCGAGGGGTACGACGGGATCTTCGGCTGCCTCTACACGACGGCCATCGGCGTGATGGCGCTGGAGACCTATTACCGGTACCTGCCGGTCCTGCAGGACTGATGCGCTACGAGGGGGACGTCTACCGGCCGCCGTCCGAGGCGGATTCCCTCATCCTGCAGGCCACGATCGGCTGCTCCTGGAACGCCTGCACCTACTGCGACATGTACCGCGCGAAGCGGTTCCGCGTGCGACCCCTCCCGGAGATCCTCGAGGACGTCGCCGAGGCCCGCGCGACCCTCGGCCCCGGGGTGGACAGGGTCTTCGTCGCCGACGGGGACGCCCTCGTCATGGACATGGGGACCTGGGAGCCGCTGCTGCGGGCCCTCCGGGAGGCGTTCCCGCGGCTCCGCCGCGTGTCCTGCTACGCCATGGCCTCCAACCTCCTCGCCAAGACCCCGGCGGACCTCGCCCGCCTGAGATCCCTCGGCCTCGGCCAGCTCTACATCGGGCCCGAGAGCGGGGACCCGGCCACGATGAAGCGCATCGCCAAGGGGGGGACCTTCGAGGAGCACGTCGAGGCGGCCCGCCTCGCCCGGGAGGCGGGGATGAAGATCTCCGCCATCTTCCTCCTCGGGGCCGGTGGCGTCGCGCGGAGCGAGGAGCACGCGCGCGGGTCCGCCCTCCTCGCGACCGCCATGGACCCGCGGTTCCTCTCGCTCCTCACCCTGACGGTGATCCCGGGCACGCCGATCGCGAGGCTCGAGGACCGCGGCGACTTCGTCCTGCCCGACGTCCTCGACCTGCTCGCGGAGCTGCGGCTCTTCGTGGCCGGGGCGGCCCCGACCGACGCCGTCTTCCGGACCAACCACGCCAGCAACTACCTCCCCCTCGGCGGGCGCCTGCCGAAGGACCGCGACCGGATCCTCCGGACCGTGGACGCCGCCCTCTCCGGGGAGATCGAACTGCGGCCGGAGTGGGCCCGGGGCCTGTAGAGGGCCACGGCGCTATGATGTCCCCATGATCCTCGCGGTCCTCCTCCTGATCGCCGCCGCCCAGGGCGCCCCTCCCGCGCCTCCCGAGGCGAAGCCGGCCCCCGAGGCCGGAAAGGAGAAGGACTTCGACTACTACCTCGCCCGGGCCCGGGACCTCGCCACCCAGGCCTCCTCGAGCGGGGACCCGCGCGTCGCGCAGGAGGCCTTCGACTCCTTCCTCTCGGCCGCGCGCCTGCGCCCGAAGGACCCCGTCCCCCTGGCCGAGGCGGGGCTCCTCGCCCTCGACACCCGGGACGTCGAGACCGCCGTCCGGATGCTGACCGCGGTCCACGCCCTCGCGCCGCAGTCCGCGGCGTTCCACTACCTCCGCGGCTGCCTCCTGCAGGAGCGCGCCGACTACCTCGACGCGAAGGCGGAGTTCGGGGCCGCCCGGGAGGGGGACTTCCGCACGGCCCAGGCGGAGGCCCGCTACTTCCAGTGCTCCGTGGGGGTGGGCCTGCAGCTGTGCGAGGCGAACCAGTTCGACGCCGCCGTGAAGGCGCTCGAGGAGGCCATCGCGCTCCGGCCCAACGATTCCCTCGTCCCCGTGGCCTACTACAACCTCGGCGTCGCCCACCGCCGGCTCCAGGCCCCCTGGGAGGCCGAGAAGGTCTTCCGCCTCTGCATGGAGCGGTTCCCCTCCTACGCGCCGACCTACGGGGAGCTCGGGGACATGCTGACGGAGCTCGACCGCTTCGCCGACGCCGTCGAGGTCCTCGATCGGGCCGTGAAGGTGGACCCGAACTACTCCCGCGGCTGGCTCCTCAAGGCGAACACGCAGACGGTCCGGGGGAAGTTCAAGGAGGCGGAGGAGGCGTTCGCCGAGTACGAGAAGCGGTTCAAGGCGACCGGCCTCTCGGAGCTCTACCGCGGGATCCACCACCACAAGCGCGGGGAGCCGGAGAAGGCCATCGAGCGCCTGCAGCGGGCCCTCGCCCTCGACCAGACCATGGTGCGGGCCATCTACTACCTCTCCCTCTGCCAGCGCGACCTCGGCAACGAGAAGGAGGCCGACGCGTACATGGAGAAGTGGAAGAAGGTGGAGGAGGAGAACAAGCGCCAGGCCATGGAGAGGTTCCAGAAGGCCAGGGAGAAGGCCGGCATCCCCCCTCCCGGCACCGGGGACGGAGGCCGGCCGAAGGACAGTGACAAGCCCGCGGACGGGGGCCCGAAGGAGGAGGCCCCGAAGTAGGGGCCGCGGTATCTTGAGCCCCCGTCAGGGTCCGCCGTTCCGCCGGCGCGGGGGCACGCGGCGCGCACCGCGAACAACGAGGAGAGACAAGCCATGGCGAAGGTGACGGTGATCGGGGCCGGGAACGTCGGGGCCACCTGCGCGCACGTGCTCGCCCAGCGGGACTCCGCCTCGAGCGTGGTGCTCGTGGACATCATGGAGGGGATGCCCCAGGGCAAGGCCCTCGACATGCGCCAGGCAGGGCCGCTCCAGGACTACGACTGCCAGGTGTCCGGGAGCAACAACGTCGAGGAGGGCGTGGCCGGCGCCGACGTGGTCGTGATGACCGCGGGCCTGGCCCGCAAGCCGGGCATGGACCGGATGGACCTCCTCAAGAAGAACCTCGAGATCGTCGGCGGAGCCATGAAGGCCGTCAAGGCGAAGGCCCCGAACGCCGTCGTCATCATGGTCACGAACCCCCTCGACGTGATGACCTACGTGGCCCTCAAGGTCACCGGGTTCCCCCGGGAGCGGGTGGTCGGCATGGCCGGCGTCCTCGACAGCACGCGGCTGCGCACCTTCATCGCCATGGAGCTCAAGGTCTCCGTGACGGACGTCTCCGCCATGGTCCTCGGCGGCCACGGGGACACGATGGTCCCGCTGCCCCGCTACTCGACGGTGAACGGGATCCCCATCACCGAGCTGATGGACCAGGCGACCATCGACCGCCTCTCCGACCGCACCCGCAAGGGCGGGGGGGAGATCGTCGCCCTCCTGAAGACCGGCTCGGCGTACTACGCCCCGGCCACGTCGGCGGCCCAGATGGTGGAGGCGGTGCTCCGCAACCGCGG
>CAZWGT010000330.1:0-252 GCA_964633345.1 uncultured Planctomycetota bacterium
AGAGGTCGAAGTCCTTCCCGTCGGCGCCCATCGCGCGCAGCGCCAGCCGGCTCTCGCTCGCCTTGGACCAGGAAGGGCTCATGATCCTCGCCCCGGCGAGTCCTCCCCCCGGCGCCACCTCGTTGAGGGTGTCCGCCACGAAGTCATGGATGCCGAGGGTCCTGTGGCTGAGATCGGAGTCGTTGTTGAAGAGGGCGAGCGCGAGCCTCGACCCCGAGGGCGACCAGGTCGGCTCCTCCTCGCCGATCCCCG
>CAZWGT010000330.1:262-3537 GCA_964633345.1 uncultured Planctomycetota bacterium
AGTTCGTCACCCGGACCGTCCCGCTTCCGTCGGGATTCACGAGATAGAGGTCCGTCGTCGAGAGGCTGTCGGCCGGCTGGGGGGTGTACAGGTACGCGATCCGGGGCCTGTTCTGGCCGAGCGCACCGGGCACGGGGAACGGCGACCAGGCCGCGTCTCCCCAGAGACCCACGGGGTCCTGGATGATCGGGCGGAGCCCCGACCCGTCGCGATTCACCGTCCACAGGCCCTCCCCCCCGATCTTGAAGACCAGGGACAGGCCGTCGGGGGACCAGTCCGGGTGGGTGATCCGGCTCACGAAGGTCGTCCCGATCCTCTCGCGCCGGGAGAGGAGGACCTTCGGATTGGCCCCGTCCGCATCCACCACCTTGAGTTCGCTGTAGTTCCAGTTCCGGTCGGAACGGGACGAGACGAAGGCGATGGCCGGGTCGGGTGCCGGTCCAGGGGAAGGCTTGCCGCCCCCGGCGGCCGACGGTGCTCCCAGGGGCCCGAGGACCGCCATCGCTCCCACCAGCACCGTGAACAGCCGCGGCCCGATCGTCCGCATCATGGCTTCCTCCTCCGCCGGGAGGCGCCCCCGGGCCCTGCCGCCCGGGAGATCCCTGCTCCCCGCACCCGTAGGAACGCGATCCCGGGCTCCGCGGGGACGCGCGCCGGCCCCATTGCCTTCCGGGTCCCCGGCGAACTAGGATCCGCGTTGTACCTGGGTGGGGGTGCACCCATGGCCTCGACGGACGACGGGGCGATCCCGGACGAGGTCCTCCTCCGGCGCGTCCGGGGGGGCGACGCCGATGCCTTCCGGATCCTGTTCGATCGCCACCTGGCGGTCCTGCGGGGGAGGGTCCTCCGCCTCCTCCCGGCGCGGATCCGGCGCCGGGTGTCGGTCGCCGACGTCCTCCAGGAGGCCCGGCTGGCCGCGTTCCAGGGTTCGGACGGATTCCAGCCGCGCGGGAACGGGACGATCCGCGGATGGCTCCTCCGGATCGCCGAGAACGAGGCGCTCACCGCTCTGCGTCGCCACGACGGCGCCGCCCGCCGCTCGGCCGGCCGCGAGGTCACCCGGGGCGACCGGCCGGACACCGGTGCCTTCGCCGCCGCCGGCCCCTCCCCGAGCGAGGCGGCCGCGGGCGCCGAGCTCCGGGAGGCGGTCCGGTCGGCGCTGGCGGACCTGCCCGAGGACTACGGCCGGGTGCTCCGGCTGGTGCGGCTCGAGGGGCGGACGCTGGCGGAGACGTCGGTCGAGATGGGCCGCTCCCGCGAGGCGGTGAAGAAGCTCTACGGCCGCGCCATGGTGCGCCTCAGCGAGGCCCTCCGAAGGGACGGACGGGAGGCGCCCGATGCCTGAAGAGGACCGGGTCGCCGCGATCCTCGCGGATTGGCACGAACGCAACGAGCGCGGGGAGGCCCAGAGTCCGCCGGAGGTGATCCGGGAGCATCCCGACCTGGCCGAGGTGCTCGTGGCCCACTTCGCCGCCCTGGAGATGTTCGACAGGGTCGCGGCGGCGGGCGGCGTCCCCGAGGGCGGCCCGCCGCGGAGCCTCGGGGAGTTCCGCATCCTGCGGGAGATCGGCCGCGGGGGGATGGGAGTGGTCTACGAAGCGGAGCAGACCCCGATGGGTCGAAAGGTCGCGCTCAAGGTCCTCTACCCCGCCATCACCACCAGCACCCGGGCCGTGAGGCGGTTCCAGCGGGAGGCGCGGGCGGCGGGGCGCGTCCATCACACCAACCTCGTTCCCGTCTACGGGATGGGCGAGGAGGGGGGGGTCTGGTTCTACGCCATGGAACTCGTCCACGGTCGGCCGCTGGCGCAGGTCGTCGAGGACCTCCGCCGGCTGCGAGGGAGGCCCCCCGGGGAGCGGACCCCGACGGGCACCCCGGGGACCTTCGGGACCGCCACCGGGAGCCGGGAGCACTACGAGCAGGTGGCGCGGATGTTCGCCGGGGTGGCCGAGGCGCTGGAGGTCGCGCACCAGGCCGGAATCGTCCACCGCGACCTCAAGCCTTCCAACCTCATCCTCGACGCCGACGGCGCCCTCAAGGTCCTGGACTTCGGCCTCGCCCGGATGCAGGGGGAGGGACCCTCCGTGACCGCGGCGGGCGACCTCCTCGGGACCCCGGCCTACATGAGCCCCGAGCAGGCGGGGGGAGGCGGCGAGCGCCTGGACGCCCGCACCGACGTGTACTCGCTCGGGGCCACTCTCTACGAGGTCCTGACGCTGCGTCCCCCCTTCCGCGGGAAGGACCTCCGCGAGACCTGCGCCCGGGTCCTCGCGAGCGACCCGGCGTCCCCGCGCCGGTACGAGGCCCGGATCCCCAGGGACCTCGAGACCATCGTGCTCAAGGCCATGGAGAAGGAGCGGGAGCGGCGCTACGGGACGGCGGGGGAGATGGCGAGGGACCTTCGGTCGTTCGCCGAGGGGGCCTCGATCCGGGCGCGCCGCGTCGGGCCCCTGGGCAGGTTCGCGAGGGCGGTGCGCCGACGCAAGGCCCTCTCGTCCACCATCGCGGCCGCCGCCCTGCTCGCCGCGGCGGTCGCGGTGCTCGCGGTCCGGGAGGGGCGCCGCGCCGAGGCGGAGCGGGAGGCCGCCTACGACCGGCTCTGCGCCGAGGCGGACCGGGCCGCGAGTCGCTTCGTGGATGTCCAGGACGGAGGGATCTTCAGAACCTCGAGGCCCTATTGCGAGCAGGCCTTCGAGATGCTGACCCGGGCCATCGAACTCCGGCCGCAGCGCATGGAGGCGTATGCCCAGCGCGCATTCATCAGCGTGCGTCCGGCCCTCGAGGGATTCCGTCCTTTCGAGGAGCGCTCGTCGGACCTCGAGGAGGCGCGTCGGAGAGGGCTAGGGGAGAGGGCATTTCACCTGGCGCGGGCCCTGATTCTGCATACGAACGGGAAATTCGCCGAGGGGGACGCCGAGGAGGCCATCGCCCGCGGGTGCCCGGTCGGGGTTGCGCCGCTGGAGGCGTATCTCGAGGGCCGCACTCTCCAATTGCAGGGGAGGCGGCCCGAGGCGATCGAGAGGTTCACGGCGGTCATCACCGGCGGGGCGGAAAACCGCACTCTACTCGCCCGGAGCCTGTTCGCGCGGGCCATGGCGCGGGCCAAGGAACGGGACGTCGCGAGGGCTCTGGAGGACCTGGCGGCGCTGCAGGGTGTGGAAGGAGATCCCGGGCCGTTCATCGGAGTGCTCCTCGCGGCGCTCTGGAGGCAAGTCGGGAGGCCGGATCGCGCGGAGACTCAATTCCAGGAGTCGCTCGCCATGGTCCGTTCCATG
>CAZWGT010000331.1:0-3536 GCA_964633345.1 uncultured Planctomycetota bacterium
GGGTCGCCCCTACCCACCCCCCCACGCCCGCCGCGGCGGCGCCGGGACCGGGGCCCGTCCGAACATCAGGCAGCCCGGGCCCAAGATCCCCTCCCGCGCCGCGACGAGGACGGGGCCGGGCTTCACGCGCAGGCCCTCGACCTTGAAGACCGCCTCGAAGCCCGGCTTCGGCTCGAGGTCCACGAAGACCGGGGCCGCCCCCGGGTGGGCCTCGAGGACCGCGCGGAACGCCCGGAAGGCGTGGGACGCCCCCTCGCCGGGGGCCCCGGCGGACACGACCACCGAGGAGACGAGGGACTCCAGGGCCGTCTCCACGGGGATGACGCGGTCCACCCGGAGCGACGCCTCCTCGCGGTCGGCGGCCAGGGTCCCCTCGAGGAAGACGATGCGGTCGCTCTGCATCTCCTCCCGGTGCTTCTCGTAGGCCTCGGAGAAGGCCACGCCGTCGAGGGTGCCGTCGAAGTCCTCGATGCGGAAGCGGGCGTACTTGCGGTCCTTGTTGGGGCCGTTCTTCGGGAACCGCGCCTGCACGGCGGCGAGGATCCCCCCGACGCGCACCCGGCCCGCCGCCCCGGGCCGCTTGAGGTCGGCCGTCGTGTGGGTGGCCAGCGCGCGGAGCGTCCGCTCGTGGGCCGCCAGCGGGTGGCTCGAGATGAAGAAGCCCAGGGTCTCCTTCTCGAAGGCCAGCACCTGGTTCTCCGGCCAGTCGGGGACCGCGGGGAGCTCCCGCTCCGGCGCCGGGGCGGCGGCCGCCGCACCCTTCGCCCCGCCCCCGGAGAAGAGGTTCAGCTGGCCCGCGCTGCGGTCCGCCTGGACCTCGCCGGCCAGCCGCATGGCCTGGTCGAGGGCCTCCAGCAGGCGGGAGCGCGCGCCGCCCTTCGCGCCCGGCGGGAGGAGGCCGTCCATGGCGCCGGACTTCGCCAGGGCCTCGAGGACCTGGCGGTTCACGAGGTGCTGGTCCACGGTCTCGCAGAGCTGGAAGAGGGACTCGATCCGCCCGCCCGCCTTCGTCCGGGCCTCGAGGATGGAGGCCACCGCCCTCTCCCCGACGCCGCGGATCCCGGCCAGGCCGAAGCGGATCGACTCCCCGTCCGGGGTGAAGCCGACGTCGCTGCGGTTGATGTCCGGGGGCAGGAGGGGGAGGTTCATCCGGCGGACCTGGTCCACGCCCTCCACGAGCTTGTCGGTGTTCCCCATGTCGCAGGTGAGGAACGCCGCCATGAACTCCACGGGGTAGTGGGCCTTCATCCACGCCGTCTGGTAGGTGACCACCGCGTAGGCGGCGGAGTGGCTCTTGTTGAAGCAGTACTCGGCGAAGGGGGTGATGAGGTCCCAGATCCGCTGGGCCGTCGCCGGCGGGCAGTCCCGCTTCTCGGCCCCCTCGACGAAGCGGTCCCGGTACTGGGCCATCTCCTCCGGGCGCTTCTTGCCCATCGCCTTGCGCAGCCCGTCGGCCTCGTTCAGGGAGAACCCCGCCAGCACGTTGGCGATGCGCATGATCTGCTCCTGGTAGACGAAGGTCCCGTACGTCTCCTCGAGGACCTCCCGGAGCGAGGGGTGGGGGTACTCCACGGGCTCGAACCCGCGCTTGCGGTTGATGAACATCTCCACCATCCCGGACTGGAGCGGGCCGGGGCGGTAGAGGGCGTTGATGGCGACGAGGTCCTCGAAGCGGTCGGGCTGGAGGCGGTGGAGGATGTCCCGCATCCCGCCGGACTCGAGCTGGAACACGCCGAAGGAGTCCCCCCGGGTCAGCATCGCGTAGGTGGTGGGATCCCCCGGGGGCAGGGCGCGGAGGTCGACGGCGACGCCGCGGTTCCTCCGCACCAGCTGCACGGCGCTGGCCAGCACCGTGAGCGTCTTGAGGCCGAGGAAGTCCATCTTGAGGAGGCCGATCTTCTCCAGCTCCTCCATGGTCCACTGGGTCGTGACGCTCTTGCCGTCGCTGTAGAGCGGCACGTGCTCGCGGAGCGGCCCGTCCCCGATGACGACGCCGGCGGCGTGGACGGAGGCGTGGCGGTGGAACCCCTCGAGGCGCAGCGCGATGTCGAAGAGCTTGCGGTAGCGCGGATCCTCCCGGAGGGCGGCGAGCTCCGGCTCCTGGCGGAGCGCGTCGTCCAGGGTGACGCCGGGGCCCGCGGGGACCTTCTTGGCGATGGCGTCCACCTCGGAGAGGGGGACGGCCAGCACCCGCCCGACGTCCCGGAGCACCGCGCGGGCCGCCATGGTGCCGAAGGTGATGATCTGGCTCACGTTCTCCGGCCCGCCGTACTTGCGGTTGACGTACTGGATCACCTTCTCGCGCCCGTCCCGGCAGAAGTCGATGTCGATGTCGGGCATCGACACGCGCTCGGGGTTGAGGAAGCGCTCGAAGAGGAGGCCGTACCGGAGCGGGTCGATGTCGGTGATCGACAGGCAGTAGGACACGATCGACCCGGCGGCGGAGCCGCGGCCGGGGCCGACGGGGATGCCCTGCTCCCTGGCGAAGCGGATGAAGTCCCACACGATGAGGAAGTAGGAGACGTACCCCATCTTCTCGATGACGGCCATCTCCCGGTCGAGGCGCTCCCGCGCGGCGGGGTCCCCGCCGGGGTAGCGGCGGGCGAGGCCCTCGCGGCAGAGGCGCCGGAAGAAGGGGACGGCGTCCTCCCCGTCGGGGGGCGTGAAGCGCGGCAGGTGCTGGCCCTTGAAGTCCAGGGCGAGGGAGCAGCGGCGGGCGATCTCGGCGGTGTTGCGCACCGCCTCCGGCAGGTCGTGGAAGAGCCGCTCCATGTCGTCGGGGGTCTTCAGCCAGTAGTTGTTGGCCGTGGTCTTCAGCCGGTCCTCGTCGTCGAGGGTGCGCCCGGTGGAGATGCAGATGCGGGCCTCGTGGGCGAGGAAGTCGTCCTCGGCGAGGTAGTGGACGTCGTTGGTGGCGACGAGGGGGATGCGCATCTGCCGCGCGAGGGCGACGAGCTGGTCGTTGTTCTCGTCCTGCCCCTCGGCCCCGGTGCGCATGACCTCCATGAAGAAGTCGTCGTGGAGGAGGTCCTTGTAGAAGGACGCCGCCTCCAGCGCGCGCCTGCGGTTCCCGGTGCGCAGCGAGTGGCTCACCTCCCCCTTGAGGCAGCCGGAGAGGACGACGAGCCCCTCGTGGTGGGCGGCGAAGGCCTCCCGGTCGATGCGGGGGGTGTAGTAGAAGCCGTCCATGTAGGCCGTGGAGGCGAGCTTGACGAGGTTCCTGTAGCCGGCGAGGTCCTTGGCGAGGACGGTCACGTGGTAGGCGGCGATGTTCGACCCGGGGTCCTTCTGCCGGTCCTTCCGGGAGCCGGGGGCCATGTACATCTCGCACCCCAGCAGCGGCTTCAGCCCCCCCTTCTTCGCCGCCCCGTAGAAGTTGAGGGAGCCGAAGAGGTTCCCGTGGTCGGTGAGGGCCAGCGCCCCCATGTCCCGGGCGGCGGCGGCCTTGACCAGCCCGTCGACGGGGGCGGCCCCGTCGAGCAGGGAGTAGTCGCTGTGGACGTGGAGGTGGACGAATTCGGACACGGGGGGTTCGG
>CAZWGT010000332.1:0-3528 GCA_964633345.1 uncultured Planctomycetota bacterium
CGAGCCCACCTTCGGCGGGATCAACCTCGAGGACATCAAGGCCCCGGAGTGCTTCGTCATCGAGGAGACGCTGAAGCGGACGATGGACATCCCCGTGTTCCACGACGACCAGCACGGGACGGCCATCATCTCGACGGCGGGCCTCATGAACGCGGTCGAGATCGCGGGCAAGAGGATGGACTCGGTCCGCGTCGTGTTCTCCGGCGCCGGCGCGGCGGGCATCTCCTGCGCCGAGATGATGATCCGGGCCGGGGTACCCCGCGCGAACTTCATGATGGTGGACAGCAAGGGCGTCCTCTGGGAGGGCCGCCAGGCCGAGTGGACGCCGGAGAAGGCCCGCTTCGTGACGAAGACGAAGTGCCGGACCCTCGGCGACGCGATGAAGGGGGCGGACGTGTTCGTGGGCGTCTCCCTCGCCGGCCTCGTCACCCCGGAGATGGTCAAGTCGATGGGGAAGAGGCCGATCATCTTCGCCATGGCCAACCCCACGCCCGAGATCATGCCGGACCTCGCCAAGTCGGTCCGCTCCGACCTCATCGTGGCCACGGGCCGCTCCGACTTCCCCAACCAGGTCAACAACGTCCTGGGGTTCCCGTACATCTTCCGCGGGGCGCTCGACTGCCGCGCCCGCGCCATCAACGAGGAGATGAAGATGGCCGCGGCCTTCGCGCGCCGCGACCTCGCCCGGGAGGACGTCCCCGACGAGGTCAAGCGGGCCTACGGCGGCCAGGAGATGCGCTTCGGCCCCGAGTACATCATCCCCAAGCCCCTCGACCCGCGGGTCCTGCTCTGGGAGGCCCCCGCCGTGGCCGCCGCGGCCATGAAGACGGGCGTCGCCCGCCTCCCCATCCCGGACATGGACCGCTACCGCGAGCGGCTCGAGCGCATGCTCGGCAAGGGCCGCGAGACCATGCGGGCGGTCTTCAACAAGGCCCGCCGCGCGCCGCGGCGGATCGTCTTCCCCGAGGCGGAGGAGCCGAAGGTGCTCCGCGCCTGCCAGATCCTCCTCGAGGAGGAGGCCGCGATCCCCGTCCTCGTCGGGGACGGGGCGCGCATCCGCGCCGCCGCCGAGCAGATCGGCGCCGACCTCGGGCACTGCGAGATCGTGGACGTGGCGACGAGCCCCGACCGCGACCGCTTCGCCGGGCGCCTGCTCGAGCTGCGCGGGCGCCGCGGCATGACCCCCCGCGAGGCGATGGAGCAGTCCAACCTGCCCCTCGTCCACGGGATCCTGCTCGTCGAGGGGGGGAAGGCCGACGGCCTGGTCTGCGGACTGAACCGCCCCTACCCCGCCACCATCCGGCCGGCCGTGCAGATCCTCCACACCCGGGAGGGTGCCAAGCGGGTGGCCGGGATGTACCTCGTGGTCTTCCGGAAGCGGGTCATGTTCTTCGCCGACGCCACCGTCAACATCGAGCCCGACGCCGCGGCGCTGGCCGACATCGCCGTGCTGGCGGGGAAGACGGTGCGCACGCTCTTCGACACCACCCCCCGCATCGCCATGCTCTCCTTCAGCAACTTCGGCACCGTGGACCACCCGCTGGCGAAGAAGGTGGCGGACGCGGTGCGGCTGGCCCGGGGCCTCGACCCGACGCTCGTCATCGACGGGGAGATGCAGGCCGACACGGCCCTCGTGCCCGAGATCGTCGAGAGCGCCTTCCCGTTCTCGGAGATCCGCGGCGACGCCAACGTGCTCATCTTCCCCGACCTGCAGTCGGGCAACATCGCCTACAAGCTGGCCCAGCGGCTAGCGGAGGCGGAGGTCATCGGCCCCATCCTCATGGGCATGCGGCGGCCCGTGAACGTGCTGAACCACTGGTCCTCGGTCAGCGAGATCGTCAACATCGCCGCCATCACGAGCCTGCAGGCCGGGGCGGCGGGCGAGGCGCCGGCGCCGGGCGTGGCGAAGCGCCTGAAGGCGGCGGCCGCGAAGTCCTAGGCGGGCGAAGGCCGGGGGCGCGGGGTCACTTCCCGCGCCCCCGGTACCTCTCGGACGCCCGCTTGAGGAACTCCCTCTCCTCCTCGGTGAGGGAGGCCATCCCCCAGGCGTGGATCTTCGCCAGCAGCGCGTCCACCCGCGCCTCGTCGCGGCGCCCCGGGGCCTCCTCGGGCGGCGGTGCCGGCGGCTCGAGGCGCTCGTCGTCGCCGACCGCCTCCCGCCGGGAGCGGCGCGGGGCCGGCGCGCGGCCCCGGGCGAGGAGGAACAGGGCGACCGCCGCCGCCGCCCCGCCGAGGTGGGCCTGCACCGCCACGCCGCCGCTCTCCCCTCCGGCCCAGATCCGGACCGCGGCGATCAGGTCGAGGGCGAGGTAGAGGGCGCCGAGGATCCAGAGGGGGACGGGAAGGGGCATGAGGAAGACGTGGATGGGCGTCCGCGGGGCGCGGCAGACCGCGGCGACGAGGATCGCCGTCACCGCCCCCGAGGCCCCCACGACCCGGGCCCCCGCGACGGAGGGGAGGGCCAGGTCCCAGAGCACGCAGGCGGCCGCCCCCGCGATCCCCCCGGCGAGGTAGGTGAGCCACAGGGTCCGGTCGGAGGCGTGGTCCCGGAGGATCGTCCCGAAGGCCCACAGGCCCACCATGTTCCAGAAGAGGTGGGCGAGGCCGCCGTGGAGGAGCAGGTAGGTGATCGGCTGCCAGGCCTCCCCGCGCAGCACGCCCTCCCGGGAGAGGGCGAGGTGCTCGTGGATCCAGGCGTCCCCCGCCGGGGAGCCGTTGGCGACGGCCGACTGGACGAGGAAGGCGACGGCGGTGGCGGAGACGACGGTCAGGATCGGAGGGAACCCGGCGAAGGAGAAGCCGCGGCGCTCCGGCTCCCGGATCCAGTCCCGGTCCTCGATGCTCATCGGGCGGGATCCGCGGGCACCACGATGTCGGGGAGGTTGCGCCAGCGGTGCCCCGCGTCCAGGCCGTAGCCGGCCACGAAGGACTCCTCCTCCATCGTGAACCCGACCCAGTCCGGCAGGGGTCCCGTCACGCGGCGGCCGGGCTTGACGAGGAGCACGGCGGTGCGGACGCTGCGCGCGCCGCGGGCCCGGAGGCCCTTCACGACCTCCGCCAGGGTGCGCCCCGTCTCGAAGATGTCCTCGACGACGAGCACGTGCTTGCCCCGGATACCCGCGGGGTCGAGGACCGTGAGTTCCACGCGCCCCGAGGAGACCCGCCCCTTGCCGTAGGAGGAGGCCTTCACGAAGTCGATCTCCACCCGGTCGTTGCGCACGGCCCGGGCGAGGTCGGCGGCGAAGATCGCCCCTCCGGTCAGGACCCCGCAGATCGTGAAGGACCGGCCGCGGTAGCGGCGGTCCACCTCCCGGGCGATCTCCTTCACCCGCCGGGCGATCCGGCGGCGGGAGTAGAGGACGCGGGGCGCGCGGGGGGGCATCCGCGCATCCTAGCGCTCCCCCTTCGTCCGCGCGAACGAGGGACGGAGGCTGTCGGGCGATCCTCCACCGCGGGATCGTTCCGCGCCGCCGAGGGCGGCGCGGGGCTCCCGGATCGCGATCGTCCGGAGAGGATCGGACGATCGCG
>CAZWGT010000333.1:0-3482 GCA_964633345.1 uncultured Planctomycetota bacterium
AAACCGGAGGCCGGTTCGTTCCCGCGGAGTGGTGCGGCCGTTCCGCCCGGGAGGAGAGGGCCAAGAGGCCGGCCCTCTCCTCCCGGGCGGGTTCGAACGTCAACGAAAGGGTGCCGGGACGGCGCCCGAGGCGGAGAACCGATCGGGCGGATCGCCGACCGAGGGGTGGCGCCGTCCCGAGGGCCCGCGTCCCCCTGATCGGCCCGGCCCGCCCCGCGCAGCGGGACGTGCTATTCGCACTTCAGGACGCGCAGCGGACGGTTCGTCGCGGTCCCCGAGGTCCCGGAGGAGTAGGGGTAGGAGTCCGACGCGAGGACGAGGTCGAGGTCCCCGTCCCCGTCGAGGTCCCCGAGGAGGGCGGCGTCCGCCGGGAAGAGGTCCCCGTTCACCGGCTTCGGCAGCCACGCCTCCGAGAGGTCCGCGAGCTTCCCCGCGCCGTCGTTGAGGAAGACGCGCGTGGCGAGGTGCTCCCCCGCCGCGAGGAGGCCCTGCGGGCCGTAGGGGGCCCCGGCGTAGGCGTAGACGTAGTAGGTCTGGCCCGACACGACGAGATCGAGGCTGTCGTCCCCGTCGAGATCCCCGAGGACGACGCTCCGCGCGTCGAGGATGGTGCCGGCGCCGCCGCCGAGGAAGGCGGCGGTCGGGAGGAACGAGCCGGTGTCCTCGGCGAGGGTCCCCGCCCCGTCGTTCGTGAAGATGCGCAGCGCCGGCAGGAGCCTGTAGGAGGTCGTCGCGGCGTCGTACCAGTAGAAGGCCGAGGGGCGCCCGAGGACGAGGTCGAGATCCCCGTCCCCGTCGAGATCCCCCAGGGCCGAGGCCGTCCCCTGCCAGAACTCGGGATCCCCGGGGACGGCGGCGCCCTCGGGCGGGGGCACCCCGTTCACGTCCCGGACGAACCGCCCCGTCCCGTCGTTGTCCAGCAGCCGGAGCGCCGTCGTGTAGTAGACGGAGTAGCTCCCGGACCCCGTGTCGAGGTGGTAGACGAGCTTGGGATAGGAGCGGGCGAGGAGCAGGTCGGCGTCCCCGTCCCCGTCGAGGTCCCCGAGGGAGACCGCCGACGCGTCGAACTCCTCCGCCACGCGCGACGCGTAGTAGCCGTTCATGAAGGTGATGGCGGGCATGTCCCCCGCCCGGGTCGCGAAGGCCCCCTTCCCGTCGTTCCGCAGGATCCGGGTCGAGCCCGCGTAGGCGTAGGACTGGATGAGGTACGTGACACCTCCGTAGTAGGTCGAGGAGGTGACGGTCCCCTTCACCAGGAATCCGGGGGCGGACAGCACCATGTCGTCGTCCCCGTCGCCGTCGAGGTCCCCGAGGGCCCCGGCCGCGGCCTGCCACCGCTCGCCGAACCCCCGGTACGGGGTGGAGCCGGGGGCCGGCATCCGCGTCGCCGTGGCGTCGGCGAGCGGCTCCCCCGTCGCGCCGGCCAGGATCCGCGTGGAGACGTAGGTGTCGGGATCCGCGTAGGTGCCGCCGTAGTAGCCGAGGGTCGCGTAGGAGTAGACCGTCCCGCCGCGCGTGAAGGTGTAGGCCTGGCTCGAGATCGGGTACGCCGCGGAGAGCACGATCTCGTTCCCCGCCCCGCCGTCGAGGTCGCCGAGGAGGACGAGGGAGGCCTGCCCGAGGTCCAGGGCGTGGGCGAAGCCGGCCAGCCGATCCCCGGTCGCGTCCGTGAACACCCCGCCGTCGTTCCGCAGGACCCGCGCCGCCGGGAGGTACCGGTAGGTCGTCCCGTCGTAGGCCGGGTAGGGCGTCGAGAGCAGGAGGTCCGCGACCCCGTCCCCGTCGAGGTCCCCGAGGGCGGCGGCGCGCGCGAAGTACTCGTGGCCCGGGGGGGCCGCGGGGACCGCCTCCGCCGATGCGTCGACGAGGGGCCCCCGGCGGCGCACGGCCCCGGCCGCGGCGGCCGTCCTGCCGAAGTCGTCCGCCACGGAGACGTCGAAGGTCCCCGCGGGCCCGGGAGGCATGGGGAACCGCAGCCGGGCCGAGTCCACGAAGACGACGTCCTCGCACTCGACGCCGTCCACGAAGACCCGCAGCCCCGGCTGGAACGACTGCCCGGAGAGCGTGTGGACCCGGCCGCCCGTGAACGTGGAGGACGCGGGGGCGACGGACTGCGGGACGGGGGGACCGATGTAGGTGATCCCCGACGGCAGGGTGCCGGTGCGCCCGAACTCGTCGGTCACCGCGACGGACGCCGTGCCGATCGCGTGGGGCGGCGAGGTGCAGAGGATCTCCCCCAGGGGGTTCAGCGTCGCGCCCGCCACGGGGACGCCCCCGATGGAGAGGGTGAACCCGGGACGGAAGTTCCTCCCCCGGACGACCAGCGGGAACCCTCCCTCGGGCGGCTGGAACACGGGGGTGACCGACTCCGGCTTCGGGGGGCCGAGGTACTGGAAGAACCCGGAGAGGGGGTTCTCCTGCCCGTCGGGGTTGGCCACGACCACGACCACCTGGAGCCCGGCCTGGGCCTCGGCGCCGTCGGGGACGGCCCCGGTGACGGTGGTCCCCCCGTCGACCGCGGCGCCCGCGGTCCACGTCCCCCCGAATCGCACCCGGGCGCCGGGGACGAAGTCCTTCCCCCCGAGGGCGAAGGCCGAGCCGGCCTTCCCCACGCGGGGGGAGAGGGTCGAGGGGCGGGGTTCGGCGCCGAGGACCGCGTGGAGCTTCCGGGGCTTCGGGGAGCGGACCTGGAGCGCCGCGTCCACGAGGGCGCTCCCTCCCTCCGCGGCCCGGACGCGCAGCTCCCACGTGCCGAAGGGGCCCGACAGCGGAATGGAGCGGGCGGAGATCCTCGGGCCGCGCGCGACGACGGCCCCCTCGGGGAAGGGGACGTCGGCGCCCGACGGATCGCGGAGGGTCACCCCCGACGGGAGCGCCCCTCCTCGGGAGCGGATCGAGAAGGCGAGCTGGTCCCCGTCCCCCGCCGTGAACGGGATCCGGCCGTCCTCCCCGGCGGGCACGGCCAGCCCCCTCCTCGCGAAACGGGTGGGGGACTTCGCCGCGAAGGAGATCTCGTACGCCCCCGTGGTGCCGCCCTCCCCGCCCACGATCACGGCCCATCCCCCGGTGTCGAGGATGGGGAGGTTCTTCAGGCCGATCCGGGGGGTGCCGCCGCCGCGGACCAGCCCGTCCACCTCGGCGAGGGGCCCGGAGGGAGCGCGGACGGCCAGCGTGGGCAGGAGATTCCCGCCGGGGGCCGCGCGGACGTCGACCGACAGCCGGGACCCCGTCCCGAGGGGGACGACGTAGGCGTCGGCGTCGCCGGCCGGGGAGATCGCGGCGGTGAAGCGGTCCCCGGGGAGCGCCTCGACCCCGTGGTTGGCCGCCTGGCCGGCCGCGGCCAGCAGCGCGATCGCGGCGAAGGCCGGAGCCAGGGGTCGGTGTCGGGTCATGCTCTCCTCGCCGGAACCGTCCCAGAGCCTACCCTTCCCGGGCCCCCTGTCAACGTCGGCGGGTGCGTTTCCCTCCGCTGGGTCGTCCCG
>CAZWGT010000334.1:0-3469 GCA_964633345.1 uncultured Planctomycetota bacterium
CCGAAGCTTGCGGTCTTGAGCACGGCGGGCAGGCCCAGGGCCGCCACGCCCTCCGGGGTGTCGACGTAGGTGTACGGCGGGTGGGAGGGGGCGGGACGGGAGGGGGCGACGGGGGCGTTCACGTTGGGCGGACTCCGGCCGGGAAGGGCGGGATTCTACAGGAGCCCGCGGGAATCGGGGGGAATGCCCGGGGCGGGGGGGGGGCCGGTCCCCGGCCCGCGCGGCAACCTGGGGGCGGCGTTGAGAGGCGGGGCGCGAGGACGGTTCCCGTACACGGGGTACACCGCTCGAACGGCCCGGGCGCCTCACCCCGTTGACATGGGACGGAACGGCCGGGCGACCCGAAGGGTCGCCCCTACCACCCCCCTCGCCGTTCATCGCGCCCGGAGGGGGACCTCACTCCCCGTTCCGCCGGATCCCCTCCTCCGCGTCCCGGCGGGCCCCCTCGTCGATCCCCGCCGCGGCGAGGACCTCGCGGTAGAGGCGGAGCGCCCCGGGGCGGTCGCCCAGGCTCTCCCGGCAGCGGGCGAGCCCGAGGGAGGCGCCGGGATCCCCGGGCGCCTTCGCCAGGGTCTCCGCGTGGTGGTCCCGCGCCGCCGTCCAACCGGCCTCGGTGTCGTCCGCCTCCATGGTGGCCATGGCCCACAGGACGCGCAGCGCCGGGGCCTCCGCCGCTCCGGCGAAGTGCCGCCGGAAGGCCTCCCGCGCCGCGGCCGGGCCGCAGCCCCTCCCCTCGTAGAGCACCAGGGCGGCGGCGGGGCCGAACTCCCCGGGCGCGGCTTCGGCGGCCGCGGCCAGGGCGCGGCGGCGCTCCCCGACGGCGGCCTCCATGGCGGGGACCTGCTCCACGACCGGGTTGTCCGCGGCCGAGGGGACGAGGGAGGCGGACAGGCGCAGGGCCCGCAGGGCCGCGCCGTCGAGTCCCCGGGACAGCCGCCACGCCGCCGCCTCGTTCAGGACCTCCGCCGATTCCGCCGCGGGGAGGCCCGGGGCCCGGCTCTTCAGGGATTCCTCCATCCGCCAGCCGGCCGCCTGGATCCGTCCCAGGGCCCGCAGGGCCAGGGCCTCGATGTGGAAGCCGCGGGAGCTGCCCGGCTCCAGGACCCGGACCCGCTCCAGGGCCTCCAGCGCCCCCGCCGGATCGCCGCTCCGCAGGCGGGCGAGGGCGAGGTTGTTGAGAATCCGCGCCTCCATCCCCGGATCGACGAGGAGCCCCACGACGGGCCGCCAGAGGGCGTTGTGGGCGGCCGCGTCGAGGGACAGGCGCTCGAAGGCCTCGCGGGCGCGCCGGAGGAGCTCCCGCTCGTTGGCCGTCTCCCCCCGCCGCCGGGCCTCCAGGGCCCCGTCGAGGAGGGCGACCCCCTCGAGGTTGGCGATGGCGATCCTCCGGCTCTCGGGGCGGGACCCGGGCAGGCCCTGGGTCGCGTTCCTCCAGAAGGACTCCTCGTCCCGGTAGATCGCGATCCGGTCGAAGGAGAGGGCCGCCATCGAGAGGAGCGACGCGGCGACGGCGGCCGTCCCCGCGCGGGGCCACGCCCGGAGGACGCGCTCCGCGGCGACGGCGAAGGCGAGGGCCCCGCCGGCCAGCGACAGGTAGAGGAAGCGGTCGGTGCGGGAGATCGCGACGGTGAACAGGACGTGGCTCGTCATGAGTCCGCCGAGGGCGAAGAACAGGACCCCGGTCCCCGCCATCCGGGCGCCCCGTCCGCCGCGCAGCGCCGCGCGCGCCGCGGCGGCGAGGACGCCCAGGACCGCGAGCCCGCAGAGGATCCCCGCCGGCGCCAGGGCGGAGCGGTCGGGGAACATGTACCACTCCGTCGTGGGGCGGAACGGGAGGATCGCGAAGAGCCCCTGGTAGGCCGCGGCCCGGGCGGCCAGCGCCAGGTTGGTCGCGACGGACCCGCCCCACCACTCG
This sequence comes from uncultured Planctomycetota bacterium, assembly GCA_964633345.1. GTDB lineage: Bacteria > Planctomycetota > JAJSAM01 > JAJSAM01 > JAKLKS01 > CAZWGT01. The sequence goes on from CAZWGT010000334.1 coordinate 1,916, forward strand.
ATGTGGCCGACGCGCCCGCCCCGCCCCGAGGAGAGGATCTCCCTCACCGCCAGGCCGAGGCCCGCGGCCAGGAGGAAGGGCAGGGCGTAGGCGCGGAGGTTCCCGCGCACCCGGGCGGGGCCCCCGCCGTCGGGGCGGACGAGGTCGGCGAGGACGAGGAATCCCGGGAACACGATGGCCGCCTCCTTCGAGAGGCAGGCGAGGAGCCCCGCGAGGATCGACGCCGCGTACCAGCGGTCGGGGCCCCGGGAGCGGAGCCAGGCGTGGATCGAGAGCAGGGTGAAGAACGCGGCCATGACGTCGGCCAGGGAGGAGATCCACGCCACGGCCTCCACCTGCGCCGGGTGGACGGCGAACAGCGCCCCCCCCGCGGCGGCGGCGGCGGCGCCGAGGCCGAGGTGTATCAGAAGTAGGTACACGAGGGCGGCGCACCCGGCGTGGAGGAGGATCTGCACGGCGTGGAACGCCGCGGGCCTCAGGCCGAAGACGGCCCTCTCGACGGCGAACGCCAGGGTCCGGAGCGGCCGGTAGATGTCCGGCGCCATGCCGGGATCCTGGACGGAGGGATCGGTGAAGAAGCGGACCGGGTTCCCCACCTCCGCGATGCGCTCGTTGTCCGTGATGAACCGGTGGTCGTCGTAGAAGAAGGCGCCGTCGAGGGCGCGGGCGTGGACCAGGAGGGCGAGGAGGACCACGAGCGCGAGGCCCGCCCGCCGCCCCGGGCCGGCGGTCACCGCCCCCCCAGGAACTGCTGGGCGTCGGCGGCGTCGGGGTGGCTCGGCGCCAGTTCGAGGAAACGCCGCGCTGCGAAGGCCGCGTCCTCCTTCCGGCCGAGCCGCCTCTGGCACTGCCACAGCCGGTTCCACGCCTCGACGTGGGAGGGCTCCAGGGCGATGGCCTGGCGGTAGGCGTCCACGGCCCTCTCGACCCCCTGCACCGATCCCCTCTCCTCCCAGAACCACTGGCCGAAGTGGAAGTGGACCATCGCCGACGTGCCGAGGAGGTCCAGCATCCGCCGGAAGTGGGGCTCCGCCTCCTCGAACTCCCCCCAGCGGCAGAGCCAGACGACGTAGACGAGCCAGCCGTCGAGGAGGACGTTCCCGTCGGGGCCCTTCTCCATCCGCTTCTCCGCCTCGGGGCGCTCGGCCCGCATCTGCCGATCGAGTTCGGCGAGCAGCTCCTCGCAGGCGCCGTGGCCGCGGAAGACCTGCCCCGCCGAGAGGAGCTTCCGCCGCGCGGCCCCGGGCCGGCCCGCGGAGACGTCCGCCCGCGCCAGGCGCAGTTCCGTGTCGGCGTAGGCCCGCGCGACGGCGGGGTCGTAGGGCGGCTTCGGGCCGAGGGCCGAGCGGAGGGCCTCGAGGGCCTCCCCCCCCCTGCCCAGGGCGAGGAGCACCTCGGCCCAGGTGATCACGAACCCCTTCTCGAGGGGGCGCAGCCCCGTGGCGGTCCGGGAGGCGGCCAGGGCCTCCGGGACGCGGCCCGCGGCCAGCCGCGCGCGGGCCAGGGCGTCCCAGGCGTCCGCCGCCCCCCCGTCGGAGGCCACGGCCTCCTCGA
>CAZWGT010000335.1:0-3434 GCA_964633345.1 uncultured Planctomycetota bacterium
CGCCTCCGCGAGGAGATCCCGGTAGACCTTGCGGAAGACCGTGTTGGACTGCGTCTCCATGGCCATCGTCCCGCGGGCGAGATCGGCGTTCTGCTCGTCGAAGGCCTTGAGCGCCTGCCGCAGGACGCTCCGGGCCTGCTCCGCCATCATCTCGATGTCCCGGGCCACGGTGGGCGGCGTGGGAGAGCGGCTCTGGACGGCCTCCCGCGAGATGGAGACGGCGTAGTCCCCGATCCTCTCCAGGCCGATGCTCATCCGCAGGACCGAGGAGATGTAGCGCAGGTGCCCCGCGCTCGGGAGGTGGCGGGCCACGAAGGCGTGGGCGAGGCGGTCGATGTCCCGGGTCGCGCGGTTGACCGGCCGGTCCCCGAGGATGGTCGCCGCGGCGAGGTCCCGGTCCCTCTCGAGGAAGGCGCGGACGGAGGCCGCCAGCGCCGCGTCCAGCACCCCCCCCAGGGCGGCGATCCGGGATCGCAGGGCCCCCAGGTCCCGGGCGAGGCGTTCCTCGTAGTGGTTCATCGCGTCCCCCCTTCCGGGCCTCCTACTTCCCGCCCAGCGGCCGCACGGGGGAGTAGCCCTTCTCCTGGATGATCCGCTGGCCCGCGTCCGAGAGGATCCACTCGAGGTAGGCCCCGATGTCCCCGGCCGGCCGGCCGCGGGTGTACATGAACAGGGGGCGGGCGATGGGATAGGACAGGTCCAGCGCCGTGGCCTCGGTGGGCTTCACCGGGGGCTTCCCCTCCCCCGAGGAGATCTTCAGGACCTTCACCTGCGGGTTGTCGTAGGCGAGGCCGCTGAAGCCGATGGCCCCCGGCGTCTTGGCCACGAGATCCACGACGTCCTTGGAGCCCTGCATGTCGAGGGTGCCGAGCCGGTACTCGCGCTTGCCGAGGACCGCCTCCTTGAAGTACTCGTACGTCCCCGAGTTGTTCTGGCGGCTCACCAGCACGATCTTCCCTTCACGGGCCCCGGGCACGGTGACGCCCAGGTCCTGCCACTTCCCGGACTTCCCGCCCTCGCCGTAGATCTCCGCGAGCTGGGCGAGCGTCAGGGACTCCAGGGGGTTGTCCCTGTGGACGTAGACCGCCAGCGCATCGTGGCCGACGACGAACTCCACGGGCTCGACCCCCTTCGCCTTCGCCTGCCGGATCTCCGAGTCCTTCATCTTCCTGCTGGAATTGGCGATGTCGACGGTGCCGTTGATGAGCGCGGAGATGCCGGTACCGGACCCCCCCCCGGTCACGGAGACCGCGACCCGGGGGTTCACCTCCCGGTACTTCTCCGCCCAGGCCTGGGCCACGTTCACGAGCGTGTCCGAGCCCTTGTTCTGGATCGACGCGTGCGAGGAGGACCTTCCGCCGCAGGCGGCGAGGGAGGAGCCGAGGACGACGGCCGCGAGGGCGAGGACGGGGCTTCTCACGTGGACCTTCCTTCCCGGGATTCCCCCGGATGGGATCGGGATCCCGGGCCGGGACCACCGCGGGCCCGGCCGGAGGGGACCCCGGCACCGGACCCCAGAGTGGCCCCCCCCCGTGAAGGCTTCGTGAAGGACGCGTGATCCCCGGGTCAATCCTCCGGGGAGCGGGTCATGCCAGCGGGAGCGTGACCGTGAACGTCGTGCCGGACCCCTCGGCGCTCCGGACCTCGACCCGCCCGTGGTGGGCGAGGGCGATGTGCTTGACGATGGAGAGCCCCAGCCCCGTCCCCCCGGCCTGCCGGGAGCGGGAGGGATCGACGCGGTAGAACCGCTCGAAGAGACGGGGGAGGGAGGCGGCGGGGATCCCGATCCCCGTGTCCTCCACCTCCACGGAGACGTCCCTTCCCCGCTCGAGGATGCGCGCCGAGACCCGGCCGCCCGCCGGCGTGTACTTCAGTGCGTTCTCCATCAGGTTGACGAAGGCCTGCTCGAGGCGGGCCGCGTTCCCCCTGGCCTGGATGCCGCTGCGGGGGGAGGGCTCGATCCGCAGATCCACCCCGGCGCGTGCCGCCGCCTCCGCGAGCCGCGCCGCCGCGACCTGCAGGACGCCCGCGAGGTCCACGGGGACGAGGACCAGGTCCGCCGCCTTCGACTCGATGGCCGAGAGATCGAGGATGTCCTGCACGAGGGCCCTCAGCCGCACCGTGTTCCGCTGGGCGATCTGCAGGAAGGCGGCCCTCTCGGCGTCGTCGAGGCCGCCGCCCTCCAGCGTCTCCAGGGCCCCCGCGATGGCCGCGAGCGGGGTCTGCAGTTCATGGGAGACGTTGGCGACGAACTCCCTGCGCATCGCGTCGAGGCGCCGCTCGCCGGTGACGTCCCGGAGGATGGCCACGGCGCCGGCGCCACCGCCGAGCGTGGCGGCCTGGATGCCCAGGATCCGCTCCCGGCCCCCGGGAGCGGGCGCGTCCACGGGGTCCGGGGACCGCCCCGCGAGCGCCCCTTCGAGGCTGGCCTCCAGCGCGGGGAACGCCACCGTCTCCCGCGGATCCGCCCCGGCCGCCAGGGGGGCCGGGAGCCCGAGGAGTCCCGCCGCGGCGCCGTTCATGAAGAGCACCCGCCCGGACCCGTCCACCGCGACGACCCCCTCGACCATCCCCGCCAGCACGGACTCCAGCTGCGCGCGCGCCGCCGTCTCCGCCTCCACGCGCCCGCGGATCTGGGCCGCCATGCGGTTGAGGGACTCGGCCAGCCTCGCGACCTCGACCGGGCCCTCCACGGGAACGGCGGCGGCCGGGTCCCCCGCGGCGATGCGGGCCGCGGCCTCCTCCATGGCCTCCAGGGGCCGCGCGATCCTGCGGGCGAGGAGGGCGGAGGCGACCAGGCCGAGGACCAGCATCGCCGCCCCCCCGAGGAGGATGGCGCTGCGGATGGAGGCCACCTCGGCCTCGGCCGCCTCGAGCGGTTCCGCCAGCCGGATGTACCCCAGGGTCCGACCCCCCTCCTTCAGGCGGCGGGCGAAGTAGAGGGTGGGCTCCCCCGTCGAGGCGCTCGTCCGGGCGTCGGCGCCGGTTTCCGCCCCCGCCGCCGCGAGGATCTCGGGACGCTCCCCGTGGTTCTCCAGGGGCAGGGCGGCCACCGTGTCGGCGAGCACGGAGCCGTCGGCGGCCACGAGGGTCAGGCGCACCCCGGCGCCGAGCGGAAGCCGGCGGAGCGCCTCCAGGTGCTCCCGCGGCGCGGTCCGACCGAGGAGCGCGGGGCGCACGGTCGCCTCCAGGACGGCCGCCAGCGCCGCCAGTCGCCGCTCGACCTCGGTCCGCCCGAAGGAGCGGATGCGGCCCTCGGCGAGGAGGGCGCCGACGACGAAGAGCACGCCGAGCGCGGCCGCGACGGCGGCGAAGATCCGGCCACCGAGGGTCGAGCCCATCAGGACTCTCCTCCTCCCCCGGGCGACTCCCGGAGCCGGTACCCCAGCCCGCGGATCGTCTCGATGTTCCGGCCGAAGGGGCCGAGCTTCCTG
>CAZWGT010000336.1:0-2228 GCA_964633345.1 uncultured Planctomycetota bacterium
CACGGCCAGGTCGGCCCGCTTGATGAGGTGCGGCGCCTTGGCGCCCGGCAGGAGCACCGCCCCGACGACGAGGTCCGCCCGGCGGCAGCACTCGAGGATGTTGTGCCTGTTGGAATAGGCCGTGTCCACGTTGGCCGGCAGGACGTCGTCCAGGTACCGGAGCCGGTCCAGCGAGATGTCGAGGATGGTGACGTGGGCGCCGAGGCCGGCGGCCATCTTGGCCGCGTTGATGCCGACCACGCCGCCGCCGAGGACCGCGACCTCGCCGGGGGGCACGCCGGGGACGCCGCCGAGGAGCACGCCGCGCCCGCCCATGGGCTTCTCGAGGTACTTCGCCCCCTCCTGGATGGAGAGGCGCCCGGCGACCTCGCTCATCGGGGTGAGCAGCGGGAGGCGCCCCTGGGCGTCCTCGACGGTCTCGTAGGCGATGCAGATGGCCCCCGACTCGATCATCGCCTCGGTCAGCTCGCGCGCGGCGGCGAAGTGGAAGTAGGTGTAGAGGACCTGCCCCTTGCGGATGAGGGGGAACTCCTCCGGGAGGGGCTCCTTCACCTTGATGATCATGTCGGCGGCCGCGAAGATGTCGGCGGGCTTCTTCACCATCTTCGCGCCGGCCTTCTGGAACTCCTCGTCGGCGATGCCGGAGCCCACGCCGCCGCCGGCCTGGACCATGACCTCGTGGCCGTCGTGGACGAGCATCTCCACCCCCGCGGGGGTGATGGCGATTCGGTTCTCGTTGTCCTTGATCTCCTTCGGAACGCCGATGCGCATGGGGTGTCTCCTTGCTCGGAAGGCGGGGTCGGGGGCGCCGGACGGGCAATTCTGACGGAGGGTCAAGGTCCGGCGGTAGGGATTCGCGGCGACGGGGGGTGACGGGGTCCGTGACCGGGTCCGGGGGGGGCCTGGTGGGCGATACTGGACTTGAACCAGTGACCTCCTGCGTGTCGAGCAGGCGCTCTAGCCAACTGAGCTAATCGCCCCCGGGAGGGGCCAATCTACGGCCGGGCGCGCGGGGCTTCACGGAATCTTCAGCGGCCCGTCCGCACCATGGGCGGATGGACAGGCCCGCGGACGGCAACCGGCTCCTCCTCGCGGCGGCGCTGGCGGCGTCGCTCCTCTGCGCCTTCGCCGGGCAGCACGACCGCCAGCTCCGGGGTCCCGACGAGGCGCGGGAGGCGGGGATCACCGCGGAGATGGCCCGCACGGGGGACTGGGTCGTCCCCCGCCTCAACGGCCGCCCCTTCCTCGAGAAGCCGCCGCTGTTCCACGCGGCCGGCGCGGGGATCCTGCGGGCGACGGGGTCGCAGAGCCCGCTGGCCTTCCGCGCCTCCGCCGCCCTGTTCGCTCTGGCCACCCTGGCGGCGACCTTCCTCCTCGGCAGGAGGATCGGGGGGACGCGCCTGGGGGCCGTCGCCGTCCTCCTCCTCGCCACCACCTCCGGGTTCCACGCCGCCGCCCACCGGGCCGTGACCGACAACGCCATCCCTCCCTTCGTCACCCTGGCCTTCATCGGCCTCGCCTCCCTGCTGGGGGGAGAGGCGCCGGGCCCGGCCCTCCTCCTGGCCGGGGCGGCTTCCGGAACCGCGTTCCTTGCGAAGGGCGCCGTCGGCCCCGCCCTCATCGCCGTCGGCTGGGGGGGGGCGCTGCTCGCCGCGCGCAGGTTCCGGATCCTCCTCGACCCGTGGTCCCTCCCCGCGCTCCTCCTCGCGGTCCTCCCCCCCACCGCGTGGCTGCTGGCCCTCCACGCGGTCGAAGGACCGGAGGCGGTGCGCACGGTGCTCGTCCACAACAACTGGGAACGGGCGGCGGGGGGCTCCCCCGACCACGCCGCCGGCCCCCTCTACTACCTCGCCGCCGCCCCCGTGTTCCTCCTCCCCTGGATCCCGCTCGCGGCGCTGGGGGCGCGGCGGTGCTGGAGGGAGGGGGGGCTCCTCCGGATCCCGCCGGCCTGGTTCGGAGCGGGGCTGCTCCTGCTCACGGCGGCGGCGGCCAAGCGGCCCGTCTACCTCCTCCCCCTGGCGCCGGCGGCGGCCCTGATGGCCGCCGTGGAGATCGAGGCCGTCTACTTCCGCACCGCGTCCACGGGGTACGCGCGCGCCGTCCGGACCGCCGTCGGCTGCCTCGGCGCGGCCGGGCTGGCCGGGGGGGCGGTGCTCGCCGCGGTGGCGCGGCCGGAGGACCTCCTGCCAGCGGTCGCCGGGGTCCTTCTTGCCGGCGCCGGGGCCGCC
>CAZWGT010000336.1:2238-3431 GCA_964633345.1 uncultured Planctomycetota bacterium
ATTATGATTCAATTAAGTATTATAAACAGATCTGTTTTTATAAGAGAATATTTTTTACGATGTGGGTCAGGATTTCTTTTACGGATTTCTTACGCTGGCCCTGTCCCTCGCGATGGCCGCCGGGGGGCTGGCCTTGGGGTTCCGGGCGCTGGGGCCCGCGGGGGACGCCGGACGGGGGATGGACGCGGTGGCGGAGCAGGTCGCCCTTCGGGCGGAAGGCCGGGAACCGGTCCTGTTCCGCCCGACCGAGGAGATCGAGGGGATCCTCTCCCTGCGCATGGGCGGCCCGATCCCCGTGGCGCGCACCCTCGCGGCGCTGGAGGAGGAACGGCGCCTCGCCCACCGCGACCTCCTCGTGGTCGTCCCCTCGTCGGATCCCCGGCTGCGGGAGTTCCTCGCCTCCGCGTCCGCCTCCTGGCGCGTGGAGGCGGGCCCCGAGCACCTCGTCCTCGTGGTCCTTCACGGCGCGCCCGTGCGCTAGGATCGGACGGATGCGGGTCCTGGTCGTGGAAGACGACGCGGCCCTCTCCGGGGCGCTCTGCGACGCGCTCCGCGAGGCGGGCTTCGCCGTGGATCGCGCCGCCGACGGCGAGGACGGCCTCCACCGGCTGACCCGGGAGTCCTTCGACGCCGCCGTCCTCGACGTGAACCTGCCCGGGATCGACGGCTTCGCCGTCCTGGCCCGGGTGCGCAGGGCCGGGAACCGGGTGCCCATCCTGCTCCTCACGGCGCGGGGGGCCCTCGGGGACAGGATCCGCGGCCTCGACGGCGGCGCCGACGACTACCTCGTCAAGCCCTTCGCCACCGCGGAGCTGCTCGCCCGCCTGCGGGCCCTGCTGCGCCGTGGGCCGGCGGACCGCCCGCCCGCCCTATCCATCGGCGGGCGCGCCTACGATCCCTCCTCCCGAATCGTCACCATGGACGGGGAGGCCGTCGGGGACCTGACCCCCAAGGAGACGGCCATCCTCGAGTACCTCCTGCGCAACCAGGGGACGGTCGTCACCCGGACGATGATCTCCGAGCACGTCTGGGGGGACTCGTTCGATTCCTACGCCAACGTCATCGACGTCCACGTGGGCAACCTCCGGCGCAAGCTCGAGCGCGGGGGCCGCGACCGTCTGGTCCACAGCGTGCGCGGCGTGGGCTTCGTGCTGAGGTCCTCGTGACCCGGGCTTCCGTCGGCGCGCGCCTGG
>CAZWGT010000337.1:0-3393 GCA_964633345.1 uncultured Planctomycetota bacterium
CTGCTCCCGGGCCCCGGGGAGGCGGACGCGCTCCTGCGCGCGGCGGGGGCGGCGGCCGTCGGGGCCGTGCTCCCCCTCGGGGCGGGCCCGGCGGAGGCGGCCTTCGACGCCGTGCGGACGGCGGCGCGGGCGGCCTACGCCACGGACGGGAGCGGCGCGAGGATGCGGGCGGCGATGCTCGGGGCCCCGCCGCTGCGGGGCGCCTCGGGGGTCATCGAGCTGGACGCGGACGGGGACCGGCGCGGACCGGCCCCCGTGACGGTGGCACGCACGGCGACGGAGGAGCACCCATGAGCATCGACGACGTCCCCACCCTGTCCGTCACGCGCCGGGGCGACCCGCGGTGGTCCGCCCCGGGCTCGGTGCGCCCGGTCCGCGTCGGCCCCGTGGTCGTCGGCGGCGGGAGGCCCGTCGTCGTCGCCGGCCCCTGCGCCGTCGAGACGCGGGAGCAGACGCTCGCCGTCGCCCGGGCCTGCCGCGCCGCCGGGGCCGACATGCTCCGCGGCGGCGCCTACAAGCCGCGGACGAACCCCCACTCCTTCCAGGGCCTGGGGAGGGCGGGCCTGGAGATCCTGGCCGAGGCGCGGGCGGAGACGGGCCTGCCCATCGTCACCGAGGTGATGGACCCGCGCCTCGTCGAGACGGTGGGCGCCGTGGCCGACGTGCTGCAGATCGGCTCGCGCAACATGCAGAACTTCCCGCTCCTGATCGAGGCGGGGAAGTTCGGCAAGCCCGTTCTCCTCAAGCGGGGCTTCGCCGCGACGCTGGAGGAGTGGCTCTGCGCCGCGGAGTACGTGGCGATGCAGGGCAACCCCGACGTCATCCTCTGCGAGCGCGGCATCCGGACCTTCGCCATCGGGGAGTACGCGCGCAACACCCTCGACCTGAACGTGGTCTCGGCGCTGCGGGAGTGCTGCTGGCTCCCCGTCCTCGTCGACCCGAGCCACGCGACGGGGGACTGGCGCCGCGTGGAGCCGGCCAGCGCCGCCTCCGTGGCCTGCGGCGCGGACGGACTCATCATCGAGGTCATCGACGCGGAGGAGGAGCGCGCCCGGGTCCGCTGCGACGGGCACCAGGGAATCGTGCCGGAGATCCTCGGGCGCATCGTGGAGGACGCCCGGGGGCGGTCTACTCGAGCCAGCGCGCGGCAAGGCTGCCCGGCCTGATCGGGTCGGGGGACCACGACGGGTGGACGACCACCCGGGCGAACCAGACCCCGCCGGCCAGGAGGAGGAAGGCGACGGCGGCCGGGAGCCCCCAGCGCTCGGCGGGCCGGCGGAAGCTCGGGCGGCCGGTGATCCCCTCGTGGGCCGCCAACCCCATGGCGGCCGCCGCGGCGAGGGCCAGCGGGATCCCCAGCGGGTGGAGCCTCCAGGACTCCGCGAACCCCCCGTGCAGGAGCGCGAGGACGGACCGGGTCATGCCGCAGCCGGGGCACGGGGCGCCGGTGAGGTGCTTGAACCCGCACTCCCCCCCGACGGGGACGGCGGCCGTCAGCGCGGCGGCGGCGCCGACGGCGAGGATCACCAGCAGGGAGTTCCAGCGGCGCGTCGGCCGGGCCTCGGGCACGGAGGGATTCTATTCCACTCCCCCGGCGCGGCGTAGCATGGGCCCGTCCCCCGGAGATCGACCTTGGAATTCGTGCTCGTCGTCCCCCGCGCGCGCCTCTTCGACGACCACTACCCCCACGGCTTCGAGCCCTTCGGCCCCGGCGGGCGGGAGCGGGTCCTCGAGCGGGTCCGGGACCACGGCTTCTTCGTGGAGCGCCGCCACGCGGAGCGGGACCCCTCCCTGAAGCAGGTCATCCCCTACGCGCTCTTCGAGAAGGACGGGCACGTCTTCCTCATGCGGCGGCTGGCGAAGGGGGGGGAGGCGCGGCTGCACGGGAAGCTCTCCGTCGGGGTCGGCGGGCACATCAACCCCGTGGACGGGGCGGAGGACGCGCTGGACGCGGGCCTCCGGCGCGAGATCGAGGAGGAGGTCGCGGTGGAGGGCCACTGGACCGCGGACCCCGTGGGCATCCTGAACGACGACGCCACGCCCGTGGGCGCCGTGCACTTCGGCCTCGTCTACCGGGTGCGGACGGCCGGCAGCGTCGAGGTCCGCGAGAAGGACGCGCTGGAGGGCTCCTTCACGCCGAAGGAGGAGGTGCTGCGCCTCCTGCGCGAGGAGCGCCCGCGGTTCGAGACGTGGAGCGCGCTACTGCTCGACCGGCTCGCCGACCTCCCGTAGTCACTCGTCCTGGCTGTCGAAGAGCAGGAAGGCGTCGTCCGCCTCCTCGAATTCGAGGTGGTGCTCGCGGCAGCCGTTGCGGGTGCAGAAGCGGAGCAGGCCGCCCTCCTCCAGCTCGACCTCGACGAGGTCGGCCCCGCAGGCGCAGGGGCCCTTGACGGGCAGGGGCTCCCCGCAGCGGGAGCAGCGAAACTCCTCGCGGGACCCGGGCTCGTCGGGCACCCCGAGGAAGAGCTTCTCGAAGCTGCCGTAGACCTGGCTCAGGTGCACGTGGCCGGCGGTCCCCCGGACGCAGGCGACGAGGTCGAGGGAGGGCAGCCCGTCCACGGGCAGGCCGGGGCAGAGGAGCGAGGCGAGGCAGCGGGGGCACTTCGCGCGCAGCAGCAGGCGGGCTCCGGGCACGATGTCCGTCCTTCCCGGTCCCGGCGGCCGCCCGCCGGTGCGGCTCGGTGGGGCCTTCGATCCCGATTCTACCCGGCCCGGATTCCGGGGGCTTGCCGGATGGCAAGGCGAGACTGGGGGGGTGCCCGGCCCCCCCGCCCTCGTCCTCTTCGACTGCGACGGGGTCCTCGTGGACTCGGAGCGGCTGATGGTCAAGGTGGACGCCGAGGTGTACGCCCGCCTCGGCTGGCCGGTCTCCGAGGCGGAGATCGTGGAGCGCTTCCTCGGCCGCACCCACGCCTTCGTGACGGCGGAGATCGAGCGGCGCATCGGCCGTCCCCTCCCCGCGGGCTGGGAGGAGGAGTTCCGACCCCTCTATGCCGCCGCCGTGGAGCGGGACCTGCGCCTGGTGCCCGGCATCGTCGAGGCCCTCGACCGGATCCCGTGGCCGACCTGCGTCGCCTCGGGGGGGAGCCACCGGAAGATGCGGATGACGCTGGGGAAGACGGGCCTCCTCGCCCGCTTCGAGGGGCGGATCTTCAGCGCCGAGGACGTCGCGCGAGGCAAGCCCGCCCCGGACCTCTTCCTCCACGCGGCGCGCACCCTGGGCGCGGAGCCGCGGGACTGCGTCGTGGTGGAGGACAGCCTGCCGGGGCTGGCGGCCGCCCGCGCGGCGGGGATGCGATCCCTCGCCTACGCCGGCGGCCTCGTCCCGGCGGAGCGGCTGGCGGGGCCGGGGACGACGGTCTTCGACGACATGCGGCGCCTGCCGGAGCTGCT
>CAZWGT010000338.1:0-3389 GCA_964633345.1 uncultured Planctomycetota bacterium
CCTACGCGGCGGCGTTGATATCTTGTCCACGGTCGGGCGACCCGGAGGGTCGCCCCTACCGAGTCACGTTCCGGAGAAGCCCATGTCCCTTCTGGTGGTCGGCAGCCTCGCCTTCGACGACATCGAATCCCCCTCGGGGAAGCGCGCCGACATCCTCGGCGGCTCGGCCACGTACTTCTCGCTGGCCGCCTCGGCCTTCACGCCGGTGCGGATGGTGGGGGCGGTGGGGGAGGACTTCCCCATCGAGCGGGCCGCGGAGTGGAAGCCCCGCGGCATCGACGTGGCGGGCATCGAGGTGGTCAAGGGCGGGAAGACGTTCCGCTGGTCGGGCCGCTACCAGGGGGACATGAACGCGGCGGAGACGCTGAAGACGGAGCTGAACGTGCTGGGGACGTTCCAGCCGAAGATCCCCAAGTCCTTCCGCGACTCCGACTTCCTCTTCCTCGCCAACACGCACCCGGCGACGCAGATGTCGGTGCTCCGGCAGGTGGAGCGGCCGCGGTTCGTGCTGGCGGACACGATGAACCTCTGGATCGAGCACGAGAAGCCGGCCCTTCTGGAACTCCTGCAGGAGGTGGACGGGCTCCTCATCAACGACGAGGAGGCGCGGATGCTGGCGGGGACGCGCAACCTCATCGCGGCGGGGAAGAAGATCCTCGACCTCGGGCCGAAGGTGGTCATCGTGAAGAAGGGGGAGCACGGGTCGTTCCTGTTCTCGACCTACCAGTTCTTCGCGCTGCCGGCCTACCCGATCCACCAGGTGACCGATCCGACGGGGGCGGGGGACTCCTTCGCCGGCGGGCTCATGGGGTCGATCGCCCGCGGCCGCGCGGTGACCATCGGGAACATCAAGCGGGGGATGGTGTACGGGACGGTGACGGCGTCCTTCACCGTGGAGAAGTTCGGCACCGAGGCCATCGCCGCCATGGACGCGCGCATGGCGGAGGCCCGGTACGAGGAGTTCCTGCAGTTCGTGTCGATGTAATACGGTACCCGACCCGTTTTCACGGCCTCGGCGCCGCCCCCCGCCACCGCTCCAGCTGCCGCCGGTGCCGCAGCAGGTGGACGACGGCGTGCTCGAGGATCATCTCCGGGTCGTAGACCGGGCCCCAGCGGACCTGGAACTTCACGGCGGTGTGCACCTCCTCGGGCGCGTCGTAGAGCCCCGCGAGCCCCTCCTCCGTGTAGCGGAGCGCCGCGGCGAGATGTCCGCGCGTGTCCCCGGGCTTCGTCAGAAGCGCCGGGTCGAGGAGGAAGCGGTCCGTGAAGGGCAGCCCCCGCGCCTTGCGGATGTAGTCGGAGTAGCGGTGCGCGGCCGAGCAGGCATGGAGGGCGATGGCCCGGGGGGAGCGGGTGTCGGGGTCGTCGGAGGGCCGCTCCGCCCCGAACTCCTCCGGCGGGAACCCCTCCACGACCCGGCAGAACTCCTCCGCGGCGCGGGCGTACTCGTCCATCAGGGCGCCGAAGGGGCCGGGGAGGCCGGGGCGGTCGAGGAAGGTCATCCCCCCTTCGTACCCGACCCCCGGGGCCGGGAAGGCCTGGATCCTGTCCCCCGTGGTTCGTATGATGTTCGCATGTCCACGGGCGACACCTTCCGGGCCTTCTACGCCGTGCCCTTCGAGGTCGGCGTGGCCCGATCCCTCGAGGCGGCCGCCCGAGCCCGGGTCGGTGCCCTCCCCGGCTGGCGGGTCACCCCGGCCGGGCGGATCCACCTGACGCTCCGGTTCCTCGGCGACACCGCCCTCGACCTCGTCCCCCGGCTGACCGAGGTTCTCCGCGAGGCGGCGGCCATGGCGCCCTTCCCGGTGGCCCTCCGGGGGTGGATCCCCCTCCCCGGGGTGCTCTCCGTCGGCGTGTCCGACCCCACCGGTAGCCTTCCCCGGCTGGCGGCGGCCGTGGGGTATCAGGAGCCCCGGCCGTTCCTCCCGCACGTCACCGTCGCGCGGATTCGCGCTCGATCTGTACCCCCCCCGGCGTCAGGGAGGGAGGAGGACGTCCTGGCCGAGACGGTGGTGGACAGGATCGTCCTGATGCGCAGCACCCTCGGAAGCGGGGGGCCGACCTACGCCGTGGTGGCGGAGGCGATGTTGAACGAAACAGCGACGTACCCACGGAGGACGACATGATCAAGGACGTCGGCGGGAAGGACGGCAAGGCGGCGGTCGCGGAGAAGGTCGAGAAGGTCGAGAAGGAGAAGGTGGACAAGATGGACAAGGCCCCCGATCGCAACGGCGAGAAGACCGAGAAGACCAAGGCCGCCGAGGCCAAGCGCTCCCTCGTCGTCGAGGGGGCGGTCCAGCAGATCGAGAAGCAGTTCGGCAAGGGCTCGATCATGCGCCTGGGCGCCAACACCGTCCTCGACGTCTCCGGCATCTCCTCCGGCGCCCTGTCCCTGGACATGGCGCTCGGCGGCAAGGGGGTCCCGCGGGGCCGCATCATCGAGGTGTTCGGGCCCGAGTCCTCGGGCAAGTCCACCCTGATGTGCCACATCTCCGCCAACGTCCAGAAGGAGGGCGGCGTGGCCGCCTTCATCGACGTGGAGCACGCCTTCGACCCCTCCTACGCCCGCCGCCTCGGCGTCAACCTCGACAACCTCCTCATCAGCCAGCCCGACTACGGCGAGCAGGCCCTCGACATCGCCGAGATCCTCGTGCGCAGCAACGCCGTGGACGTGGTCATCGTGGACTCCGTCGCCGCGCTCGTCCCCAAGGCCGAGCTCGAAGGCGAGATGGGGGAGAGCCACGTCGGCCGCCAGGCGCGGCTCATGTCCCAGGCGCTCCGCCGCCTCACGGCCTCCATCGCGCGGTCGAGGACCTGCATGCTCTTCACCAACCAGATCCGCGAGAAGATCGGCGTCATGTTCGGCAGCCCCGAGACCCAGCCGGGGGGACGGGCGCTGAAGTTCTACGCCTCGGTGCGCATCGACATCCGCCGCATCGGCCAGATCAAGGACGGCGAGGCGGTGGTGGGCAGCCGCGTGCGCGCCACGGTCGTGAAGAACAAGATCGCCCCCCCCTTCCGCCGGACCGAGTTCGACATCCTCTTCAACGAGGGGATCTCCCGCGAGGGGGACGTGGTGGACATCGGCGTCGCGTCCAACGTCATCGAGCGCTCGGGGACCTGGCTCTCCTTCGAGGGCGTGAAGATCGGCCAGGGGAGGGACAAGGCGAAGGTGTTCCTCCGCGAGAACCCCGACATGCTGGCGAAGATCGCGGCCAAGGTCCGCTCCCAGGAAGCGGCCGCGGTGCTGCCCTCGGGCCACGAGACCGGGGGGGACGCGTAGGGGCGACCCTCCGGGTCGCCCGGCCGTTCCCGGCGACGGCCGTGTAGGGGCGACCCCCGGCGAGTAGGACACGGGCCGATGGCCCGTTAGACTCCGGGAATCATGC
>CAZWGT010000339.1:0-3388 GCA_964633345.1 uncultured Planctomycetota bacterium
GGCTCCCGGATCGCGATCGTCCGGAACGGATCGGACGATCGCGATCCGGGAGCGAGCAACGGCAGGGGGGCGGACGATCGGTTCCCGTACACGGGGTACACCGTTCGGGCTGCCCGGGCGCCTCATCGCGTGCACGACGGACGGAACGGCCGGGCGACCCGAAGGGTCGCCCCTACCACCCCCCCGCCGTCCGGCGAAGCGACCTCACCAGTCCCCCGCGTTCGCCTCCGTGGGGACCGCGCGGAAGTGGGCGGTCTTGCGGAGGTTCAGGAACGCGGCCAGGACGATGTCCGCGAGTTGCCGGTCGGTGTAGTCCCCGGAGTCCTGCAGCACCCGGAAGCAGGCGAGCCATCCGGGGTCGTCGAACTTGAGCTGGATGGCGGTCACCGAGGGCCCGGGGTGGGTGACGAACCCCGTGGCCGCGCCGCCCGCGGCGACCCAGCCCGGGGGCATGGCGACGAAGTTGGAGGTCGCGCCCCCCCCGGCGGCCCAGCCCGGCGCCAGTCCGGTGAGGTTCGTCAGGCTCCCGCCCCCCGTCGTCCACCCCCTGCCCGGGGGATAGGCGAAGTAGTTCGTCCCCGCCGCCCCGCCGACGGACCAGCCCGGGGGGAGGGCGACGAAGTTCGTGGGCGCCCCCCCGCCCGCCGACCATCCGGGGGGCAGCGCGGTGAAGTTCGTGAGGGATCCGCCGCCGGCGCTCCAGCCCGGGGGGAGCGCGACGTAGTGGGTCAGCGCGGCCCCGCCGACCGACCAGCCCGGCGGGACGGCGACGAAGTTCGTGGCGGCCCCGCCCCCCACCGACCACCCCGGCGGCACGGCCGTGAAGTTCGTGGCCGGAGCGCCCCCCACCGACCAGCCCGGGGGCACGGCGACGTAGTTCGTGGCCGGCCCGCCCCCGACGGTCCAGCCCGAGGGGTAGGCCACGAAGTGCGTGGCGGCGCCGCCCCCCAGCTGCCAGCCCGACCAGACGTTGGGGAAGGTGACGAGGCCGGCCTCGAGATCGATGTCCACGACGTAGGGGTCGGACCGGAAGGCCGCGATCACGGTCGCGTCGGCGTCCAGCGTCACCACCCGCGCCCCGTCCCCGGTCCCCGCCCCGCTCCAGCCGTCGAAGGCGTTCTCCGGGTCGGCCGCCGCGGTGAGCGTCACCACGGTGCCGACGGGAAGCCGCACGGAGGAGACCGGCCCGAAGTCGATGCCGGGGGGGCTGCTGGTCACCGTGCCCGTCCCGGTCCCGGTCTTCACGACGGTGAGGGTGCGGAGGTCGGGGTAGCCGCGGGTCGCGACGAACGAGACGTCCAGGCCCGCGGGCCAGCCGTCGGGGAAGCGGGGGTCCGCCGGGTCCGCGGGCCGGAACCAGGCGTTCCCCGTCGTGCCGGCGGCTTCGCCGACCCCGGGGATCGGGATCCTCCCCGACAGGGATCCCCCCCTGCGGTGGAGCGGGACGAAGATCGGGACCGTCCCGTCCGTGAGCACGGAGGACCGGGCGCGGAACCGCGTCCCGTCGGGCAGCTCCCCCGCCACGACCACCTTCCCGGCCGGGGAGACCGTCATCCGGGCGTAGGTGCGGATGAGGGTTCCGTTGTCCCCGCCCGGGGACTCGAGCGCCGTGAACCGCACCCCGTAGGCCCCGGGCCACTCCTCCGGGACGTTGACGAGGGGCGGGGGGGGATCCCTCCGCGCCGTGAAGAGGAGGCGGGAGCCGAGGAGCGTCGCGACGGGGCCGGCCCCGGAGGCCTCGCCGTGGAGATCCTCGTCCCCCTCCCCGAGGTCGAGGGCGAGGGAGAGGGTGCGATCGGGGGAGCCCGCGCGCCGCAGGACGACTCCGCCCGCGGCGCCCGACCCGTCGAGGACGCCGCGGACCGCGTACCGGTCCGGGCCGAGGACGAGGCTCCCCGCGAAGGCCCCGCTCGACGCCACGCGGATCTTGAAGGCGACGGCGGCCCCGAAGGCGGCGGGGGTCGAACCGGCCAGCCCCGCGTAGGTCCCGGCCTCGCCCGCGAGGGGGCCGGGCGCGGTCCCCGCCCCCGCGCCGAAGGCGAGGGCCAGGAAGCCCAGCGCCGCCGCCGGGAGCCGGCGCCGCACGGCGTCCCCCCTCAGCGTCCCGCCGACCACGTGCCGCGCGCGGTGCCCCCCTCGAACGTGGCCGTCCACGATCCCGAGGCCACGGCGGTCCCGGGCCCCGTGCCGAGGGCGGTGGCGGTGAACTTCCCGCCGAAGGTGTACGCGGCGTCGAACGTGCCGCCGGCCCCGGCGAAACCGGCGGAGCCCCTGGCGCTCAGGTTCCCGACGCCGTTGCCCGGATCGGTCACGGTGATGACGCCGCCGGCCACGGTGAACGCGACGCCGCCGTCGACGGGGAAGTTCTCGCCGAACGCCGTGCCGGTCCCCGTGAAGGACCCCGTGTACGCCCCGTCGAACCGATCGACCTCGGGCTTCGGGGCGAAGGTCCCGGTCGGGCCGTAGTTGAAGAGCAGCCAGCGGCGCGTCACGCCGCAGGAGGTGACCTCGACCCGGGCGGGGCCGCCGTTGTCCCCCATGACCACCTCGATGTCGAAGGAGCCGTCGGCGTTGGAGGCGACGACCTCGTACCCCTCGAGCACGGAGCCGTTCCCGAACGGGTCGATCACGGCGACCTGGGGCTCCTCGAGGCAGGGCTGCCCCTCGGCGTCGCGGCCCGGGTGGATGCGGAACTCGAGGAGGTCCCCGGGCTCGTGGAACCCGGCGGTCTTCGCCCCCAGCTCGACGACGGCCGGCCCCGCGGAGGGGAATCCGCGGAGGACCCCGAGGGCGGCGTACCCCGCCTTCGAGGCCTTCATCGACGCCTTCACGGCCGCGAGCTCGGCGAGGTTGGGGTTGGCCATGGCGTCCCGCGCCTTCGTCGCCGCCTTGACGAACGCGGCGGCCTTCTTCCCCGCCTTGGCGGCCAGGGTCCCGAGTTCGGCGACGGTCCCCGGGTCGGCGGCGTCGTCCACGGCGTCCTCGCCGAAGGAGACGGCGGCGTCGAGGGAGACGACCGCCTCGGCGCGCTGGTCCTGGAGCAGCAGGCGCGCGGCGTCCTGGACGGCGACGAGGCCGAGGGAGAGCGACGCCTCGAGGCTGGCCCCGTCCGCGGGGGCCGGGGCCGCGGGGGCCAGGGTGGCGGCGAGGGCGAGGAGGACGGCAAGGGGGGCGCGGTGCATGGGGACCTCCGGTCGGTGGGTGCGTCCGGGCGGCCATGGTGACGGAGGCCGCGGCTCGGGTCAAGGGATGCCGTCTCCCGCGAAGAACTTGGCCGCGGAGCGGGGTCGCGGTCAGACTGCGCGGCTCTTGTCGGGAGAAGTGCTCGATCTTTGGAAGTTGCGGGTCCGGCCGATCGTGCGGAGAATGCCGCCCGATCGGGGCGTAG
>CAZWGT010000340.1:0-2212 GCA_964633345.1 uncultured Planctomycetota bacterium
GTCGCCCGGCCGTCGCCTCGTAGGGGCGACCCTCCGGGTCGCCCGGCCGTCGCCTACCGCCCCAGCGCCTCCACCACCGCCCGGTCCTTGGGGCCGGGGCGGTGGCCGAGGTCCACGGCCGTGCGGAAGTACCGCCGCGCCTGCGGGAGGTTCGCGGGGTCGCCGATGGCGACGAGCAGCCGCGCCATGTAGACCCAGACCATCGGGTCCCCCTCGCCGAGGATGCCGTAGGCCTCCTTCAGGGCGGCGTCGGCGTCGCGGAACCGGCCGGCCTGCATGAGGACCTCCGCCCGCTTGAGCGCCACGACCCCCTTCTCGTCCGGGGTCTTCCCCGCGATGAAGTCGAGCCGGGCCAGGGCGTCCTCCGTCCTCCCGGCGCGGCGGTAGAGCTCCACCAGGGGCCAGGCGTAGATCGTGCTCCGGGAGCCGTCCTTCGAGAGGCGCTCGAACTCGGCGATGGCCTCGGGGACCAGGCCCGCCTTCCCCATGGCCGTGGCCCGGTTGTAGAGGGCCCGCCAGGAGTTGGGCGAGGACTCCTCGGCGAGGGCGAACCAGCGCATCGCCTGGAGGTACTCCTCGACGTGGGGCTGGGGCCCGTCGGGGTCGGCGTCCCGGTTGAGGATCTGCCCCCGGTAGAGGTGGGCGAAGCCGAGGTTCAGGCGCGTCTCGAAGGAGCGGGGGTAGAGCCGGTGGGCCTCGCCGAATTCCGCGAGCGCCCGGTCGAGCCCGTCCCGGCCGCGCAGCTCCATCAGCCCCGCGCGATCCGGGTCGAGGCCCGCCCGCGCGTCCCGCTCCGCGTAGTCCTCCTGGGCGCCGCGGAACAGCTCCACGCCGAGGTGCAGGCGGCTCCGCCACGAGGTCGGCGACGTCTCCACGGCGCGGCTCCACAGGACCGCCGGGTCCCTCCAGTCCCGCGCCCGGTCCACGTCCACGAGGACGTAGGAGCAGAGGATCGCCAGCAGGCAGAGCCCCGCGGCGAGCCCCCGGCCCGACCTCTCCCCCGCCCGCAGCAGCGCGAGCATCCCGAGCCCCGCGCCCAGGGCCAGGCCCGTCGAGGGGAGGTAGAGCCGGTGCTCGTTCATGACGACGTTCAGCGGGACGAGGATCGAGGGCGCGGCGGCCAGGGCCGCCCAGGCCGCCACGAGGGGCACCGCCCGGGAACCGCGCGCGGCGGAGCGGACCACGAGGGCCAGCGCCGCCGCGATCCCGAGGATCGCCAGCGCCGTCGGCCCGTCGATCTCCGCCGAGACCCGCACCCCGTGGTCGGGGGAGAGGTCCACCGGGAACAGGACGAGGAGGGCGTAGCCCGCGACCACCCGCGCCTGGGTCAGGAGGTGGGCCGTCATCGTCCGGCCTCCCCCGAGGAGCGGATCGGCCCCCGCCCCGGTCATGGCGGCCCGGGACGCCAGGTCCACGGTCGCCAGCCCGAGGACGGCCTTCCGCGCCAGGAGGTAGAGGAGCGCCGCCAGCGCCAGGGGGACGGCCCGGAGCGCGGCCCGCCGCCACCGCGGCTCCGGGCGCGCCCAGAGTTCCAGGGCCCCCGCGACCGCAGGCAGGAGGATCCCCGTCTCCTTGGAGCCGAAGGAGAGGCCCGCGGCGAGCAGGGACGCGCCGACGAGCGCGATCCGCCGCCCCCGCGCGACCCCCTCGTCGAAGGCCGCGTGGTGGGCCCACAGCGCCAGGAGGAAGAACAGGGCCGCGAGGGATTCGCTCCGGGCGGAGACGTAGTTCACCACCTCGGAGTTGACCGGCTGGAGCCCGAACCACAGGGCGCCGAGCATCGCGGCGGCGTCGGCCGCGGGAGGCCGCCCGGGGCCGAAGGGCTCCCCGGGCGCCAGCACGCGGAACACCCGCCGCAGGAGGTGGAAGAGGACGAGGGCGCAGGCGGCGTGGAGAAGGAGGTTCGTCAGGTGGAAGGGGATCGGGGAGGGCCCCTCCGCCCCCCACTCCCCGGCGTGGGCGTCCCAGACGTGGGTGGCGTGGGCCACGGGCCGGAACATCGGGTTCCCCGGCACACCGCCGAACACCGACGGGTCGGTGAACATCCGCCCCACGGTGGACCAGTCCTCGAGGTGCGCGCGGTTCAGGACGATCACGTTCTCGTCGTCGTAGTGGAACGCGCCCCCGAGGGATCCGGCGTGGGCGGCGAGGACACCCAGCAGCACGATCGCCCCGAGCGGGAAGCCCCGGAGCCTCACGCCGAGGCCTCCTC
>CAZWGT010000340.1:2222-3382 GCA_964633345.1 uncultured Planctomycetota bacterium
GCGGCGGCGGACCAGGTGAAGCGCGCGGCGCGGCGGCGGGCCGCCTCCCCGAGGCGGCGGCGCTCGGCCGGATCGGCCAGGAGACGGCGGAGGGCGGCCCCCAGGGCCGCCGCGTCGCCGGGCTCCACCAGGATCGCCGCGTCCCCCGCCACCTCGGGGATCGAGGAGGAGTCCCCCGCCACCACCGGGAGCCCGACCGCCATGGCCTCGGCCACGGAGAGCCCGAAACCCTCGTAGGAGGAGGGGGAGGCGAAGACCTCGGCGGCGCAGAGGAGCCCCGGCACGTCGGCGTCGGGGACCCCCTCGAGGAGGCGGGCCCCCGGCGTGCGCGCCAGCGCCCTCAGGAACGGGCCCGCCATCCAGCCCCGCCGCCCGGCGAAGACGAGATCCACGCCGGGCGTCCCGAGGGAGGCGAAGGCCTCGAGGAGGACGCCGGGGTTCTTGCGCGGCTGCACCGTGCCGAGGCAGAGCACGAACCGGGCCGGGAGCCCGTGGGCCCGGCGCACCCGCTCCGCCTCCCCCGCCGGGACGGGACGCAGGAACGCGGGGGCGACGCCGTTGGGGACCACCGCGACGCGTCCGGGGTCGGCGCGGAGGTAGCGGACGAGGTCGGCCTTCGTGTGGGCGCTGGGCGCCACGATCCGGGCGGCGCGGCGGACGGCGGCCCTCGCCTCGGCGCGGAGCCACATCCCCGAGGCCCGCGGGAAGGTCCCGGGCATCGCGAAGAAGGCCAGGTCGTGGATCGTGGCCACCGAGGGGCAGGGGCAGCGCCGGGGGACGGAGTGTTTCGTCCCGTGATACACGTCCGGGGCGATGCGGCGGAGCGCGCGGGGGAGGAGGGCCGCCTCGACGGCGGGCCGGAGGACCTTCGCCGGGAGGGGCACGCGCACGACCCCCGCGAGCGGGATCCCGGCGAAGTCCGCGGGCCGGTCGGTGACGACGAACCACTCGTCCCGGGGGAACTCCTCCGCCAGCGCCCGGGCGAGGCCGAGGCCGTAGGAGCGGGGCCCTCCCACCGTGCCCGCGACGATCCCGAGGGCCGCCCTCACCGGGCCGCCCCCGGGGCCGCGGACCCGGCGTCCGCCCGGCCCGCGGCGTGCCGGACTTCGGCGCGGATCCGGAGGTCCCTGGCCGATCCCCTCCGAGCGCCTCCACGAGCG
>CAZWGT010000341.1:0-3374 GCA_964633345.1 uncultured Planctomycetota bacterium
GACTTCTCCGCCGAGACGAGGATCTCCCCCGCCGGCAGGCCGGTGCAGCGGACGGTGCCGTCGGGCCCCGTCTCGTGGGGACCGGGGGCGGGCGATCCCTCCTTCCAGGCCGGGATCCCGGCGCCCCCCCGCGAGAAGACGATGCGGGCCCCGGGAACCGGCTGGCCGGCCCTGTCCTTCACCGTGACGCGCAGGCGCCCCCCCGCCGCCAGCGGCACGTCGAGGTTCACGACCTCCCCGGTCACCGACGTGAAGGAGGTCTCCACGAAGGGCCGGTCCTGGCAGCGCACCGTCAGCGTGTGCGCCCCGGGGAGCAGGCCGCCCACCCGGAACGTCCCGCGCCCCATCGTCGTCACCCGCCGCACCGACTGCGACGTCCCGTCCGGCATCTTCCGCAGGACCTCCACGGCCGCCCCCGGCAGGGGCGTCCCGGCGAGGGTCACCGTCCCGGCCACGATCCCCCCGCGCGCCAGTTCCACGTCGCCGAGGTCGGTCGGCTCCCTCTGCCCGATGACCACCTTCTCACGGTCGAGCCGGTAGTCCCCCGCCGTGACGGAGAGGGAGTAGGAGGCCGGCGCCAGGGGCCCGATGGAGGCCACCGGGTCGTAGGGGTCCAGACGCACGAAGTGGTCCGGGGGCAGGGGCCGGGTGTCCCCGAGGGCGCGGAGCGTGACCTCGGGGACGGTCCCCTCGGGGACGTCGGCGGGGAGGACGACCCGGAACCGCAGCCCCCCCGCGCGCCGCAGGACCACCTTCACCGGCGGGCCGCCGGCCGGCACGTCCCGGACGACCTCCTGCAGGAACTCCGGGTGCACGAGGACGGAGAAGTCGTAGGCGCCGGCCGTGAGCCCGCCGGCCTCGAAGGTCCCGTCGTGGTCGACGTGCGCGTCCCGGGAAGGACGGGGGTCGGTGGGCGGGTGGGGCTCGACGCGCACCTCCCCCCGGCCCACGGGGTTCCCCTCGGCGTCCTCGACGGTGCCCCGGACCGCGAGCCCGCGGTCCACCCGGAGGAGGACCGGCTTCGCCTCCCCCGGCGCCGCGGAGGCGGGCGGGGAGACGCCTTCCGTGTTCGCCTCGCCGAAATGCCCGCTCCTTGCGACGAGCCGGAAGTGGTTCCGCTCGGGGACCCGCATCCTCCACGCGCCGTCCTCCCCGGCGAAGGTGCCGACGGTGGTCGGGACCACGTCGCGGTAGGGGACCAGCCCCTCCGCGACGTCCCACTCGACGTCGACCCGCGCCGGGACCGGCCGGCCCTCCAGGTCCTCGATCCGGCCCTCGAGATCCGCGAGCCGGGGGATCCTCACCTCGACGCCGTCCACGACCGACCCGGCAGCCCCGGGAAGCGCCGCGCTGACCCCCCACGCGCACTCCTCGGCCGTGGCGAAGATGCGGATGTCGTTGCCGGGCGTCGGCAGGGGAAGCCCGACGAAGACGAAGGAGCCGTCGGGGGCGGAGTAGGGCCCCGCCGAGGCGAACCGGTCCCCCGCCGGGTCCCTGGAGAGGATCCGCAGGCGCGCCCGCGCGAGGGGGCGGCCGTCGAGATCGAGCACCTTGCCGCGGGCGACGAAACCCGGCGCGAGGCGGACGGTCTCGGGGCCCACGCCGGGGCGGCCGGCGTCGTCGGCGAGCTGGTGGGTCCGGGCGGCGTAGCCCGGGGCCCGCACCTGGAAGGCGCTGTACCAGAACTTCGGGAGGAGGAACTCCCCGTCGGGGCCGGCCCGGACGATCCGGGTGATCCCGTAGTACCCCCGCAGGACCGCCCCGGCCACGGGCTTCCCCGTCGCCCCGTCCACGACCTTCCCCCGGATGTCCCTGCCGCGGGTCACGACGATCGACACCCGGTTGTCCCTGTCCGGGGCGACGACCGCCTCCCCCATGGCCGCGGGGTGGGCCCCCTCGATGGCGCGGACCATCAGGGGCCCCGGCGGCGCGATGAGCCGGAAGGCCCCGCCGGCGTCGGTGTCGAGGACGTCGAAGAAGCCCTCCGTCCCCACGGCCCAGAGGGTCACGGGCGCGTCGGGCGGGCCGCCGTCCCTGGCCCGGACCTCCCCCGTCACCGGGAACCCGCGCCTGAGGACGAGGCGGGCCGGCTCCCCCTCCTCGGCGCAGGGCATGTCCGGCGCCGTGAGGGAGCGGCTCCGGAGGGAGGTCCGTGCGAACCCGGGGGCGTGGGCGGAGAGCATCCCCTGGATCCACCAGGGGGTCGGGCCCGGCCCGACGCGGAAGCCGCCGTCGGGCCCGGAGACGGCGCGGGCGTGGAGCAGGGGGGCCAGGAACGGCACCTCCCGGGGGAGCGCGTGCATCTCCACCGTGGCCCCGTGCACGGGGCGGCCGTCCCCGTCCACGACCGTGCCCTGGAGGAACGACTTCCCGCTCCCCGGCTCGGCGATGTACTCCCCCGGCGCGCCCAGCAGGGCCTCGGGGTTCCACTCCACCTTCGTGGCCGGGGATCCGGCGACGGAGGGGGCGGGGGGGGCGGGGGGGGCGGCGGAGGCCGGGGCGGGCCCCTGACCGGCGGGCGGCGGCGCGGCGTCGTCCTTGCACGCGGCGGGAAGCAGCGCGGCGAGGAGGGCGATCGCGGAACCGAGCCGGGGATGGGACTTCACGGGAGCCTCCGTTGACGGCGACCGGGGCCTTCCGCAGGGCCCGCCCGATCGTTTGGACGATCGTACCGTGCGCGGCGAACGGGCCTGCCGGAACGACCAGGGACCAACGACAGGGACTGTCCCCAAGGTCGAGCGAAGCGAGACCGCGGGGACTGTCCCCGGTTTCGGCGAAGGCCCGAACCGGGGACAGCCCCTCGACCCTCGCTCCGCTCGGGTCGCGGGACAGTCCCCGGGGGTCGCGGGACAGTCCCCGGAGCGGCTTCGGGGCGGGGCAAGCCCCGCCCCTACTCCTTGAGGCCGTACTGCTCGATCTTCGCGTCGAGGGTGGGCCGGGAGATCCCGAGGATCCGCGCCGTCTCCGTCTTCGTCCACCCCGTCCGCCGCAGCGCCTCCTCGATGGCGCGGCGCTCCACCGACTCGACCGCCTCCCGCACGACGTCCTTGAGCGGCCGGTCGTCGAGGCTCGCCGGCAGCACGCGCATCGTGGAGTTCTCCCGGAGCTGGGTGGAGAGGATCTCCGGGACGATGACCTTCTCGCTGAGGGCGCAGGCGCGGAAGACCTCGTTGCGGAGCTCGCGGACGTTGCCGGGCCAGGCGTAGTCCTGCATCAGCGCCATGGCCTCCTCGCTCACCCGCCGGGGCTCCGAGCGGTTCTCCTGGGCGTAGGCCTCGAGGAAGCGCTCCACGAGGACGGGGATGTCGTCGCGCTTCTCGCGCAGCGCCGGCACCTCCACGGTGATGACCGCCAGCCGGTAGAAGAGGTCCTCG
>CAZWGT010000342.1:0-3374 GCA_964633345.1 uncultured Planctomycetota bacterium
GGCAGGGGGGGGCCCCCCCCCCCGGGGGGGGGGCGGCAACAACCCCACCGCCCGGGGGGGCGCCCGGGCCCGGGAGGGGGGGAGGCCCTTCTCCCGGGCGATCCTGAGGGCGTGGCGGCCGAGGGCCGCGTAGGCCTCGTCCAGGGCCGGATCCACGGCCCGGAGGGCCCGGCGGTGCATCCGGACGGTCTCGGCGTCCCCCCGCGCCACGGGGCCCGTGAGGGCCGCCGGGAGGCCGACCCGCCCGAGGTTGCGGACGGTCCCCTCCACGAGGGGGAGGAGGGCCCGGAGGGCCTCCCGGGGGGGGATCCCGGCCGCCCCGGCCATGCGGACCGCCAGGTCCTCGACGGCCACGAGGTAGTTGGACGCGGCCACCGCGGCGGCGTGGTAGAGCGCCTTCCCCTCCGGGGCGATGGGGTGGAGCCTCCCGCCGAGGCGGCGGACGAGGGCGGCGCAGGAGGCCCGGGCGTCCCCCTCGTGGAACCAGGCGACCCCGCGCAGGAGAGGCTCGGCACCGGGCCCCGCCCCGGCGAAGGTCTGCAGGGGGTGCAACGCCGCGGTCCGGGCCCCCTCCGCCCGGAGGGGGGCGAGGGCGGTCGAGGGGACCGCGCCGGAGAAATGCAGGACGAGGGCCCCCGGGGGGACGGCCCGGGCGTCTGCGAGAGCGGCGGCGGTCCGGGCGATCTCCCCGTCGCGCACGGCGACGAGGACGAGGTCCGCCCCCCTCACCGCCCGGGCGGGGTCGGTGAACGCCCGCGCGCCGCCGCCGGCCAGGCGCGCCGCCTCCCGCGCCCGGGCCCGGTCCCTGCGGCAGACGGCGGCCACGGGCCACCCGGACCGGCGCAGCGCCCGGGCGAGGCACGTGCCGACGGTCCCGGCCCCGATCACGGCGACGCGGGGGCGCTTCACGGCCGCCTCCGGGGAGCCACGAGGTGGTTCACCGGGCCGTGGCCCTTCCCCAGGCCCGGCGCCCGGGAGATGGCGCGGTGGACGAAGTCCACCGCCTCGGCCGCGGCCGCGCGGAGCGGGCGGCCGGCGGCGAGGCCCGCCGCCAGCGCGGCCGACAGGGTGCACCCCGTCCCGTGGGTGGAGCGGGTCCGGAGGCGGGGATGGCGGAACGCGGTCGCGCGGCCCCTCTCGACGAGGACGTCGAGAACCTGCCGTCCCCGCCCGTGCCCCCCCTTCAGGAGGGCGGCGCCGGCCCCCATCGCGAGGAGGGCCCGACCGGCCTCGACGGCGGACGCCTCGTCCCGGATCCGGAGGCCCGTCAGGATCTCGGCCTCGGGCCCGTTGGGGGTGACGACCGCCGCGAGGGGAATCAGGCGCCGCACCACGGCGCGCACCGCGTCCGCGTCGAGGAGGCGATCCCCGGAGGTGGCGACCATGACCGGGTCCACGACCAGGTTCGGGGCGCGCCGCCGCGCCAGCACGCGGGCCACCGCCTCGACGAGGGAGGCGGTCGCCAGCATCCCCGTCTTCACCGCGGCGGGGGGGATGTCCTCGAACACCGCATCGATCTGCCGCACGACGAAGGGCACGGGGACGGCATGCACGCCGCCGACCCCGCGGGTGTTCTGCACCGTGAGGGCCACGAGGACCGCCTCCCCGTAGCAGCCGAAGGCGTGGAACGTCTTGAGGTCGGCCTGGATCCCCGCGCCGCCGCTGGGATCCGAACCGGCGATGGTGAGGGCGACGGGCGGCCGGCGCCGGGCCCTCACGAGCGGTGCTTCCCCGGGTTCCAGTCCGCCCTCCCCCCGGCGTCCCGGACCCTGCGGGGGCGCCCGTCCCGCTCCGCCCTGCGGGCCCTCCCCGCCGCCGGCGAGGCGGGCGGGGCCTTCCCGTCGAAGAGGATCGTGGCCACGCTCTCGAGGTGGTGGGTGTGGGGGAACATGTCCACGGGGAGGACGCGCTCGACGCGCCCGCCGAGGCCCTCGGCCAGGGCGAGGTCGCGGGTGAGGGTCAGGGGGTCGCAGGAGACCAGGACCAGCCGGCGGGCGCGGCAGCCGCGCACGACGCCCTCGAGGACCCCGTCGCCCAGCCCCTCGCGCGGCGGATCGGCGACGACGGTGTCG
This sequence comes from uncultured Planctomycetota bacterium, assembly GCA_964633345.1. Taxonomy (GTDB): domain Bacteria; phylum Planctomycetota; class JAJSAM01; order JAJSAM01; family JAKLKS01; genus CAZWGT01. The sequence goes on from CAZWGT010000342.1 coordinate 2,073, forward strand.
AAGCGCCCCAACCGCGGATCCCCGACCTGCCTCTCGACGGGGCCGGTGCGGAAGGTGCAGTTGCGGATTCCGTTCAACTCCGCGCTCCGCTCCCCGTCGGCGGCGGCGCCGCGGTGGGCCTCGACCGCCGTGACCTCGCCCACCTGGCCCGCCAGGGTCAGCGCGAACAGCCCGCACCCCGCGTAGAGGTCGAGGACCCGGTGCTTCGGGTCCGCAGGGACGGCCCGCCGGACCTCGGCGACGAGGACCTCGGCGGCCCGCACGTTGGTCTGGAAGAAGGAGGTGGGGCTGACCTCGAAGAGGACGCCGCCGACCCGCTCCCTCCAGGTGCGCCGGCCGAAGAGGTGCCGGGTCCGGGGGCCGAGGACGATGGAGGTCTCCCACTCGTTGATGTTGAGGGAGGCGCCGGTGAGGCCGGGGCGGATCTTCGCGAAGGCCGCCTCCGACCCGTGGAGGCCCTCCGCGTCCTCCTTCGCGGTGACGAGGACGAGGTGGGAGTCCCCCGTGGCGTTCCCGCGGCGCAGGACGAGGTGGCGCAGCGCGCCGCGGCGGGTGTGCTCGTCGTAGACCGGGATGCGCCGCTGCCAGAGGACCTTCTTCACGGCCAGGGCCTGGGCGACCGCCTCCTTCGGCTGGACGGGGCACTCCTGGATGTCCACGACGGAGTGGGAGCGCAGGCGGTAGAAGCCGACCTTCGGGTCCCCGGTGCGGCCCTGGACCGCGAGCTGGACCTTCTCCCGGAAGCCCCAGGGGTCCGCCATGGGGACGATGGGCGCGACGGCGCGCCCCGCCGCCGGCGAGACCCGCTGCTCGAGGAGGCGGCGGAGCATCTCCTCCTTCCGCTTCGTCTGCGCCTCGTACCGCAGGTGCTGCCACGTGCAGCCGCCGCAGTCGCCGAAGTGGCGGCAGCGGGGCTCGGCCCGGTCGGGGGAGGGGCGGAGCACCCGCACGATCTCCCCGCGCCCGAACTTCCGTCCGGCCTGCGTGATGCGGACTTCCGCCAGCTCCCCGGGGAGGATCCGCGGGACGAAGACGACGTATCCCTGCTGCCGGCAGACCCCGTCCTCGCCGAAGGCGAGGTCCTCGCAGACGAGCCGCAGGATCTGCCCCACGCGCAGGGGGGAGGCGGCGCCGGAGACGGGGCGGGAGCGGGGGACGGGGCGGGGGGCCGGCTGGGATCCGGGGCGGGGGGGGCGGCGGGGCATCCCCGCGATGCTACGGGGGTTCGGGGGATCCCGGGTGGATTCGTTCCGCCGCTCCGCGGCGGGGGTCGGGATCCGTGAGGCCCGAGAGTCCGGGCCT
>CAZWGT010000343.1:0-3355 GCA_964633345.1 uncultured Planctomycetota bacterium
CCAGGATCGCATCCTCCCCCTCCGTGGCCATGCGGGCGGCCAGGGGGAGCGAGGTGCGGAGGAGGACGGCGGCGTAGGCGGCGCAGAAGGCGACGGCCACGGGAGGCCACCACGCCTCCTGGAAGACCCCGTGGGCGTAGGTCTTCAGCACGTGCAGGGCGAAGGGGATCGGGGCGACGAGGACGAGGGTGCCGGCGAAGACGGCCACGCGGGCGAGCTTCTCGTAGCAGCCCTCGGAGAAGGCCGACTGCTGGCGCAGCGCCATCCTCCCCTTCGCCGCCAGCGAGGTCGGCATGGCCACGGAGATCACGTTGCCCACGGCCAGCACCACGGCCAGCGCGCAGGACCCCCCGACGGCCGCCGTCGCGATGGAGGCCAGGGGGTCGGGCACGCTCCCCGGCCGCAACGCGCGCAGCGCGAGGATCCCCGCCGCCGAGAAGAGCGCGTTGGCGGCCCCGAAGCCGAGGAGGTAGCAGAGGTTCTTGCCGACGAGCACCTGCCGCCAGGAGACCGGCGTCGTCCGGAGGTGGGAGATGCCCGGCCCCTCCAGGCCGAGGAGGTTCATCGTGAGGTGGTTCTCGACGAACACAAGGACGAAGGGGAGGAGCCACGAGGCGCGGACGACGGCGCCCACGGGGTCGTCCCCGCCGGGGCGCAGGGCGAGGATCAGGACCGGGAGGGCGAGGAAGAACGCCTGGCCGATGAGGACCGTCTTCACGATGGGCTCGCGGCGGAGGAGGCGGAGCTCCTTCGAGGCCACGGCCAGCACGGGGTCCGGGAGGAAGCGCGAGAGGAACCGGCCCCCGGGGATCCGCCGGCCCGAGCCCCCGCGCCCCGCGGCGACCGGGGGCACGTCGCCGAGGAAGGCCCGCTCCTGCAGGTGGCCGGCCAGGGCGAGGACGATGGCCGTGAGGGGGACGAACCCCAGGACGAAGGGCAGCCAGCACCGCCACTCCCCCGCCCCGACCAGGGCCTCGGTCAGCCACCGCGAGGGGAGGAAGGGGACGAACCGCGAGGGCCCGTCGGCGAGGAGGTCCCGGAGCGCGGAGCCGTGGGGGCCGACCTGGGACCGTCCCTTCGTCAGCGCCCACCACGTCCCGAGGTAGACCGCGCCCGCGATGCACGGGGCGATGACGAGGCCGAGGTCCTGGAACCGCCGGGAGCGGAGGAAGTTGAGGAGCACGAGGACCACGAGCTGCCCCACGGCCACCGCGTGGAGGAGGAAGGCGGCGACGAGCCCCATGCGGACCGCGAGGAGGGCGAAGTCCGTGTCCCCCCAGTCCAGGCGGCCCCACCGGTTCCCGGGGACGGCGTAGCCGAGGACGAGCCCCGCCAGCGGGGGGAGCCAGAAGAGCACCGCCCCGGAGAAGGTCACGCCGACGGTCGAGGCGGTGAACACGGTGCGGTGGGAGACGGGGAGGTGGAAGAGCCGCGTGACGTCGAGGAACTCGTTCCCGCGGAATCCCAGGGCCGGGGAGAGGACGAGGATCCCGTACGCGACGGCGAAGGAGAGGTGGATCGCCTCGTCCAGGGACGCGGGCGGCATCCCCGTGCGGTGGCGGGCGACGGCCATGCCGGCGAAGGCGGTGAGCCCGAGGAGGATCGAGGCGACGCTCCCGAGCACCACGAGGAGGACGGTGACGACCTTGCGGCCCGGCGTGGCCGTGGCCTGCCGCTTCAGGACGAGGACGTGGAGGCGGAGGAGGAGGCCGAGCTGGGTCCTCGGGGAGGCCGCTCCCCCGTTCACGCCAGCCACTCGAGGGTCCCCCGGTCCTCCACCCCGCCCACGAGGCGGACGAAGACCTCCTCGAGGTCGGCCCCCGCCCCGAGGCCCGAGGCGGCCCGGACGTCCTCCAGGGTGCCCGAGGCGACGAGCCGCCCCCGGCGGATGACGGCCACGCGGTCGCAGAGGCGCTCGACGGTCTCCATGACGTGGGAGGAGAAGAACACGGTGACGCCCCGCTCGACGGCGCGCTCGAGGACGCGGCGGATGGCCCGCGCGGTGACGGCGTCGATGCCGTTGAAGGGCTCGTCGAGGAAGAGGACCCGCGGGGAGTGGATCATCGCGCAGGCCAGGAGCACCTTCTTCTTCGTGCCCATGCTGTAGTCGACCAGGAGCCTGTGGCGGTCGTCCTCCCCCATCTCCATCAGGGCGAGCAGGTCGGCGGCGCGCCTCTCAGCCTCCTCCGCGCCGAGGCCGTGCATGCGCCCGGTGAAGACGAGCAGCTCCCAGCCGGAGAGGCGCTCGTAGGTGTGGATCTCCTCGGGGAGGATGCCGAGGATGCGCTTGACGCCGACGGGGTCGGCGGCCGGGTCGAGGCCGAGGATGCGCGCCTCCCCGGAGGTGGGCTGCATCATCCCGCAGAGCATGCGGATGGTGGTGCTCTTGCCCGCGCCGTTGGGCCCGAGGAAGCCGAAGAAGACCCCGCGCGGGACGACGAGGTCGAGGCCCTCCACGGCGACCTTCCCGTCGAAGGACTTCGCGAGGCCGCGGGTCTCGCCGGCCGGGTATTCGACGGCCTCGCACCCGCCCTGCCCCCCGGTCGGGCGCGCCAGGCGAGCACGCCCGCCGCGGCCGCGGCGACGCCGAGGGACTCCGCCCGTCCGCGGAGGGGGATCGTGACCCGGCCGTCGCAGGCGGCCAGGGTCTCCGGCGGGCTTCCGCGCGCCTCGTTGCCGAGGACGACGGTCACGCGGGGCTCTCGTATCACGGCGTCATACAGGGACGGCCCCCCCGCGGCGACGGCGGCGAGCACGCGGTGGCCGGCCGCCTTCGCGGCGGCGCACGCGGCGGCGGCGTCGGGGCCGGTCACGACGGGGAGGTGGAAGTGGGAGCCCTGGGCGGCGCGGATCACCTTGGGGTTGAGGGCCTCCACGGTGCCGCGGCAGAAGACCACCGACGCGCAGCCGAAGGCGTCCGCGGCGCGGAGCAGGGCGCCGGCGTTGCCCGGGTCCTGGATCCCGTCGAGGAGGACGTGGACGCCGTCGCGGTCGAACGGCAGGGGCGCCTTGGGGTCGGGGGAGCGCAGGATGGCCATCACGCCCTGGGGGCTCTCGACGTCGGAGAGCTTCTCGAGGGCGAGGCGCTCGATCTCGGTGACCTTCACCTTCGCGGCCTTCGCGGCCTCGACGATCCGCTTCCCGGCGAAGACCTCGGCGGCCCCTTCGGCGAAGAGGACCTCCTCCACGGGGGCGGCGGCGAGCAGCGCCTCCTCGACGACGTGGAACCCCTCGACGAAGTAGCGCCCCGCCTCGGCCCGCTTGCGCTTGTCGCGCAGCGCCATCAGCTCCGTCAGTCGCGCCTTCGTCAGGGGGCGGGCCGGGGACATCAAGGGAGGATACAACGGGCGGCGGG
>CAZWGT010000344.1:0-3313 GCA_964633345.1 uncultured Planctomycetota bacterium
CCTCTCGACGGTCCTGGTCCTCGCGGCCCTCGTCCTCCTCGTCCGCGACCCGCCGGCGCTCCTCGGGCGCGACCACTGGCTGGCCGGGATCCCGCTCGCCCTGCTCGCCCTGCTCGCCCTCCTCGCCGCCGCCGCCCTCGGCGGCGCGGCGCTCGTGGCGGGCGCGGCGGCGGCCGGGCGCCCGGTCGCCCGGGTGGCGGCGGCGATCGCCCTCCTCGCGGCCGTCGTCGCGGTGGGCTGGCGGTGGGGGCCGTGGATGCGCCTGTCGATGCTCTCCACCGTCCGGCAGGGCCTCGACATGCGCCGGGCGCTGGCGGGAGGCGCGGGGGACGCGGACTTCCTCCCCGGGTGGACCTTCGCCGCGCCCCTCGACCTGGTTCTCTACGCGCCGCTGGGGGCCGCCTTCGTCCTGCTGGCCCCGCTCCCCTGGGGGGCGGTCTCCCTCGAGCGTCTCCTCTACGGGCCGCCCTGGTGCGCGGGCGCGGCGATCTCGATCCTCGGCGTCGCGGGGCTCGCGGCGGCGGCGCGGCGGGCCCCGTCGCGCGCCCTCGCGCCCGTCGCCTTCGCCGTCCTGCTCCTCGGGCTGCTGTCCGTCCTCGAGGCGAACACGGGGATCGTCCTCCGCCACCGCCTGCCCCTCACGGCGGTGCTGGCGGCGGGCGCCGGCGTGCTCCTCGCCGGCCGGATGTCCCCTACGGGATGCGGAGGACGCCCCACTGGATCGCGTGGTTGAAGGTCAGGGAGTTCCGGAAGCAGGAGACGTCCTCGCCGACGTCGTCCGCGCAGGTGATCTTCATGTACCAGGGGAACGTCTCGTTGTTCGGGGCCAGGCCGTTGCCTCCGCCCCAGACGTTGGTCGGACCGTTCCCGGGGCTGAAGTCGAAGCCCCCCGCGTAGACCATCATCGTGTGGTTCACGTCGTCCACCGACACCCTCCAGTCCACGCCGGACTGGATCTTCCCCCAGGACCAGACGTTCCCCGACTGGGTCCACCCGGTGTCGTTCGCCGGGATCACCAGGGTCAGGGGCGACGTCTCGCCCAGCGGGCCGAGGATGACGGTCATCCCCTCGGTGCTCGGGGTCATCGCGCCGTCGGAGGTCCCCGCGTAGGCGTAGGCGAGGAGGATCTTCGTCCTGTCGAGGCCCGCGGTCTGCGAGTCGGTCCCGTGGCCCCAGTACGGGGAGATGAGGATCGTCGAGGTCGCCGCGGGCAGGGGCGGGCAGGTGACGGTGTTGCTGCTCAGGGTCACCGCGCCGGTGAGGGCCAGGGCGCCGCCCTCCATGGTCGTGCCGGCGGCCAGGGCGATGCTCGCGTTCGCCAGGATGTTCCCCCGGAACGTGGTCCCCGCGCCGAGGGTCGCCGAGGTGCCGACCTGCCAGTGGATGTTCGATTCGTCGTAGTCGAGGTCCCCGTTGATCACGACGACGCTCGATGAGGCGGCGGTGGTCAGGGTGGTGCCGATCTGGAACACGAAGGTCGCGGCCGGGTCGCACCGGGCGTCGAGCTTGAGCATCCCCGTCAGCTGGGCCGTGGAGGAGAAGCTGTACACGCCCGGCGTGAGGGTCATGCCGCCGAGGTCCTGGCCGGAGAGGTCGACGTCGAACGTCATGGCCGCCAGGGTGTTGTAGGCCGCCTGGGCGTCGATCTGCGCCTGCTGCGCCGTCGCGTCCGTGAGGTGGATGGTCCCGTTCACGGTCCCGGGTCCGCCGTCCACGGCGAAGATCCCGGTGATGGAGGTCCCGGCGTAGAGCCCGAGATCCCCGTTGAGGACGGACGACCCGGTGTTGGTCACTGTCGAGGCGCCGAGCACCGCGAAGGACCGCGCCGTGGCCAGCAGGGTCGCCGAGGGCACCGCGGCCGTCAGGACCACGGCCGACGGCGCCGGGCCCACCGAGGAGGTCACACCGCCGCCCAGGAGGGTCGTGTTGCCGGCGGCGTCGCGCACCTCGACGGACCTGCCCGCGAGGTTCCCGAGCATCATCCCGAAGGGGAGGGCCTCCCCCCTCTTCGTGTCCCTCGAGTAGTTGAAGCTCCCGGTCCGCCCCGTCGTGAAGGAGTCGAACTGCACGAGGGTCTGCTCCGGCGTCGCGGGATCGTCGGCCCAGAGCGTGTAGTCGGTCGAGGGCTCGAGGCGGCGCACCTTCGCCCGGAACCAGGACCGCTCCGCCCGCCGACCGTGGGTGGGGAAGTACTTCACCTGGAGTCCCGCGTAGGCGTCGCCTTCGGGGGATCCCACGGGGGGCGTCAGCATCGTCTTCCCTCCGAAGGGCCGGCCGGGCCCCTCCGCGGGCGGCGGTCCGGCGGCCGCGGGACCGGACAGGAGGGCCCCCGCCGGCAGGGCGGCGATCCAGGCGAGGGTCCACGCGCGCATCCTCCGGCCCTTCGAGACGACATCCGCATGGGTCATGACCGTCCTCCTTCGCACCGCCTGCGGCCGGGGAATCACCGCTTCGGTCGACGATAGGGGCCGGACCGGGGGGGGGCAATGGGGCGGAACCCCACTCGACCCGAGGGGGCACGGCGGAGGCGGACGGCCCGCGCCGCGGAGCGGCGCAACCACGGCGCAAGCGGGTCGGGTTCGGTACCGCCGTACCGCCGCGAATCAAAAGAGCCCGGGGCTTGCGCCCCGGGCTCCTCGATTCGCAGTCGGGCGCGACTAGAGCTTCGGCTGCTCCATGATCTTGTTGCCCTCGGCGTTCGTCCGGCCGTTCGGGCAGTTGTCGTTCTTGTGGTCGTACGTCGTGCCCTTGCCCGTCCAGACGTCGTTGCCCCACCACGCGACGTTGTTGAAGACGACGGCGTCGACGATGGAGCCGAGCCAGGTGCCGATCGGCCACACGAACATGTAGACGACCGTGCCGATGTAGCTGTTGTCCGCGTAGACGTTGGCGGACCAGTCGTCGACGTACTCGCGGAAGGTCCACGGACCCGCGACGCAGCCCGTCGAGACCACGGCGAACGAAAGCAGCATGACGATGAGGATGAGATTCCGATTCTTCATCTCGCTCCCTCCTGCCACCGCAGGCGCCCTGCAAGGCGGAACCGTTCCGTCCCGCGGAGCCCTGCCCTGACCGACCCGGCCCGTATTGGAACCGATACACCCTTCATCGTCAAACGGCTTCAAGGGGTGGAGTTACGGAGGTGCGGGCTCAGCGGGGCCGCTCGCCCGAGGGGGGGGGCGGCTCCGGCTTCTTCCCGTCCCCGGAGCCGGAACCCGTCGCCGGGGGAGGGGAGGAGGCGCCGCCCGCGGAGTCCACGGGGCCCGGCGCCGGCGGGCCGTCCCCGGCCGCGGATCCCGCCTCGGGGCGGTCC
>CAZWGT010000345.1:0-3304 GCA_964633345.1 uncultured Planctomycetota bacterium
GGGCCGCGGCCGCGCTGCGGCGCCGTCCCTCTCCCGCGCGCACCGCGCTGCTCCCCGCCCACCTCCTCGGCTTCGCGTTCCTGGCGCTCTGGTCGGCGACGCGCCTCCTCCCGCGGAGCCTCTCGACGCCGAGTCTCGCCCTCAACGTCCTCCTCGCCCTGGCCGCGGCGGGGGGGCTGGCGGCCCTGGTGCGGTGGTCCTTCCGCCTCCTCCTCGCCCGGGCGGCCGGCGGGCCGGGCCGGCCCGGCCGGGCCCTCCTCGTCGCCGCGATCCCGCTCGCGGCCGCGGCGATCCCCTGGATCCCCGGCCCCCCGGCCCCGCCCGCCCGCGTCCTGCGCGCCGGCGGCGGGGTCCCCCCGAACGTGCTGGTCGTCCTCGTGGACTCGCTCAGGGCCGACCGGCTCGGCGTCCTGGGGTCGGGCCGGGGGCTCACGCCGCGGCTGGACGCCTTCGCCGGGGACGCGTCGGTCTTCACCGAGGCCCGGACGACGAGCCCGTGGACCAAGCCCTCGGTGGCCTCCCTCCTCACCGGGCTCCGCCCCGAGCGCCACGGAATGCTCGAGGCGGAGGACGTCCTGGCGCCGGGGGTCCCGACCCTCCACTCCCGCCTCGGGGAGGCCGGCTGGCGCACCGCGGTCTTCTCCGATTCCCACTGGCCGGTCCCGGAGTTCGGCTTCCAGCGCGGCGTGGACGGGGCGATGGTGGTGCCCGACGCCGGAGGGATCCGCGGCTCGGTCCCCTGGGCGGCCTGGTCCATGGCGCGGGACTTCCTCCTCGACAGCTACTCCCGGGGGCGGCCCGCGCCGATCCGCGGCGCGCCCGAGCTCTCGCGGAGGTTCCTCGCCTGGGCGGACGCCCCGGACCCCCGGCCCTGGTGCGCCTACCTCCACTGGATGGAGGTGCACCACCCCTACGCCCCCGCGGTGCCCTCGGATCCCGGCCGGCGATCCGTCCCGGTGCCCGTGCACCGGGGCGTCCACCCGCTGGACCCGGGGGATCCGATCCCCGACGGGGACCTGCGCGACCTCGTGGCCAACTACGACGACGAGGTCCGGGCCGCGGACGGGGCCTTCGGCGCCCTCCTCGACGCCCTGGAATCCCGCGGCTGGACGGAAGGGACGGTGATCGTGTTCGTCTCCGACCACGGGGAGGAGTTCTTCGAGCACGGCGGCTGGACCCACGCCCACAGCCTCTGCGAGGAGGTGGTCCGGATCCCGCTCCTGATCCGCGTGCCCGGCGGGGCCGGGAGCGGCGCCCGCGTCCCGGGCCAGGTCCGCATCGAGGACGTCCTGCCCACGATCCTCGACGCGGCGGGGACGCCTTCCCGCGGGCCGATGGACGGCCGGTCGCTGCTTCCCCTCCTCGCCGGCGAGGCCGAACCCCCGCGGTCCTCGACCGGCCTCTGCCGCCCGCGCGGCCCGGGGACCGTCGTCCGCTCCGCGGTGCTGGACGGGTGGAAGCTCATCTCCGGGGAGAGGGGCCCGATCCGCGCGGAGAAGTTCTTCGACCTGGCCCTCGACCCCGGGGAGATCCGTCCCGTGGGTGCGCCGCCCCCGGAGCGCGCCGCGGCTCTCCGCGGCCTCCTGGCCGGGGCGGAGGCCCTGGAGGCCGGGCGGTCCCGGCCCGGCCGGACGGGGATTCCCGCCGGCCTCGTGCCGGGCATCGAGGGGCTGGGCTACCTCGGCGGCGCCCCGTCGAAGTAGGAGGCGCGGAATCGAAAAGGCCCGGGGCGGCTGCCCCGGGCCCTGGGAAATCCCGTCGCGGGACGCGACTACTCGCCGGTGACCGTGGTGGTGAACTCGGCGAAGAGGCCGAGGATGTTCTTCGTGTGGTGCTCGACGGTCATCACCTTGGTGATCCCGCCGGCCTTCGCGGCCGCCTGGATGGAGCAGTCGCCCGTGGCCACGATGCCGAGGATCGACTGGGCCTTCGCGTCGCCCGACTTGGAGCCCACGGGCCCGTTGGGCAGTTCCATGCTCCACTTGACGTCCGCGTACCAGCCGCAAATCGGGGTCGCGGCCGAGGCGCAGCCCGCCAGCGCGCCGGCGGCGAGGACGAGGCCGAGCAGCTTCTTCATGGGCAGTCTCCCTGGATGAACCGACCTCCCGGCCCGGCGTCGCGCCGGGTTCCACCGCGAGGACCCGGGAATCTTGACGGATCCTCCACGGCGATCCAAGGGTCTTACGGCTCGAACGGCAGCAGGCCGGGATGCAGCACGTCGTCGGGGTCGAAGCGCCTCTTCGCCTCCGCCATCGCGGGCCACCGGTCCCCGTAGTGCGCCTTCCAGCGGGCCCCGTCGAAGGCGAGCCAGCCCGAGGGGTAGCGCTTGCCGCCCATCCTGAGGGAGAGGTCGCTCGCCCGCTGGAGCAGGGGCCCCGCGGCGGCCATGGCCGCCGGCGGGAGGCCCGGCAGGACGCCGAAGCCGATGACGAACTCGCTCTCCGGCCTCATGAACAGGGGGACCTTCGAGGTCGTGCCCCGGCTCGGCCAGAGGAGGATGTGGCCGCCGCCGAGGACGTGGGGAGGGAGGTTCCCGAGCACCCCGGTGATGTAGGGGAGTGCCGATTCCCACGGGAGGATCGTCTCCATCCACGGGTGGGAGGCCGCCCAGTACCCGGAGCGCTTCCAGAGCTCGAACAGCGGCTCGAGGCGGAGGGCGAACTCCAGCGCGTCCCGGTCCTCGACGTGGACCTTCCTGTAGTAGCCGAGGCCCGCCAGCATCCTCCCGTCGTCGGGCGCCTGGCCTGGCCGGAATTCGACGCTGGCGTGGAGGGGGAAGAACCACTCGGCGAAGGGCGTCGGCACGCCGTCCACCTTGCGGAAGCCCTGGGGGCTCGGGACGCACCAGGACTCGACGTACCCGAACCGCTCCTCGGTCATCAGGCTCCGCGCGTCCTTCAGGAACGAGACGAGGTCGTCGTAGAGGAGGTAGTAGGTGCGCACCTTCGGGAGCACCGGCACGGTGCGGAGCACCGCCCCCGTGATGACCCCGAACAGCCCGAGCCCGGAACGCACGCAGTCGAAGAGCTCCCGGTCCTTCCCGGCCGAGCAGGAGACGACGTCCCCCGTGCCGGTGACGACCTCCAGCTCCTCCACCTGGTCCCCCTGGCAGCCGTGGCGGAAGGAGGAGACGCCGAGTCCCGCGACGGAGAGCGTGCCGCCGACGGAGACGCCGAGGTTGTTCGTCAGGACCGGGGGGAGCCGGCCAGCGGCGGCGGCCGCCGCCGCCACGTCCCGCCACGCCGCGCCGCCGCCGACCCGCAGGAGCCCCGTCGCCGGGTCGGGGGCGCCGATCGAGGCGAGG
>CAZWGT010000346.1:0-3302 GCA_964633345.1 uncultured Planctomycetota bacterium
CGCCTCCTCCTCGTCACCGACGGCCGGCCGGCGGAGGAGGAGGGGGAACTCGCCCGCATCGCGAAGTCCCTGGCGGACGCCCGCTTCGCCGTGAAAGTGGTCTTCGTGGGAGGGGATCCCGACGCCGCGCGCCTGCGGGCCTTCGCCGGCGACGGAGGGGTGCTCGCCGCGGGGCCCGCCGACCTGGCGACCCTCCTCGGCTCCCTCACCGGCAACTCCGATCCCGCGCTGTTCGATCCCGCCACCTTCGCGGTCCGGGCCGGGCCCGACCCGCCCCCCTTCGGCCCGGTTCCGGCGGGGCTTCCCCCCGTCACCGGCCTCGACCGCGTCTTCCCGAGGATCGGATCGGGGGTGTGGCTGGCCGCGGGCGGGGGGGAGCCCCTGCTCGTCGCGGGCCGGGTGGGCCTCGGGCGGAGCGTCGTCTTCGCCTCGGCTCCCGGCGCGGGCTCCGGCGAGTGGGCCGCCCTTCCCGCCGCGGCCCTCGTGGAGGCGGCCGCTCGCTGGGCGCTGCGCCCGCCCGGCGGGGACGGGGTCGAGGCGTCGGCGGCGCTGCGGCCCGACGGGACCGTGGCGCTTCTCCTGGAGACCCTTGCCGGCGCCGGCCCGGCGGGGGAGGTGCGCGCGGCGGGGACGGCGCTGCGTCGGACGGGGCCCTCGCGGTGGGAGGGGAGCGTCTCCCGCGTCGCCGCCGGCCCCGAGGGGGTCGTCGCCTTCGAAGCCGGCGGGGCCGTGATCGCCCGGGCCGCCGTCGCCCCGGCCCCCTCTCCCGAGGACCTCCACCTCGGACCCGACGCCGCCGCGCTCGCGGCCCTCGAGGCGCCCGGCCGCGCCCCCCCCGCCCGCTCCTCCGGGGCCGGCCCCTCCGCGGCGGCCGCCGCCCTCGCGGCGATGGCGCTGCTGCTGGCCGCGGCGGCGGGGGAAGCGGGGTTCCGCCCCCGCGGTCCGTCCGTATAGAAGTGTCGGGGCGTACAATTCCCCCCCTGGAAGGAGGGTCCATGGCCATCCGGCCCGTCGCGCTCGCCGTCCTCGCCGCGCCCGTACTGCTCTTCGGCTGCGTCACGGAGAACGTCGGGATCTCCGGGGACTCCGGCTCCTCGACGGCCAGCATCCGCCGGCGGATCGCCGACTTCGAATCCCTCCAGCCGGGCCAGAAGGAGTACGACGACAACCTCTCGATCCTGAGCGGCCTGCTGAAGGAGAAGTCCTACCCGCTGCTCGTGGAGGCGCTCGAGGGGGATCCCAACCCCCGGATCCGCGTCTCCGTCGCCCTCTGCCTCGGCCTCGGCCAGGAGGATCGGGCCCGCGACGTCCTCCACCGCGCCGCGACGGGGGACGAGAACCCCGGGGTGCGCTACACCGCCGCCTACAGCCTCTGCACCTTCCGCGACTCGCGGGGCCTCCCCGTCCTCTTCGAGGCGCTGAAGGCGGAGAACGCCCAGGTCCGCTGGGACGCCAACGATCGCCTGAAGAGGCTCACCCGCCTGGACTTCGCCTTCGACGCGTCGGCCTCCGCGGAGGATCGGGCGGCCGCCGTCGGGCGCTGGGAGGGCTGGTACCGGCAGGTCGGCCCCTCGGGGGCCTCGCAGGCGCTGATGCCGCCCGCCGGGAAGCTCCCCTAGGCCGCGGCGGACCACCCCCCATGGCCCGGGGCCTTCCGGCCGTCCTCGCCGCCGTCCTCGCGGCGTCGGCCTGCGGCCGCTCCGCCGCGCCCCCCCGGACGGTGCCTGAGCCTTCGGTCCTCGACGAGGGGCAGCGCAGGGCGTGGCTGAAGGCGGCGGCCCGCGCTGCGGCAGGGGATCCCGAGGGGGCCGCGAAGAGCCTGGCGCCGCTGCTCCGCGTGCGCCCCCTCCACGTCTCCTCCCACCTCCTCCACCAGGACATGGCCCTGGCGGCGGGCGGCCGGGAGGCCCTCGCGGCGGAGTACCTCGCGCTCTCCCGCGAACTCCCCGGGGACGCCTCGGCCGACGTCCTGGTCACGCGCGTCGTGCGCCCGCGCGGCGAGGGGAGGCTGGCGGGGTACCAGGCGGCGGCGGTGAAGGACCCGGCGGCGCCCTGGCCGCGGATCGCCCTGGCCACGGAGAGGACCGGCCTCGCACGGGACCTCGTCCGGGCGGCCGCGGCGAAGGAGCGCGACGGATTCGCCGACCAGGGGACGCGCCTGAGGGGCGAGGCCAGGACCTCGCTGGAGCGCGCGCGGACGGAGGGGGAGCGGGCCGTGGCCGTCGCGCCCGACCTGGCGGCCGCCCACGCCGTCCTCGGCCACGTCCTCGCCGAGACCGCGGCGCTCCTTCCCCTCGAGGACCGGGAGAAGCGGGACCTCCTCGCCCGGGCCCTCGAGCGGATGGGAAGGGCCCTCTCCCTGGATCCCGGGGATCCCCGGATCCTGGCCGGCAGGGGCTTCCTCCTCCAGGACGCGGGGCGCGGGGCCGAGGCCCAGGCGGACTTCGACGCGGCCGCGGCGGCCGCGCCCGGGGACCCGGCCATCCTGGCGGCCCGCGCGCGCAACCTCGAGGGGATCTCCATGTTCGTCCCGGCCGCCGAGGCCTGGAAGGAGGCCTGCGCCGCCGCCCCGAAGGACCCCGACCTGCTCGTGGACTACGGATCGGCCCTGGCGCGGATCGGCCGGTGGAAGGACGCACTGGCGGCCTACCGCCGGGCCGACGCCGTCTACGCCGCCGGGGGTGGGGAGCGGTGGAAGGCGCGCCGGGGGCTCGTCACCGCCCTGGCCCAGATCGGCCTCGACGCCCAGGACGCCGCCCGCCTGGGGGAGGCGCTGGCGTTCCTGCGCGCCTACCGGGAGGAGGGGGGGCCCGACGCCGCGTGGGCGGGGAAGATGGCGGAGGTCCTCGGCGAGGAATCCCCTCCGCCGGCCGCCCCTAGGGATCCATGACGACGATGGGGCCCCCGGTCCCGGCGGAGGCAACCACGAGGATCCCCTTCTCCACCGCGGGCTCGCCGAGGAGGGTCCCCAGGTCGGCCAGCTGCCAGAGCACCCGGCCCGCCTTGAGGTCGTAGGCCACCAGCACCCCGCGGTCCCCGTCGGCGTAGAGGACGTCCCCCAGGACCGAGCAGCCCCCCTCGATCCGGCTGCCGAGGAGGAGCCGGCCCTTCTCCCGTCCGTCGGAGGGGTCGAGGAACTGGAGGGTCCCCGTCGTGGCCGCCACGAGGATCCCCTCGGGGCGGAGGATCGGGCGCGCGTGCACGGGGCCCGCGGTCTTCGCGGTCCAGGCCGCCTTGCCGTCGGCCAGGGCGAGGCGGTGCAGGACGGCGTCCTCCGAGGCGACGAGGACGGCCCCGCTCCC
>CAZWGT010000347.1:0-3274 GCA_964633345.1 uncultured Planctomycetota bacterium
TCCTTGATCTCCCCGATGCGGCCCGGGCCGTGCTTGAGGATCGCGCCGCAGAGGTGCACCACGTCCGCCCCCGCCATGACGAGCTTGAGCGCGTCCTCGGCCGTGTAGACCCCGCTCGTGGCGGCCAGCGAGCACTTCAGGTGGGACCGGAGGATGGCGATCCAGCGCAGGGGGAGCAGGGCCTCCGCCGAGGTGGAGAGGACGAGGTGCGGGTCCACCTCCAGCGTCTCGATGTAGATGTCGGAGTTGTAGAAGCGGTTGAAGAGGCTGAGCCCCGCCGCGCCGGCCGCCTCGAGGCGGCGGGTGAAGTGGGGGAGCGAGGAGAAGAACGGCCCGATCTTCACGCAGACCGGGATCTTCACCCTCTTCGCCACCGACCGCAGGATGTCCGCGTGGAGCCGCTCCACGTCCTCGCCCGACATGGCGGGGTCCGTGGGGATGAAGTACACGTTCAGCTCCAGCGCGTCGGCCCCGGCGTTCTCCAGCAGGTTCGCGTACTCCGTCCAGCCCCCCGGCGTCACCCCGTTGAGGCTGGCGACCAGGGGGACGGAGATCTCCGACTTCGCCCTGCGGATCAACTCGAGGTAGTCGTTCAGCCCGTGCTGGTAGCGGTCCGGTGCGGGGAAGAACGACGTCGCCTCGGCGAAGGAGCCGGTCCCCTGGTCGAGGTAGCGGGCCACCTCCTCCTCCTCGGCGCGGATCTGCTCCTCGAAGAGCGAGTGCACGACGACGGCCGCCGCGCCCGCGTCCTCCAGGCGCTTCATCGTCCCGAGGTCCTTGGACAGGGGCTGGGCCGCCGAGGGGACCAGCGGGTGGGGGAGGCGGAGGCCGAGCCAGCGGGTGGAGAGGTCCATCTCACACCTCCAGGGGGATCGTGGCGGGGGGGGCGGGCCGGGCGGCGGTGTCCTTCTCGACGGCGGCGGCCTCCTTCGGGGAGATCCCGCCCGAGGCGAGCAGCTCGTAGAGCCGCCGGCGCCGGTCCACGTCCTCCTGCGCCAGGGCCATCAGCCGCTCCGCCTCCGCGGGGGCCATGCGCGTCAGCATCTTGTAGCGGACCTCGGAGTAGGCGTAGTCGCGCACCTTCATCCGCGGCGGGCCGGAGTCGAGGACCAGGGGCCGCTCGCCGCGGTCGGCGCGGCGCGGGTCGTAGCGCATCAGGGTCCAGAGCCCGCTCTCCACCACCTGCCGCTGGTTCGTCATCCCCTTGGCCATGTCGATGCCGTGGGCGATGCAGTGGCTGTAGGCGATGACGATGGACGGGCCGGGGTAGGACTCCGCCTCGAGGAAGGCCTGCAGCGTCTGCCGGTCGTCGGCCCCCATGGCGACGCGCGCCACGTAGACGTTCCCGTAGGACATGGCCAGCATCGCCAGGTCCTTCTTCGGGGTCGGCTTGCCGCCCGCGGCGAACTTCGCCACGGCGCCCAGCGGCGTCGCCTTGGACATCTGCCCGCCGGTGTTCGAGTAGACCTCGGTGTCGAGGACGAGCACGTTCACGTCCCGGCCCGAGGCGAGCACGTGGTCGAGGCCGCCGTAGCCGATGTCGTAGGCCCAGCCGTCCCCGCCGACGATCCAGACGCTCTTCTTCACGAGGAAGTCGGCCACCGCCAGCAGGCGGCGGGCCAGGGCCGCCTTCGGCCCCTCGACCTTCAGGAGGCGCGCCTTGAGGGCCGCGACCCGCTCCCTCTGGTGGCGGAGGGCCAGCTCCGTGGACTGGTCGGATTCCAGGATGCCGAGGACCAGCTCGCCGCCGATCTCCGCCTCGAGGTTCTTCAGCAGTTCGCGGGCGAAGGCCCCCTGCCGGTCGTGGGTGAGGCGGAAGCCGTAGCCGAACTCCGCGTTGTCCTCGAAGAGCGAGTTGTTCCACGCCGGCCCCCGCCCCGCGGGGTCCACCGCCCACGGGGTCGTGGGGAGGTTCCCGCCGTAGATGGAGGAGCAGCCCGTGGCGTTGGCGATCAGCGCCCGGTCCCCGAAGAGCTGGGAGAGGAGCTTCACGTAGGGGGTCTCCCCGCAGCCGGAGCAGGCCCCGGAGTACTCGAAGAGCGGCTGCAGGAGCTGGCTCGAGTCGATCCGGGACGGGTCCACCTTCGTGCGGTCCATCTCCGGGAGGGAGAGGAAGAAGTCGAAGGCCCTCTTCTCCGCCTCCCGCACTTCCGGGAGGGGCGCCATGGCGAGGGCCCGGCGCCGGTCGCGCACCCAGCGCGGCAGCTTCCCGTCCCCCTCGGAGCGCGCGTACTTCGATCCGTGGCGCGGGGTCGCCACCTGGTGCGTCGGGCAGATCTCGACGCAGAGGTTGCAGCCGGTGCAGTCGTCGGGGGAGGTCAGGATCGTGTACTTCAGGCCCTTCATCGTGGTCGAGCGGAAGTCGCGGGACTTCCAGCCCGCGGGCGCCCCCTCGAGGAGGGACGGCTCGTAGACCTTCGTGCGGATGGCGGCGTGGGGGCAGACCATCGCGCACTTGCCGCACTGCACGCAGGCGTCGGGGTCCCAGAGCGGGATCTCCAGGGCGATGGAGCGCTTCTCCCAGCGCGCCGTGGCGGTGGGGAAGGTCCCGTCCACGGGGAAGGCGCTCACCGGGAGGTCGTCCCCCCTGCCCGCCATGATCTCGGCCGTGAAGCCCCGCACGAAGGCGGGAGCCCCCGGCGCGACCAGGGGCGGCAGGTCGGCCCCGCCGCCGGGCTCCTCGGGGACCGGCACCTCGACGAGCCCCTCGAGGCTGCGGTCCACGGCCTCGCAGTTGCGCCGCACGACGTCCTCCCCGCGGCCGCCGTAGGACTTGCGGATGGCGTCCTTGATGCGGGCGATCGCCTCGTCCCTAGGGAGCACGCCGCTGATGGCGAAGAAGCAGGTCTGCATGATGGTGTTGATGCGCGTGCCCATGCCCGTGTCCGCCGCCATCCGGTAGGCGTCGATGGCGAAGAGGCGCAGGCGCCGGGCGACGATGTCCTCGCGCACCTTCCGGGGAAGGCGCCCCCACACCGTGGCGGCGTCGCCGGCGGAGTTGACGAGGAAGACCGCGCCGGGCCGCGCGAACCGCAGCATGTCGTACTTCTCGAGGAAGACCCACTGGTGGCAGGCGACGAAGGAGGCCTCGCGGATGAGGTAGGAGGAGCGGATGGGACGGGGGCCGAAGCGCAGGTGGCTCACGGTGATGGCGCCCGACTTCTTGGAGTCGTAGACGAAGTACCCCTGGGCGAAGTTGTCCGTCTCCTCGCCGATGATCTTGATGGAGTTCTTGTTCGCACCCACCGTGCCGTCGGCGCCCAGGCCGAAGAAC
>CAZWGT010000348.1:0-3249 GCA_964633345.1 uncultured Planctomycetota bacterium
TCCAGTGGCTCGGCCTCGACTCCTTCGGCATCGCCCACGACCGCGCGGCCCTCGGGGGGGCCGAGGTCGTGATGGTCCGGTAGGGGCCGGGCGAAGCCCGGCCCGGTCTGACCCCGGACCGAAGGGGTCTGACCCCGCCGTCGTCACTCCCTGCCCCCCGTCGGGCATGGTTCTTGCGCCCACGGTGGCGGACCGTCCGGGCGCGGAAGATTCCCCTTTCCCTGCGGGGCGGTCCGCTTGCGGTGCGGGATCCTCCCCGTCCGGCGCGGGGTCCACCCCGGAGGACGGTCATGGCGGAGATCCTGGTCGAGGCGGAGGAGGAGCGGCGCCTCTCCGAGGGCGTGGTCCTCCTCGGCGACGAGGCCGTCGCCCTCGGCGCCCTGCACGCCGGGATCACCGCGGCCTACGCCTACCCGGGGACCCCCTCGACGGAGATCCTCGAGTACCTGATCCGGGCCGCCGCGCGGGACGGCGGGCCGCGGGCCTCGTGGGCCGCCAACGAGAAGACCGCCTACGAGCAGGCCCTCGGCGTCTGCTTCGCCGGGCGCCGGGCCCTCGTGGCCATGAAGCACGTGGGCCTCAACGTCGCCGCCGATCCCTTCATGAACTCCGCCCTCGTCGATCTCCGCGGGGGGCTCGTCGTCGCCGCCTGCGACGACCCGGGGATGCACTCCAGCCAGAACGAGCAGGACAGCCGCGTCTACGCCGACTTCGCCCGCGTGCTCTGCCTGGAGCCGGCGGACCAGCAGCAGGCGTACGCCATGACGCGGGAGGCCTTCGACCTCTCCGAGCGGTACTCGGTCCCCGTGATGATCCGCCTCGTCACGCGCCTCGCCCACAGCCGCGCCGGCGTCCTGCCGGCGGGGGCGCCCGCCGCCGCGAGACCCCCCGGAAAGCCCCCCGAGCCGCGCGCGTGGATCCTCCTCCCTGTCAACGCGCGCCGCCAGTGGAAGGGGCTCCTCGCGCGCCAGCCCGCCCTGCGGGCCTACACGGAGACGTCCCCCCACAACGCGCTGCGTCTGAACCCCGACAACCGCGACTTCGGCGTCATCACGGCGGGCATCGGCCGCAACTACTACCTCGAGAACCTCGACGACCCCGCCTCCGGCCCCTCCCACCTCCACATCGGCGCCTACCCGCTCCCCGCCGGCAAGATCCGCGACCTCGCCCGTCACGTGCGCTCGGTGCTCGTGCTGGAGGACGGGTACCCCTTCGTCGAGCGGGCGCTCCGCGGCGTGCTCAGCGGGGGACTCGAGGTGTGGGGCCGCGAGACGGGCCACCTCCCCCCCGACGGGGAGCTGACGCCGGACGGCGTGCGCCGCGCGCTGGGCGGGGAGGCGCGCCGTTCCACGAGCATCCCGGGCCTCGACCTCCCCGCCCGGCCCCCCCAGCTCTGCCGGGGATGCCCCCACCGGGACGCCTACGACGCCGTCGCCGCGGCCCTCGGGGACCGGACCGACGCCTTCGTCGCCTCGGACATCGGCTGCTACACCCTCGGCGCGCTCCCGCCCTACAGGGTCATCGAGTCCTGCGTCTGCATGGGGGCGTCCATCGGGATGGCCAAGGGGGCCTCGGAGGCGGGGCTCCGCCCCGTGCTGGCCGTCATCGGGGACAGCACGTTCCTCCATTCCGGGGTGCCGCCGCTCATGGACGCCGCCGCGGCCGACGCCGACATGACGGTCGTCATCCTCGACAACGCCACCGTGGGGATGACCGGCTCCCAGCCGACGATCCTCCCCTCGCGCAAGCTGCGGGACCTCGTCCTCGGCCTCGGCGTCCCGGAGGAGCGCGTCCACGTGGTGGAGGCGCACCCGGGGAGGACGGCGGAGAACGCGGAGATCCTGCGGCGCGAGATCGCCCACCGCGGGCTCTCGGTCGTCATCTTCCACCGGGAGTGCCTGGAGAGCATCCGCAAGCACCGGCGCCGGGCGGCGAAGGAGTAGCCATGCGCTTCGACATCATCCTCGCGGGCGTCGGCGGGCAGGGGGTGCTCTCCGTCGCCTCCCTCGTCGCGGCGGGGGCCCTCCAGGGGGGCTACCACGTCAAGCAGTCCGAGGTCCACGGCATGGCCCAGCGCGGCGGCTCGGTGCTCGCCCACCTGCGCATGGCCGGCCGCCCGGTCCACAGCGACCTCGTCCCCCTCGGCGGGGCCGACCTCATCCTCGGCATGGAGCCCGTCGAGGCGCTCCGCCACCTCCCCTACCTCGCCCACGGCGGGGCGCTGGTGGTCTCCACCGAGGCGGTGCGGAACATGCCCGTCTACCCCGACCTCGAGGACCTCTTCCGGAAGATCCGGTCCCTCCCGAGGGCCTTCCTCGTGGACACCTCCGACCTCGCCCGCCGGGCGGGGTCCCCCCGGAGCGCCAACGTCGTCCTCGTCGGGGCGGCGTCGGCCCTGCTGCCCATCTTCCCGGGGCGCCTCGAGGACACCCTCCGCGAGACGTTCGCGCCGAAGGGGGCGGCCGTCGTGGAGGCCAACCTCCGCGCGTTCCGCCTCGGCCGCGAGGCGGTGGAGCCGGTGGGGGTGTAGGCCGAGGCGGTGCCGCCGCATACAATCCCCGCGTGCAGCCCATCCGCAGCCAGGCCGATCCCCACTCGACGGAGTTCTCGCGCAACCGGTCGCTGCACGAATCGCTCCGCGACGACCTCAGGCGGCGCGTCGGCGAGGTGCGCAAGGGCGGCGATCCGGCGCTCCTCGAGAAGAACCGCGAGCGCGGAAAGCAGTTCGTGCGGGACCGGATCGAGGGGCTGCTCGACCCCGGCTCGCCGTTCCTCGAGTTCTCGGCGCTCTGCGCCGACGGGGTCTACGGGAAGGACCACGTGCCCGCGGCGGGCGTCGTCACGGGCATCGGGCGCGTGCAGGGCGTGGAGTGCTGCATCGTGGCCAACGACGCCACGGTCAAGGGCGGGACCTACTACCCGCTGACGGTGCGCAAGCACATCCGCGCGCAGGAGATCGCCCTCGAGAACCTGCTGCCGACGATCTACCTCGTGGACTCCGGCGGCGCGTTCCTCCCGCGCCAGGACGAGGTCTTCCCCGACGAGAAGCACTTCGGCCGCATCTTCGCCAACCAGGCCCGCCTCTCCGCGGCGGGCGTGCCCCAGATCTCCGCCGTCATGGGCTCCTGCACCGCGGGGGGCGCCTACGTCCCGGCGATGAGCGACGAGTGCGTCATCGTGAAGGGGACGGGGACGATCTTCCTGGGCGGCCCGCCTCTCGTGAAGGCGGCCACGGGCGAGGTCGTCACC
>CAZWGT010000349.1:0-3217 GCA_964633345.1 uncultured Planctomycetota bacterium
ATCCGCCCGAGCGCGTCCTACATCTCCACGGTCCACAGGCCCGGGGCGGGATAGGACCCGCCCGCGGACTTCCTGGCCGCCGCCGCGATGTCGTTCCAGGCCCTCGCCGGGACGGTGAAGTTCACCGGCCCCGTCGCCGCGACGGGGATCTTCACGCGTCCCCACTCGTGGGGACGGTCGTCCTCGGAGGGCGAGGTGAAGACCAGCCACGCGGTCCCCGTCTGCCCCGGATCGAAGACGAAGGAGGGGGGGATCGCCGCGGACAGGCCGGCGCTGGCCGCGGGGGACACGAGGACGGGCACGATCGGGGCGCAGACGCGGAGGGAGGACGAGGCCCCCGGCAGGCGCTGGCCGGCGGAGGTCACCGCGACCACCCGGGCGTAGAACGGTCGCACCACGGAGCCCGCCGCCGACCGGAGGACGCGCCTCCACGTCGCGGTGGACGGCGTCGCCTTCGTCCCCTGCACGGGGACCCGGAACCGCAGGCGGAGCGATCCCGGCACGGGGAGGAAGTCGTACTGCGTCCCCAGTTCGATCTCGAAGCGCCTGTCGGTGCCGCTCGTACCCGCGATCTCGAACTCCGGCGGCGGATCGTCGGCGCAGAACTCCGAGCCCGCCAGCGGGAGGATGATCCGGGGCCCCGAGGAGGGGCCGGCCACGGTGACGAAGGTGCGCGCCGCGCCCCCGTTCGTCCCCGGCTGGGGGAAGGAGGGCCCGCCCGCGGGGTCGAGGGGCAGGGGGACGAAGGCGACGGGCGTGTGGATGCTCGCGGAGCCCGCCTTGCCGTCCACGAGGGCGAAGGTGGAGGTCCCCGTGGCCGCCAGCAGGGTCCCGTCGCCGACGACGCGGAGGGAGTTGAGCCCCGTCGCCTCGGCGACCTTCAGCACCTCCACGGGGGGCGAGCCGCGCTGCTCGCCGACGGAGAGGACCGTCCACCCCCCGTCGGCCTCGCGGGCGTAGAAGAAGCCGGTCTTGTCGTTGTAGGCGAGGGAGACCGGAGGCCCCCCTCCCTGGATCGGCGTACGGGGCCCGGCGCCGCCCGTGGCGGGGTTCCACGATGCCACGCTCGCGTCGGCCGCGGGGACGGCGACCATGCTCTCCCCGTCGGGGTGGGCCCACGCGAGGCGGTTCTCCAGGGACAGGGAGGGGAGCACCTGGAAGAACTGCATGGGGATCGTGACCACGCCCTTGGATGTCAGGGAGCCCGTCGAGATCCGGTGGATGAAGTACGCCGTCGCCTGGGAGAGGAGGTCGGTCGTCTGGACGAACACGAAGTCGTCGGAGTAGGGGGAGGGCGTCGAGGTCGAGATCTGCACGGGCCCGCCCCCGGACTGGCCCACGTCCACCGTCGCCGTCACGCCGAGGGTGGCGACGTCCACCACGGAGAGGGTGTGGGAGCCGGCGTTCGTGACGACGCACTTCCCGCCCTTGGACTGCACGGTCCCCTTGAAGGAGGAGTTCGTCCCCCACCCCTGGTAGGCCGCCGCGTCGTAGGCGAGCACGGGCAGCACCCCCACCGTGGCCGGCGTCCCCGCGGGGAGGGGGGCCGTGCGGTCCGTCACGTCCCACGCCCGGAAGGAGCCGTTCGGTAGCAGGGTGGACGACGCGGTCCACGCCCCCCCGTCCACGGCGTAGAGCCGGTTCCCCGTGGAGGCGAGGGCGAGCTGGTAGGGGTTCCCGCCGGTGTCGATGACCGAGAGGACGGGGTCCCCCGCCTCGGCGCCGACGGCGCGGGCCGTCCTCACCACGAAGATCTTCCGCGAGTCGAGGGTCCCGGGCGTCCCCGAGGTCGCCAGGAACGCGGTCGCCCCGGAGGCGTCGAAGAGGACCTGGCTCACGCGCCAGTCGTCGTCCGTCGGGAGGGCGGGGTCCGCCGCGTTGAGGTCGAGCATCCCGACGACGACCCGGTTGGCGACGTCCACCACGGCCACGTCGTATCCGCCGGGGTTGCCGCCGGTGGCGGAGCCCGGGGCCCGGGGGACCCACTGGTAGAAGGGGGGGTCCTCGAAGGTGAAGGCGTCCAGGGCGGGGGCCGAGCTGGACACCGGCAGGGTCGTCTGGGAGACGAGGACGCTGACGGAGCCGCGGGCGTGGGCGGCGGTCTTGCAGGTGAGGACGGTCGGGCTGACGACGACGACGTCGGTGGCGGCGGTGCCCCCGAAGAGCACCGCCATCGGCGCGACGAAGTCGGTCCCGGTGATGGTGACGGTGGTGCCGCCCGCCGAGGGGCCCTTCGAGGGGACGACGCCGGCGATGGTGGGGTTCGGCCCCGCGGCCCGGGCGGCGGGCAGGGAAACGGCGAGGAGGGCGGCGGCGGCGAGGACGAACCAGCGGGAGAGGGTCACGGGGTGTCTCCTCCGGGGGCGGAAGCCGATCCCCCTTGGACGCGGGACCCCACCAACCTACCCCAGAACGCCTCCGCGGCGTCCGCAAGGCGCTCCTTCCGGTCGGTGAGCCGGTGGTCCCCGTCGGCGAAGAGGAGCACCTCGACGCGGGGTTCCCGGACCCGGGACGCGAAGTCGGCGCTCACCCTCCAGTCGCAGGCGTCGTCCCTCATCCCGTGGAGGATGAGGGTCGGGACGGCGTGGCGATCCACGAGGTCCTCGTAGGGGTAGTGGCGCCCGTCCTCGATCAGCGCCCAGGAGAGGGTCGCCGGCCCGTACCCGTTGTCGTGGGTGATCGAGCCCTCCCTCTTCCACCGGTCCGCGGCCTCCGGGCCGAGGAGCTCCGCGATGGTCCCGGGGAACCGGAGGGCGGGGGCGATCAGGACCAGGCCCGCCACGGTCCCCGGCCGCCGCGCCGCGTGCCAGGCCGCGACCCACCCCCCCCATGCTGGACCCGATGAGGAGCACCCGGCGGTACTCGCCGCCAAGGGGGAGGAGGACCGACTCGGCGTCCTCGAGGAGGCCCGTCGGGGTCATGTCGCGGAGGGACCCGCCGCTCCTCCCGTGGCCGCGGAAGTCGAAGGACGCGAAGGCGCGCCCCGCCGCGAGGGTCCTCTCCCGGAAGTAGGCCGCCTTCTCGCCGGCCTGGTCGGACTGGAGGCCGTGGAGCCAGACGACGACCTCGTCCGCGGGGGCGGCGGGACGGTGGTGGACCGTCGCCAGGCTCACAGGTTCGTGTACCGCGGCCCGTCCCCGCCCTCGGGCGTCGTCCACGTGATGACCTGGTAGGGGTCCATGATGTCGCAGGTCTTGCAGTGGACGCAGTTCTCGAA
>CAZWGT010000350.1:0-3193 GCA_964633345.1 uncultured Planctomycetota bacterium
CTTGTCGCCGACCGTCACCATCTCGCTCGGGTGGTTTATGCCCTAGGTCCAGGACATCTCCGAGATGTGGAGCAGGCCCTCGAGGCCGTCCTCGATCTTGACGAAGGCCCCGTAGTTCATGATGTTCGTGACCTCGCCCTTGAGGCGGGTCCCGACGGGGTAGCGGTCCTCGACGTTCTTCCAGGGCGACGGGGTGAGCTGCTTGAGGCCGAGGGCGATCCGCTCGCGGTCCTTGTCCACCTTGAGCACGAGGACGTCGACCTCCTGGTCCACCTTGACCACCTCGCTCGGGTGGCCGACGCGGCCCCAGGACATGTCGGTGATGTGGAGCAGGCCGTCGATCCCGCCGAGGTCCACGAAGGCCCCGAAGTCGGCGAGGTTCTTGACGGTGCCCTTGCGCACCTGGCCCTCGGCGATCTCCGAGAGCAGGTTCTTCTTCTGGCGGTCGCGCTCCTCCTCGACGAGCTTGCGGCGGGAGACGACGATGTTCATGCGCGCCTCGTCGATCTTGATGATCTTGGCCTCGATCTCCTGGCCGATGAACTCGGAGATGTCGGCGGAGCGGCGGATGGAGACCTGGGAGGCCGGCAGGAAGACCGGGACCCCGATGTCCATGAGGAGGCCGCCCTTGATCTTCCGGGTGACCTTGCCCTTGACGACGTCGCCCTCCTTGTGGCTGGTGACGATGCGCTCCCAGCCGCGGAGGCGGTCCGCCCGGCGCTTGCTGAGCACGACGCAGCCGGATTCGTCCTCGACCGACTCGAGCAGGACCTCGACGATGTCGCCGATGTCGATGCCCTTGGGGTCCTCGAACTCGGAGATCGCGATGATCCCCTCGCTCTTGTAGCCCACGTCCACGACGACCTCGTCGTTGATGACGTTGACGATGCGCCCCTTGAGGATCGTGTCCACGTCGAAGGAGCGGATCGACTCCTCGTACTGGGCCGGCAGCGGGGTGCCCGCGGGGCCCATGACCTCCTCGACCTTCAGCTCGACCTCGGCGTCGGCGAGGTCGTACCTCTTGACGATGTGCAGCGACTTCGACGGCTTCATCCCGATTCCTTTCCCGACCCCGGCCCGGGGGGATCCCCCGGCCCGGCGTGCCGCACGGCTCTCTGCGGATGGTGCGCTGGCACCATCACGGTCCCGTCACGCGGCGCCCTCCCCTCCAAGGGGAGCGCAGGCCGCCCGGCCCCGGTCCGGCCCCGGACGCGGCTCGTCCGGTCCGTCCCGGAGGGCCAGGATGCGGCGGCGGATGTCCGCCGCCACGTCCCGGTCCTCCCACGTCTCGTCGTACACCACGGGCCGCCCGAAGGCGACCCGCACGCGCCCGCGCCGCGGCCACGTCCGGCCCCGCGGCCAGGCCTCGAAGGCGCCGAGGATGCGCACCGGCACCACGGGGACCCCGGCCCGGCGGGCCAGGAAGCCGATGCCCCCGCGCAGCTCCCCCACCGTCCCGTCCCGCGTCCTCGTCCCCTCGGGGAAGAGGGCGAGGACCTCGCCCCCCCGCACGGTCTCGATGATCCCGCGCAGCTCGTCCTTCCCCGGCCGGTCCCGGTCCACGGGGATGGCCTTCCAGTCGGTGATGAGCCACCCGAGGAAGGCGTTGTCCCAGAGGGTCCGCCGCGCCATGTAGCGCACGGGCCTCGGGCACGCCCCGCCGAGCACGATCACGTCGAGGAACGACTGGTGGTTGGAGGCGAGGATCACGCCCCCCTTCCGGGGGA
Source organism: uncultured Planctomycetota bacterium (assembly GCA_964633345.1). Classification (GTDB taxonomy): domain Bacteria; phylum Planctomycetota; class JAJSAM01; order JAJSAM01; family JAKLKS01; genus CAZWGT01. Next base: position 1,728 of record CAZWGT010000350.1, read on the forward strand.
CGCGGGCCGCGCCCGTCACCCTCCAGCGCCAGACCAGCGCCCCCGCCAAGCGCGAGAGCGCCCGGCTGATGTCATAGAGCAAGGCGGCCCTTCACCGTGCCGAGCAGCGCCTCGAGGACCTCGTCGACGGAGAGCCCGGTGGTGTCCACGACCACGGCGTCGGGCGCGATCCGGAGCGGGGCGATCTCGCGGGTGGAGTCCTCGCGGTCCCTCGTCTCCATGGAGGCGGCCTCGACGCCGTGCGGCCGTCCGGTCTCGAGCGCGCGCCGCCGGGACCGCTCCTCGGCGGTGGCGTCGAGGAAGACCTTCACCGCGGCGTCGGGGAAGATGACGGTCCCCATGTCGCGGCCCTCGGCCACGACCCCGCCGCCCCGGCCGGCGTAGGCCCGCTGGCGCGGGACCATGCGCTCCCGCACCTCGGGGTGGGCGGCGACCTTCGACACGGCCCCGGTCACCTCCGGCCCGCGGACGGGGCCGCTCACGTCCTCGCCGTCGAGGAGCACCCTGTGCCTCCCGCCGACGTCCTCGAGTTCGATGCGGCTCCCGTCGAGGAGGCGGGCCAGTCCTGCGCCGTCGGCCGGGGAGACCCCCGTCCGCAGCGCCTTCCATGTCAAGGAGCGGTACAGCGCCCCCGAGTCCAGGTAGCGGAAGCCGAGTTTCGCGGCCAGCAGGCGCGCGAGGGTCGACTTGCCGCTGCCGGCCGGACCGTCGATGGCGACGACGATGCCCTTCGATCGGTCGGTGGAGCCGGGGTCCAAACGGGCGAGAGTACCCCGGCGGGAGGGGGCGGGCGGAGGGATTCCGGGGGGGCGGCGGCGGGCCTGGCGGAGGCCAGTTCGTGCTCGTCCCCGGTCATCGTGGAGCGGGGCCCGAAGTCGTCCTCGTCGAGGAGGGCGCAGGCGCGGCCGTCCACGGTGGTACCGTCCGTGCCGATCTCCCCGAGAACCCCGGAGACGCGGGGGATCTCCGCCCGTCCTCGAACGTGGCGTCCGCCGACTCGACGGGCGGCGCGTCAGGGCGCCCCGGGGATCGTCGTCCCGGACACGTGCATCAGTTTGGACAAGTCGCGTACCTGCGGCACCGTGGGAGATCTCGAGCCGCCCCCCCCCATGACCGGTGAAAGGAAGGGACCATGGCCGACGAAGCGAAGTGCCCGATCCACCACGGAGCCGCCGCCCCCCGCACGAACCGCGACTGGTGGCCGCACCAGCTGAATCTGGGGGTGCTGCACCGCAATTCGCCGCACTCCGACCCGATGGGCGCGAAGTTCGACTACGCCCGGGAGTTCAAGGGCCTCGACTACGCCGCCCTCAAGAAGGACCTCCGGGCCCTGATGACCGATTCCCAGGAGTGGTGGCCGGCGGACTTCGGCCACTACGGGCCGCTCTTCATCCGCATGGCGTGGCACAGCGCCGGCACGTATCGGACCGGCGACGGTCGCGGCGGCGCCGGCGCCGGCCAGCAGC
>CAZWGT010000351.1:0-3174 GCA_964633345.1 uncultured Planctomycetota bacterium
GTGCCCCTCCTTCCGCACGATGAAGGTCAGGGCCTTGAGGATGAACGGTTAGTCGTCGCAGACGAGGATCTTGGCCGTCAACGCCGGGAGCCCTCCGGGGACGCCGCGGAATCCGGAGCCATGCTAACCGCCCTGAGGACCGCGGCCGTCCGATCGTCGGCGGGCGCGGCCGCGGTGAAGGCGTCCACCGCGGCGATGAGGGCCCCGGGGATCTCCGCCGTGGGGAGGGAGGAGGCCCGCCCGAAGGCGGCCGAGAGCCGCTCCTCCTCGAACATCTCCCCGGCGGGGTCGCGGGCCTCGGTGAGGCCGTCGGTGAAGAGCAGCAGGAGGTCCCCGGGCTCCAGGGTCGCGGTCCGCCGCTGGAAGGGGATGTCCCCCATGACGCCGAACAGGATTCCCTCGGCGTCGAGGCTCTCCACGGATCCGTCCCGGGCCCGCCGGAGCATCGGGGGGTTGTGCCCGGCGTTGGCGTAGGCGAGGGTCCCGGAGGCGGGGTCGTAGACGGCGAGGAAGACGGAGACGAACAGCTCGCTGCGGGCGAGGTCGGCGTCGAGGAGGCGGTTGGCGCGGCCGAGGACCTCCTCGGGGTCGGCGCTGCGGGAGATCTCCGCCCGGAGCGCGGCGCGGCTCACGGCCATCATGAGGGCCGCGCCCACGTTGTGGCCGGAGACGTCGGCGATGAGCAGCGCCGCCTTCCCCCCGGGCAGGGCCAGCATGTCGAAGTAGTCCCCGCCCACGTTGCGCGCCGGGAGGCAGATCCCCGCCAGCTCCGCACCGGCCACGCGGGGAGGGGCCTGGGGCAGGAGGGAGGCCTGGATCGTGCGCGCCAGGCCCATCTCCTTCTCCATCCCGGCCAGGCGGGTGTTGTCCAGGAGCACGGCCGCCTGGGAGGCAAGGGCCGAGAGGAGCTTCAGGTCCCCCGCGGAGAACGGCGCGCCGTCGGCCTTGTCCGTCATGTTGAGGACGCCCAGCGCCCCGCGCCGGACGGCGGGCCCCTTCGCCCCGCTCAGCTCGTCGGGGTCGAAGACGCGGATCGGCACGGAGAGGAAGGAGCGGCTGGCGTAGCGCTCGTCGGCCGGGCGGCCGGGGCCGGCGAGGGCCGTCGCGTCGTCCACGAGGCGGGCCTGCCCCGTCTCCATGACCTTCCCCACGATCCCCTCCCCGGGCCGGACGCGTACCGCCGCCGCCTGCTCCGGGTCCATGCCGTGGGAGGCGACGATTCGCAGCACCCCGGTGTGGGGATCTGCCAGGAGGATGCTCGCCCGGGAGGAACCCACGATCTCGCAGGCCCGCTCGAGGATCGTCTGGCACAGGCCCCCGGTGCTGCCCACCCTGTGCAGGCGCGCGGTGATCCCGTAGAAGAGGTTCACCTCCTCGAAGACGTCGAGGAGCGACTTGGAGAGGCTCTCGGTCTCGTACTGCCTCGTGGCGAGGATGGCCACGAGGTCGCAGGCGAAGCGGGCCGCCTCGCCGCCGCCACCCCGGGAGGATCCCGCGGCCACGTACCCGCAGAGCTGGTCGTAGACGGAGACGCCGAACAGCGCCAGCCCCCGCGAGGCGGCCTCCTCGGGGTCCGTGGGCAGGCGCTCCGGCGCGGGGCCGCCCCAGTCCGGGGGACCGAAGGAGGCGAGGACGGCGCCTCCCCGATCGGCCACGAAGAAGGGCGTGGCGTGGAACGCGGCCGTCTTCCGGAGGATCGCGGCCGCCTCGGGATCCGCCACCACGACGGCCAGGTCCACCCGGGCCTCGGGCTCCCCCGTCACGGTGCCTTCGCCGGGAGGTTCTTCGCGAGGACGAGCACGTGCTTTCCGCCGCGGAACTCGCTCCGCACTTCGTCCATCACCTGGCGCATGATGAAGATCCCGTAGCCCCCCTCCCGGGGGTTCAGGGGATCGGGCTCGGGGGGCTCCTTCCCCGGGGGGGGGAGCCCCTTGCCGAAGTCCTCGATCTCGATGACGAAGCGGCCCTTCGGCGCGGAGACGGTGACCACGAGGGGAAGGGACGCCTCGCGGGCGTGGGCGTGCCGGACCACGTTGATGCACCCCTCCTGGAGGGCCATCTGGATCCCGTTGATCTCCTCCTCGGAGAGGCGCGCGTCCATGCACTCCTCGAGGAATCCCCTCACCACGGAGCGCACGGCGCCGAGGTAGTCGGCGCGGCTGGGGAGCGTGATGACGAAGCGGTCCGTCGGGACCGACGGACGGGCGGGATCGGCGGCCACGATCCGGCCTAGCCCGCCGCCTGGAACGCCTTGAGGGCGTCCTCCATCGCCGGGTGGATGTCGAACACGGTGTTGAGGCGCGTCAGGCGGAGGACCGACTCCACGGAGGCGGGGACGTGGGCGAGCTTGAGGTCCCCCCCCGCCGCGCGCACGACGCGCAGCGCCGACACGAGGGCGCCGAGGCCGAAGGAGTCGATGAACTTCACCTGGCCGAGATCCACGACCAGCCGCGTCCGGCCGTCGGCGATGAGGTTCTTCACGCGGTCGCGGAACTGGATGGACTCGTCGCCCTCGAGGTTGACGGGCCGGACGAAGGAGAGCAGAACCGTCGAGCCGACCTGTCGGAGCGCGATGTCCAAGCGGTACCTCCGGGAATGGAGCGGGGGCGGGGCAACCCCGCCCCCGCCGCTGGCTTCAGTTACGACTTCGAGGGATCATGGTACTTGAGTCCGAAGGCGTCCGCCACTCCCTTGCAGGTCACCCTCCCCTGCAGGACGTTGGCCCCCGTGAGGATGCCGCGGTCGGTCTGGATCGCCTTCTTCCAGCCGCGCTCGGCGAGGATGCGGGCGTAGGGCAGCGTGGCGTTGGTGAGGGCGAAGGTGGAGGTGCGGGCGACCGCGCCCGGCATGTTGGCCACGCAGTAGTGGACGACCCCCTCCTCGACGAAGGTGGGCTTGCTGTGGGTCGTGGGGTGGGTCGTCTCGGCGCAGCCGCCCTGGTCCACGGCCACGTCCACGAGGACGGAGCCGGGCTTCATCTCCCGGAGCACCGCGCGGGTGACGAGGTACGGGGCCTTGGCGCCGGGGATGAGGACGGCGCCGATGACGAGGTCGGCCCGGCGGCAGGCGGCCAGCACGTTGTACTTGTTGCTGTGGAGGGTCTTGACGTTGGCGGGCATCACGTCGTCGAGGTAGCGCAGGCGGTAGAGGTTGCTGTCGAGGATCGTGACCTTC
>CAZWGT010000352.1:0-3153 GCA_964633345.1 uncultured Planctomycetota bacterium
CGGCCCCGCGCACGGCCGCCTGGAGGAGGGGCGCCAGCGGGGGGACCTCGGCGGAGAGCGAGAAGCCGCGCGGCGTCGTCCCCGCCTCGGGGGAGGGGGGGAGGGACTCCCGCTGGACGTGGAGGACCGCGCCGAGGGGGAAGATGCGGAGCGCGGCGCCCCCGGCCTCCCCGGCGCTGCCGGCCCGCTCGAGCACCGCCCGCACCGCCTCCTGCCAGCGCGGGTCCTCCGCGGCCTCGGCCGGGGGCGGTGCCGGCGCGCGGCGCGGGGAGCCCGCCTTCTCTGCCGTCGCGTCGAACAGGCGGGCGACCTGCTCCCGCACCGGCTCCAGGCGCTCCCGGAGATCGGGATGGGCCGCCAGCCGCGCCAGGGCCGCTCCGAACCGGTCGAGGGCGGCCGCCCCCTTCCCGCCGTCCGCCAGGCGCCTCCCCTCCTCGAGGAGGGCGGCCACCTCGGCCCGGATCTCCTCGGCGCGCAGCTCCTGCTCCATGGCGAGGATCTCGAGGATGCCGCGCACGATCTGCTGGCGGTCCTCGTTGGGGGCGCTCACGTGGCCGAGGAGCTTCCGGGCGGCGTCGTTCTCCGGGTCGAGATCGACCGCGTCCCGGAGGAACCGGCGCGCCTCCTCGAAGCGCCCCGCCGCGTAGCACTCCCTCCCGTAGCGGGTCATCTCCGAGGAGAGGAGGCGGCGCGCCTCGGCGTCCTCGCGGCCGCGCTCCTCGCGCTCCCGCTCGCTCAGCTCCCCGACCCCGCCCCGGGCGGCCCGCTCCGCGTCGCGGAGCCTCGCGCGGAGGTCGGCCAGCTCCGCCTCCTTCCCCTGGAGGGTGGCGCGGAGGGGCTCGACCTCGGCGGTCGTCTTCAGCGCCTCGTCGAGCTGCCTCTTCAGGCGGAGCAGCTCCTCCTCGTTCCTCCTCTTCTGGTCGCGCAGCGCCGCCAGCTCCGGCGGGTCCGCGGACGCGGGCCCGGTGCCGAGGAGGGAGATCTGGCGGGCGGCGTTCTCGCGGACGCCGGGCACCTCGGCCGCGGGCCCGTCGGCCAGGAGCCCCTCCAGGGCGGCGCGGGCCTCGGCGTCGCGCCCGAGGCGGCGCAGGATCCCCGCCCCGCGCAGGACGGCGGCGGCGCGCCGCGCGGGCTCCGCGGAGGCGGACGCGGCCCGGAAGGCCTCCAGGGCCCCGTCGAGGTCGCCCAGCGCCTCCTCGAGGCGCTGGCCGCGGACGAAGGCCGCGTCGGCGTCCGCGTCGCCGGCGGCGAGGAGGGCGGCCAGGAGGAGGAGCGCCTTCACTCGTCCTCCCCGGAGGGCTCGACGTCGAAGCGGTAGCCGACGCCGCGCACGGTGCGGATCCACCGGGGCGCGTCGGCGTCCTTCTCGATCTTCTGGCGGAGCTTCTGGACGAAGTTGTCGATGGTCCGGGCGGTGCCCTCGTACTCGTAGCCCCAGACGCGGTTGAGGATCTGGTCGCGGGAGACGACGTTGCCGCGGTTGCGCACGAAGTAGCGCAGAAGCTCGAACTCCTTGGTGGAGCACTCCGAGTCCTTCCCGTCCACGCGGAGCACCCTCGCGCCGAAGTCGAGCTCGCAGTTCCCGAAGACGAAGGGCTTCTCCTCGTGGGCCATCGCGCGGCGGCGGCGGAGCGCCGCCCGCACCCGGGCCAGCAGCTCCCGCACGCTGAAGGGCTTGGTGATGTAGTCGTCGGCGCCGAGGTCGAGGCCCGAGACCCGGTCCGCCTCCTGGGCGCGGGCCGACACGAGGAGGACGGGGAGCGTCGGGTCGTGGCGGCGGATGGACTTGCAGATCTCCAGGCCCGAGGGGCCGGGCAGCATGACGTCGAGGAGCACGAGATCGGGCCGCTCGCGGAACGCCGCCTCGAGCCCCTCCTGACCCGTCGCGGCGGTGACCACGCGGTACCCCTCGAAGGAGAGGTTCCGCTGGATCCCGAGGCGGATGCTGGGGTCGTCCTCGACGACCAGGATGGTCTCCATCAGACGGTCCTCTCCGATCCCCCGGGCAGCTCCACGGCGAAGAGGGAGCCGCCGTCCTTCCCCTCCCCGGCCTCGACCGAGCCGCCGTGGGCCTCGACGAGCCTTCGGACGAGGGCGAGGCCGAGGCCCGTCCCGCCGGCCGCCTCGATGCCCGGCCTGTCGACGCGGTGGAATTCGCGGAAGACCGCCTCGCGCTCCGCCAGGGGGATGCCGGGCCCGTTGTCCTCGACCTCGATGCGCACGCCGCGCGAGGGGCCGGGTCCCGCGCGCAGCAGGATGCGCCGGCCCGCGGCCGGCCCGTGCTTCAGGGCGTTCTCGAGGAGTTCGAGCAGGACCTGGGTGACCGCGTCGCGGTCGAGGACGACCGGCGGGATCCCCTCCGCGACGTCCACCCGGAAGTCGCACTCCCCCTCGTGGAGCCGGCCGCGGAAGACCTGGGCCGCCTCCCGTACCACCGCCGCGGGGTCCGCGGGCTCCAGGCGCACCCTGCGCACTCCGGCGTCGATCCGGGAGAACTCGAGCACGCGGTTCACCATGCGCTCGAGGCGCCCCGCCTCGCGGTCCACGACCTCGAGGCACTCGCGGCGCTCCTCCTCCGTGCGCGCCCGGCCCTCGCGCAGGGTCTCGACGAACATCCGGATGGAGGTGAGCGGGGTCTTGAGGTCGTGGGAGACGGCGGAGACGAAGTCGGCCTTCACCTTGGCCATGCGCACCTCGGCGCGGACCATGCGCAGGACGAGGAGGGAACCGAGGCCGAGGGTGAGGGCGGCCGCCGCGAAGATCCCGACGAGGAGGTTGCGGGAGCGGGCGGCCTCGGCGTCGAGGACCGAGGCGTCCGCCAGCACCGCCTCGACGAGGATCGCGCCCGTCGGGAGCCGCAGGGTCTGGGAGGCGAGGGTCGCCCGGGTGGACGGAGCCGGCGGGCCCCCGTCGAGGGGGCGGCGGTCAGGGGACAGGAGCCGCACCGCCACGCCGTCGTGGACGGACAGGGTCCGCGCCAGGGGGAGGACGAGGGCCGCGCGCAGCGCCGGCGCGTCGGTGCGGAAGGCGACGACCGCCCCCCCGTGGGCCGGCGCCGCGCAGAAGGTCGCCGTCGTCCCGTCGGGGCCCGCGACGTTGGCCCACGCGGGGCGCCCCCCGGCCGCCGCCTGGCGCAGGTCGGCGCGGGCGGCC
>CAZWGT010000353.1:0-3152 GCA_964633345.1 uncultured Planctomycetota bacterium
CTCGCGCTCGATGTCCGCCAGCGTGCTCCCGGGCACCTTCACGCTCCCCGACCCGGTGTAGGAGGAGGGGCGCCTCGTCTTCCGCGAGCCGCTCCGCGACACCCTCGTCCCCTTCGCGGCGGTCGCCGCGCTGGGGCTCTCCTGCTGCGTGGCCGTGGCGAGCACGGAGTCCTTCCTCCAGGTCGTCTTCCTCGTCCTCGCCGCCGGGTTCTCCTTCCTCGGCGTGGCGCTGCTGTCCTCGCTCTTCCGCCGGCCCGAGGTCGTCCTCGACCGCGGCGCCGGGGTCGTGCGCCTGCGCCGCCCCGAGCACGGGCCCCTGGAGATCCCCGCGGCGGAGATCCGCGCCGTCACCCTCGAGACCGTCTCGGGGGCGGGGATGACCGCGCCGGCGGCGGGCCTGGAACTGCGCGACGGCCAGTGGCTCCCGCTCCACGTCGGCTGGGCCCCGGCGCGGGGGGGGGACGCCGCGCGCGTGCGCTCGCGGGGGGAGTCCGTCGCCCGCTGGCTCGGCATCCCCCTCGAGGAGCGGCCCGGTCCCGCCGCCGTGGTGGAATAGGCCCATGCGGATCCTCGTCGTCGAGGACGACCCCGGCCTCGCCCCCTTCCTCGTGAAGGCGCTGGAGGAGGCCTCCCACGTCGCCGACCGGGCCGGGAGCCTGGCCGAGGCCCGCCGCCGCCTCGCGGAGACCCGCTACGACCTCGTCTCCGTGGACGTCCAGCTCCCCGACGGCTCCGGCCTCGGCCTCCTTGCCGAGATGCGCGGCGGCGGCCACCGGGCCCCCGTCCTCGTCCTCTCCAGCCGCGCCACCGTCCCCGAGCGGGTCGCGGGCCTCGACGCCGGGGCCGACGACTACCTCGCCAAGCCCTTCTCCCTCGACGAGTACCTCTCCCGGGTCCGCGCCCTCCTCCGCAGGACCGGGGGGCAGGCCGACCCCGTCCTCCGCATGGGGGCGATCGCCTGCGACGAATCGGCCCACCGCGTCACCTGCGCCGGGAAGGACGTGGACCTCACCCCGAAGGAGTTCGCGGTCCTCCGCCTCTTCCTCCGCTCCCCGGGCGCGGTCATCACCCGGTCCCAGGTCGTCAACTCCGTCTGGAAGTGGGCCTTCGAGGGGTACAGCAACGTGGTGGACGTCCACGTCTCCTCGCTCCGGCGCAAGCTCAAGGGATCGGGCCTGAGGTTCCGCTCGGTGCCGAAGGTGGGGTACGTGCTGGAGGAGGACGGGACGGCGTCGGCGGAACCCGGGAAGCGGTGAGGGTCTCCGGCCGGCTGCGCGTCCGCCTCGCCCTGCGCGCGGGGCTCCTGGCGCTCGGCTCCTTCGCGGCCGTCGGCGCGGTCCTGGAGTTCGCCCTCGTGCGCCCCATCCAGGGGGAGGTGGACGCCGACCTCCACCGCCGCGTGGACGGCCTCGCCCGGGTGGTGGCCGAGGGGGGGCGGGAGGGCTTCCACCGGGTCGCTGCGGGATCCGTCCTGCAGGGCCGGGACCACTTCACCGCCCTCCACACCCCGGCCGGCGCCCTCGTCGAGAGCACGGGCCGCGTCCTCCCTCCGGGGGCGGAGACGCTGCCCCGGGGCCGGCCCGCCGTCGTCGCGGACCCGGTGACCGGGGACTACCGCATCCTGCGCCGGGACGCGGCCGCTCCCGGGGAGGGGAACCTCGTCGTCATGGCCGGGGTCTCCATGGAGGACGCCCGCGCCCGGCAGGCGGAGATCCGCTTCCTCCTCGTCGTCGCGGCGCTGGGGGGGGCGGCCCTCGTGGCGGGGGGCGCGGCCGCCGGCGCGGGGCTCGTGCTGGATCCCCTGCGGGCGATGACCGAGGCGGCCCGGCGGGCCGACGCGGGGACCGCCGACCTGCGCATGCCCGACCGGGGCCGGGGGGACGAGTTCGACGCCCTCGCCCGGCTCCTCAACGACCTGCTGGCCCGGGTGGGGGCCTCGCTGGAGGAGGAGCGGAGGTTCGCCGGCGAGGCGGCCCACGAACTGCGCTCCCCGCTGTCGGTGCTCCGCCTGCGGGCCGAGGACGCGCTGGCCGAGGGGGACCCGGCGGCGCTCCAGGCGGCGCTGGAGGCCTCGCTGGCCGACGTGGACCGGGTCGAACGGCTCGTCCAGGCCCTCCTCGAACTCTCCCGCGCGACGCCCGCCGGGGCTCCGGCCGCGGCGCCGGTGGATGCCGCCGCGGTCCTCGGGGCCCTCGCGGAGGACCTCGCCACGCTCGCCTCCGCCCGCGGCCTCTCCCTCACGTTCCGCCCGCCCCCCTCCCCGGCGCCGGTCGCCGTCCCCCGCGAGGTGGTCGAGACGGCGGTCTCGGTGCTCGTGGACAACGCGCTCCGGTACACGCCGTCCGGGGGGACGGTGGCCGTGGAGGTCCTCCCCGAGGCGGGGCGGGTCCGGGTCCGGGTGTCCGACTCGGGCCCCGGGGTCCCCCGGGAGGAGGGGGATCGGGTCTTCGACCGGCTCTTCCGCGGAAGCGCCGGGAGGGCCTCGAAGGCGGGGTTCGGCCTCGGCCTCGCGCTGGCCCGCCGCCTGGCCCGGTCGGCGGGGGGGGAGGTGGTCCTCGAGAACCCCGGGGAGCCGGGGGCCCGCTTCGCCGTGCTGCTCCCCGCCTCGTGAAGGAATCTTCATCCCGCGGCGTGGATCCCCACATGGACCGTGTCGTACGATGGTCCCGTACATCAGGAGCGGGAACCATGGTCAGGACGGACGCCGTTCGCGAGAGCCGGAACCCCGAGGCGGGGTTCTCCCTCATCGAACTCATGTTCGGGATGGCCATCCTCATCATGGGCCTCCTGACCCTCGGGCTGTCGATGGTCGTCTCCTACCGGCTCGAGCGATCCACCAACGAGCGCAAGGCGGCCCTCTCCTTCGCGGCCTCCCAGATCGAGCGGGTCCGCGGGATGAGGTTCCAGGCGGTGGCCTCCCGGCCGAGGGTCAACAACGCGACTCCCGCCGACGCCGTCGGCTCCGGCGGCTACCTGCCGGAGACGGCGTGGAACACCACCAACGTGGGGTCCACCCCGACCACCGGCGTCGTCGGCTTCCGCCAGGATCTCGACGGCGACGGGGACGAGGATCTCTTCGGGCTCCACTACTACCGCCAGGCCATGTCCGGCAACCTCCGGATCCCCCTGACCACCACGCTACCCAACGGTTG
>CAZWGT010000354.1:0-3135 GCA_964633345.1 uncultured Planctomycetota bacterium
CCGCCGTCCTCCTCCGCGCCTCGCTCCCCCTGGCCGCCCGCATGGCCACGGAGGGGGAGGATGCGATCCTGGAGAGGCTCACCCGCTCGGGGGAGTAGACTGGGATCGGTCGCGGCCCCGACGGGCCGGGACGGCGGGATTCCGCCCGGAGGACCCCTTTGGCGAAGGCCCAGGAACCGGAAGGCCGGACGATCGTGGAGAGCAGGTTCGACGTCCTGCCCTCCATGGCGCTCCACCTCGCCCGCTCCCGGCAGTCGGGGCCCGAGGGGCTGCGCGGCGCCGACGCCGAGCGGCTGGCGCTGTCCGACCAGGCCCTGGCGGTCCTCGTCCTGCGCATCGCCAACAGCCCGCTGTACGGGCGCGGCGGCGCCGTGGCCTCCATCGAGGCGGCCCTCAAGCAGCTCGGCACCGCCGTCGTGCGGCGCATCGCCCTCGGCCTGTCCGCGGTGAGGACCTCCCCCGCGGCCTCGGGCCTCGATCGCCCCCGCTACCTCGAGCACTTCCTGGCCTCCGCCGCCGCCTGCCGGACGCTCGCGAGGAGGCTCGGCACCGCGCCCCCCGAGGAGGCCTACGCCGCGGGACTGCTCCACTCCATCGGCCAGGCCTACTTCGCGTTCCAGGATTCGCGGAAGTACGCCGAGGTCCTGCGCCGCGCCGCCGCCGAGAACCGCCCCCTCGACGAGATGGAGAGGGAGATCCTGAGCATCGACCACGGACGCGCCGGCGCTCTGCTCGCCGAGCGCTGGAACCTGCCGGTCCGCCTGCGCGACTCCATCCTCCACCACCACGCGGGACCGGAGGCCCTCCGGTCGGTTCCCGAGCCGTCGCGGAACCTCGTGGAGATCGTCGCCGCGGCCAACGCGGTCCTCGCCTCCGGAGGGCTCGCCGGCTGCTGCCGGAACGGGAGGGAGCCGCCCCTCGTCGGGGGCGCCCCCCTCGCCGCCGAGGACGCGGCCGCCGCCCTCGAGGCCGGGCGGGACGCGATCCGCGAGGCGTCGATGCTCCTCGACCTCCCGGGGGAGGAGAAGCCCTTCGTGGACCGCGTGCTGGCCGCCGAGGCCGCCATCGCCTCCTCCGCTCCGCCGGCGCCCGCGGCGCCGGACCGGCCGGCCTTCACCGAGTCCGTGGCGGCCATCCTCGAATCCGTGAGGGAGCTGCGCGTGCTCTCCTCCGCCGACGAGGCGTGGATCGTGTCGCTGAAGGCCCTGCGCGCCTCCCTCGGCGTGGACCGGGCGCTCTACTTCGGCTACGACGCCGAGCGGGCCCAGCTGAACCTCCAGCACGCCTTCGACGGGACCGACCACATCCGCCCGGGGGAGCGGCCGCTCTCCGACTTCCCCCTCGCACCCGGCGGGGCGCTGGCCCACGCCATCCGGGACGGGCAGCCCGCCGTCGTGGACGACCTCGGCTCCGACCTGGAGTTCCTCCGCGGCCTCGGCGTCTCTCGGGTCGTCGCGGCCCCGGTGGACATCCTGGACAAGACCCACGGCGTCGTGGTCGTGGACAACGTGTTCTCCGGCCGCCCCCTCGGGCCCGACGATTCGGCCATGGTCGGCCTCGTCTCGACGGAGATCGGGCTGGCGATCTCGAACCTGCTGCTGCAGAAGCAGGCGCAGAAGCTCCGGGCGCTGGCGGAGCGCGACGAGCTGACGGGCGTGAACAACCGGCGGAACCTCATGGCGCTGTTCGCCCGCGAACTCGACCGTTCCCGCCGCTACGGCTCGGTCCTCTCGGTGCTCATGGTGGACATCGACTTCTTCAAGTCCTTCAACGACAACTACGGCCACCAGGCGGGGGACGACGTGCTGCGCACCATCGCCCAGGTGCTCGTGTCCGCCAGCCGCGAGATCGACATCATCGGCCGCTACGGCGGGGAGGAGTTCGTGGCCCTCCTGCCCGAGACCTCCCTCGAGCAGGCCATCGTCTACGCCGAGCGCCTCCGCTCCCGGGTGGAGATGCGGGGGAACGACCTCCGGAGCCGGTTCTCGAAGACGAAGCCCCTCACCATCAGCGGCGGCCTGACGCAGGCGATGCCCCAGTCGGGGGACGACGTGGAGCGGATCATCGCGCGCGTGGACGAGGCGCTCTACGCGGCGAAGGAGGCCGGGCGCAACCGCATGATCGTGGCCCCCTCGCCGGGATCCGAATGACCTTCGACGCGGTCGTCCGCCGCATCGACGCGCGGGGCTGCGAGGTCGTGCCCGAGGCCGGCGGCGACCCGCTGTTCGCCAGCGTGCGGGGGAAGGTCCACCGCATCGGCCGCGCGGAGCGCTCGCCGCTCGCCCCCGGGGACCGGGTGTCGGTGGAGACCGTGGACGGGGGATCCTCGGTCCTGCTCGTGCACCCGCGGAGGAGCCGGTTCTCGCGGGAATCCGCCGACGGCCGGCGGCCGCAGGTCGTGGCGGCGAACGTGGACCTCGTGCTGGCGCTGCTGCCGGCGGCGGAGCCCGATCCGAGCCCGCGCCTGGTGGACCGGATCCTGGTGGCGGCCTCCTGGCAGTCGGTGGAGTGCGCGGTGGTGGTGTCGAAGACCGACCTCGCGCCGGAGGCGGTCGTGCGGGACATGCTCGCCCTCTACGCCGACGCGGGGATCCGGGCGCTCACGGTCTCGGTGCCGGGGGAGAAGGGACTCGCCGAGGTCGAGGAGATGCTCCGCGGGCGGACGTCGGTGCTCGTGGGGCCGAGCGGCGCGGGGAAGAGCACGCTGCTGCGGCGGATCCTCGGATCCGTCGGGGCGGACATCGTGACGGGGGTCGTGAACGCCAAGACGGGCAAGGGGCGCCACACGACGACCGCCTCGCAGCTCCTCCCCTTCCCCGGCGGCGGCTGGGTGGTGGACACGCCGGGGGTGCGGACGCTGGCGCTCACGGGGATGCACCCCGACGACGTGGGCCTGCACTTCCCCGACATCGCCCGCTGCGGGAAGTGCCGGTTCCCGGACTGCTCCCACTCGGTGGAGCCGGGCTGCGCGATCATCGCCGCGGTCGAGGCCGGCACCATGGACCGCCGCCGCCTCGAGTCCTACCGCGCGATCTGCGACGTGCTCGTCGAGGACGAGAAGCGCAAGAGGTGGTAGGGAGGGGTTCCGCCCCATTGCCCCCGCCGCGCACTCCCCCTAGCGTGGGGCCCTCGGTG
>CAZWGT010000355.1:0-3131 GCA_964633345.1 uncultured Planctomycetota bacterium
ATGCGGGTGGAGCCCCCGGCCGCCAGGACGACCGCCCGGAGGGGGGGGCACAAAGGACCCGTGCGCCCGGGTCGGCCGGCGGGGAGGGCGGGCGCCATCCGCCCCCCAGGGCCCTGTAGAGCTCCACGACGGCCAGGGCGGCTTCGCCGCGCGCCATGGCCAGCCGGTCCTGCTGCTCCGTGAGGTTCGAGGAGAAGAGGAAGATGGTCGAGAAGTCCGCGGCCCCCTGCGTGTACTGGTCCGTGGCGATCTCCACCGTCCGGGCCGCCGCCTTCACGGCCTCCCCCTGGGGGGCGAGGACCTCCTGGGTCTTGAGGAAGGCGGACAGGGCGTCCTCGGCCTCGGACCCGGCGCGGAGGACCGCCTGGCGGTAGTCGTGCACGGCGCCGCGGAACTCCGCCTCGAAGGCCCGCACGTTGCTCGCCGTTCGCCCGTAGTCGAGGATCGACCATGAGAACGAGGGGCCGACGGTCCCCGAGAGGGAGCCCGACCTGCCGAGGTCGGAGGCGTGCTCGGCGGAGACCCCGAGGCTGCCGACGATGGAGATGCCGGGGTAGAAGTCGCCGGCGGCGACGCCGATGAGGGCGCTGCGCGCCGCGGCGATGCGCTCCGCCCTGCGGACGTCGGGCCGACGCCGGAGCAGGTCCGCGGGGATCCCCACCACGAGGGAGGAGGGGGCCGCCGGGATGGGCCCGTCGCCGAGCTCCTCCGCGAGGTCCCGGGGGACCGCGCCCGTCAGGGTGCACAGGGCGTTGTTCTCCACCCTGAGGCCGCGCTCGGCGTCCGGGATGCGCGCCCGCGTCGTCTCGAGGACCTGCCTCGCCTCGTGGACGTCGCGTTCGGAGACCGCCCCCGCCTTGAACCGGTCCTCCGCCAGCCGGTGGGACTTCTCCTGGATGGCGAGGTTCTCGCGGAGGTACCTCAGCCGGTCCTGGAAGGTGCGGTAGCGGACGTAGCGGGCGGCGACCTCCGCGTAGAGGAGCACGAGGACGTCGTCGTGGTCGGCGATGGAGGCGTCCAGCTCGGCGTCCGCCGCCTGCACCCCCCTCCGGTACTTGCCCCAGAAGTCGAGTTCCCAGGCCGCCCCGACGGAGAGGTCGAAGGAGGTCACCGTCCGGTCCATCCCCGGGAAGGCGTCGGCGGTGTTCTCGCTGCGGCGCTCGAGGGAGGCGGAGCCCGCGGCCCCCTGGTCCTGGGGGTACAGGGAGCCGACGGCCACGCCCAGCCGGGCGCGGGAGGCCTGGACGCGTTCGGCGGCGGCGCGGAGGGTGAGGTTCTCCTCGCGGGCCCGGAGCATCAGCTTCGAGAGGGCGGGATCCCCGAAGACGTCCCACCAGGAGCCGAGGTCGGCCTCCTCGCTCCTCACCCGGGCGTCCTGGAAGTCGATCCACCGCTCGGCCGCGTCCGCCCCGGGGGTCTCGTAGTCGGGGCCGACGAGGTACCCCTCGCCGCCGGGGAGGAGGCCGCAGCCGGCGAGGAGGAGGGACGCGGCGAGGAGGGGGGTCTCGGCTCTCATGGTGGTCCCTCCCGGGTGCGGCGCCCTGGGCGTCCTGCGCATTGTCCCCGCGTCTTCCTCCCTGCGGGGCGAGGATTTGAAGGGCCCACCCCCCTCCGGTTCTCCACCCCCCTGTCCCGCCCCGGGGATACCGTGGAAGGGCCAGGAAGGGCCCCATGGTGCGACCGGTCCGCGAACCCGAATCTCCCGTGCTGATCTCCGCCCCGCCCGGGGTCCGGCTCGTCAACGCCTTCGCGAACCCCTTCGACAACTCCGTGGCCACCGCCCGGACCTGCTACTCCTCGCGCGGCATCGTCACCGCCGAGGAGGTGGCCGGAGCGGGGGAGAGCGACGCCGTCCGCGCGAAGCGGGCCGAGAACCGGGACCGGCTCGCCCGTTCCATCTACCAGGCGGGCCACCACACGACGCTGCAGCACGCCTCGTTCCAGTTCGCCCTCGACAACGTCTCCCGGCAGTTCCTCTGGACCTTCCTCCACGCCCACCCCTTCTACAACTCCGAGCAGGTCTCCCAGCGCTACGTCGAGGTGAAGGAGGGGACCTACGCGGTGCCGGCGCTGGAGCCGGAGGCGCTGTCCGTCTACCGCGCGACCTGCGACGGCCTGATGGCCGATTACCGGCGGCTCATCGACGTGCTGGAGAGCCCCGTGGAGGCGGCGATCCGGCGGCGCTTCCCGCGGCGCGCGGGCTCCAAGCGCGAGGGGAGGGACGTGCAGAAGAAGGCCCAGGAGGCGGCGCGGTACGTCCTGCCCGTGGCGACCTTCGCCTACCTCTACCACACGGTCTCTGGGTTGACGCTGCTGCGCTACCACCGCCTGTGCGAGCAGTTCGACGCCCCGTCGGAGACGCGGTTCGTCGTGCGGCGCATGGTGGAGGAGCTGCTCGCGCTCGACCCGAACTACGCGGCGATCCTCGAGGAGCCGATCCCCCTGGCGGAGACGCCGGAGGCGCGGTTCTTCGAGGCGGCGGGGGGGCCGCCGGACTCCTCGACCCACCGGGCGTTCGTCGCGGAGTTCGACGCGTCGCTCGGGGGGCGGACGTCGCGCCTCGTGGACCGGAAGGAGCGGAACGAGGAGACCCTGGCCCAGGCGGTCCGCGACGTGCTCGGGCTGCCGAAGGGGTCGCTCCCCGACGACGCGGCCATCGAGCTGGCGCTCGACCCGGCGCGGAACCCGCTGCTGGGGGAGAACCTCAACGTCGCGACCCACGGGAAGATCTCCCGCGCGCTCTTCCACCCGTCCTGGACCTTCCGCAAGCGCATCAGCCATACCGCCGACTCCCAGGACCAGCGCCACCGCATGACGCCCGCGGCGCGGCCGATGCTCTACGCCTACCTCGGCGAGGAGCCGGACTACGTGGTGCCCGGCGCGGTGGAGGCGGACGAGGCGGCGTCGCGCCTCTTCCGGGAGTCGATGGAGCGGGCGTGGGGCGGGGTGAACCGCCTGCGGGCGCTGGGCGTCCCCGCGGAGTGGTGCGCCTACCTGCTTCCCAACGCGGTCGCGGTGCGGTTCACCGAGTCCTCCGATCTCCTGAACCTCCACCACAAGCTGAAGATGCGCCTGTGCTGGAACGCCCAGGAGGAGATCTGGAAGGCCTCCCGCGACGAGGCGGAGCAGGT
>CAZWGT010000356.1:0-3126 GCA_964633345.1 uncultured Planctomycetota bacterium
CGGAACGAAGGGGAGTCCGCCTACTCCCGCACGTCGTGGACGCGGTCGGCGGGGAGTTGCGGCAGCTCGACCGTCGTCCCCGAGGGCCAGCGGATGACGACGCGCTCGGCCACCGTCGCCGCGCCGAGGCCCAGGCGCAGCACCGGCTCCGAGGAGGACGCGAAGGAGTCGCCGAGGTGCAGTTCCCGGGTGCGGGTGACGCCCCCCGCCGTGACGGTGACCCGGGCGCCGGCGGGGTCCCGGGGGGACTTCGTGCCGGTCAGGCGGAAGCCGATCCAGTGGCGGTCGCCGCGCCCGGAGAGGTTGCGGAGCAGGACGGGGGGCCCGCCGACGGTCGTGGCCACGACGTCCGTCCGGCCGTCGCCGTCGAAGTCGAGCGTCGCGAGCCCCCTGTGGACGCGCGGGACGGCAAGGCCCCGCACTCCCTCGGCCCGGTCCGCGAAGGTGCCGCGTCCGAGCCCCTGGTACAGCTGCATGCGTTCGGCGAACGGGACGTGGAGCTCCGGCTGCTCCTCCACGTTGGGGTAGAGGTGGCCGTTGGCGGTGAGGAGGTCCTCCTCGCCGTCCCCGTCGAAGTCGGAGAAGACCGCCCCCCACCCGAGGAAGCGGTAGGACGCCGGGCCCACCCCGGAGGAGTAGGAGCGGTCGGTGAACTGCGGCCGGCCCGGTCGCCCCTCGTTGGCGTAGAGCGTGAGGTGGTCGTTGCTGAAGTTGGTGACGAGGATCTCGGGAAGGCCGTCCCCCCCGACGTCGCCGACCGCCACGCCCATGCCGGCCTGGGCCTTGCCGTCGGCGTCGAAGGCGCAGCCCGCCTCCACGGCCTCGTCGCGGAACTTCATGCCGCCGAGGTTGCGCCAGAGGGAGTTGGCCTGGGTGTCGTTGGCGACGTAGACGTCGGTCCACCCGTCCCCGTCGGCGTCCGTGGCCACGGGCTGGAAGCCGTAGCGCGGCTCCTGTCCGGCGAGGGCCGCGGAGGCGTCGGCGAAGCGCATCGAGCCCAGGCCACGGAGGAGGAGGTCGGACTGGGGGGCCAGGGGCCGGGGCCCGGCGAAGACCTGCACGCCGCGCCAGGTCCCCTCGCGCCCCGAGGGGACGCCGAGCTGGTTGCGGGCGCGGCGGTACTCCTCCTGGTCGGCGTAACGGGTGACGAAGAGGTCGAGGATCCCGTCCCGGTCGAAGTCGGCCGCGGCGGCGCAGGCGTACCAGGAGTCGTCGGCCGCGGGCAGGCCGGAGGCCTCCGTCGCGTCCTCGAAGACCGCGCCCCCCCTGTTGCGGAGCACGCGGATGCGGCCGTAGCCCGCCAGCAGGAGGTCGCGGTGCCCGTCGTTGTCGAGGTCGGCCGCCACGACGCCGCCGATCCGCTCGGGCACGTCCACGCCGGCGCGGGCGGTGGCGTCGGCGAAGGTGCCGTCGCCGCGGTTGAGGTAGAGGCGGCCGCCGGCGCCGGCGGGCCGGTCGGTGTCGAGGGACCAGGCGTCGGCGAAGTAGAGGTCCGGCCGCCCGTCGCCGTCGAAGTCGGCGGCGGCGACGCCGGAGCCCACGGACTCCGCCATCCAGGAGAGCCGCTCGAGGGGGGCGTGGTGGCGGAAGCCGATGCCGGCGGCCGTCGTGGCGTCGGCGAAGGCGAGGGTGGTCCGGGGACCGGCCTCCGCCCGCGGGGTCGGCTTCTCCGGCCGCGCCCACCACCACTTCCCCGTGAAGGCGGGCCGGACCCCGGCGGCCACGAGGAGCACGGCGGCGGCCGCGGCGGAGGCGGCGAGGGCGGGGCGGAGGTACCAGGGGCGGCGCGGGAGGGCGCGGAGGGCGGGAGCCGGGCGCTCGGCCCGGATCCGCTGCAGCACGGATCCGGAGAGGTCCCGGGAGGGCTCCGCGGCGCGGAGCGCGGAGGCGACCCGCGCCGCGAGGGCGGGGTCCTCCCCGTCGCCGCCCTCCAGCAGGGCGCGGGCGGCCGCCTCCTCCGCGGCGTCCGCGGGGGCGGCGTCGAAGGGGTCGTCCCAGGCGTCGCGCGGGTCGAGTTCGTCGCTCACGAGAGGCGCTCCTTCAGGGCCCGCATCGCGCGGGTGAGGCGCATGGCCGTGGCGGCGGGCGAGTCCCCCATCCGGGCGGCGACGTCCTTCACCGCGAGCCCCTCCCGGAACCGGAGCGTGACGGCCGCCTGGCTGCGGGGATCGAGGGTGCCGAGGGCGTCGAGGACGCGGGCGAACTCCTCCCCCACGAGGAGCGCGTGGTCGCCGGCGGGGCCGGAGGCCGCGGGCTCGGGGGCCCCCTCCTCGTCGAGGGAGCCGGCCTTGGGGCGGACGACGGCGCGGCGGCGGTGGTCGAGGGCGGCGTTGACGGCGATGCGGGCGAGCCAGCCGGTGAACTTCCCGGGCTCGCGGAGGCCGGGGAGGCGCCGCCAGGCCCGGAGGAAGACTTCCTGCGCCAGGTCCTCGACGTCATCTCGGCTCCTCACGCGCGTCACCAGGAGGGCGGTCACCAGCCCCTGCCGCCGGCGGACCAGGAGGGCGAAGGCCTCCTCGTCCCCCTTCTGCGCGGCCAGGACCTCGGCGAGTTCGCCTCCGTCGTCGTCCATCGCCCCCTTCGGGGAGACAGACGCGGCCCCGGGGGGGGATGCAACGCGGCCCGGGGGGCGGGGGGGGGAGGGGGTCACTCTGGGAATGGTACGGCCGGGAGGTTAGATCTTCCCCCCGGCGTCGTCCCTGAGGGGGACCGGGAGGGGATATGGCCGACTGGACACGCAGGGACATGCTCCGGGCCGCCGGCGCCGGGGCGGCGGGGGCGGCGCTTTCGGGGTGCGTGACGCCCGTCAAGGAGGAGGCCCCGTGGAAGGCGGCGCCGGCCGCCCCGGGCGGGGAGTTCGTGGATCTCCCGACGGGCATCCGGATGTACTACGAGGTGCACGGGGAGCGGGGGGACCCGTTCCTCCTCCTCGGCGGGACGGGGAGCGACCACGGGCTCTGGGCCCACCACCTGCCGGAACTCGTGAAGGAGTTCCGGGTGATCACGCCGGACCCTCGCGGGACGGGGCGGACGTCCTGCCCCGCCAATCCGAACACCTGCACGATGCGGCTCATGGCCGAGGACGCGGCGGCCCTCCTCGATCACCTGAAGATGGGCCCGGCCCAC
>CAZWGT010000357.1:0-3110 GCA_964633345.1 uncultured Planctomycetota bacterium
CACGCCGGGCAGCGCGGCGAGCACCTCCCGGGCCCGCGGGTCCTTTCCGTAGACGTGCGCCACCTGGTGGTCGGCCACCGCGAACGCCTTCGAGGCGAGACCGTCGAGGTGCTCCCCCGTCGCGTTGGCGTGGACCTCCAGCAGGCCCGCCTCGCGCAGCGCCCGGTTCGGGTGGACGGCGCCGGAGACCGGCGCGATCCCGTACTCGCTCACGACGAGGACGGCGCGGCCCTGCCCGCGGGCGAGGTCGATCAGCCGCCCCGCCAGGCGGTCCACGGCGGCGACCTCGGCGGGGATGGACGCGTGGTCCGGCCCGACCTTCTGCAGCGGGTAGTCGAGGTGCGGGAGGTAGACGAGGGCGATGTCGGGATCCGGATTCTCCATCACGAGGGCGGCCGCGGCGGCGATCCACTCCGAGGAGGAGAGGTCGGCCATCGGCCCCCAGAACCGGAAGAGGGGGAACTCCCCGAGCGCGCCGACGAGGCGGTGGCGGAGATCCGCGGGGCGCGTGTAGACGTCGGGGAGTTTCCGCCCGTCGGCCGGGTAGGCGGGACGCGGGGTCACGGTCCAGTCCGTGGTGGCGCCCATCGCGTACCACCAGAAGAGGTTCGCGCACGTCGTCCCCGGGCGCCGGGCGCGGGCCGTCTCCCAGAGCTTCTCGCCGGAGACGAGCCGGTTCGACTGCCGCCAGAACAGCGCCTCGCCGAGTTCGGGAAACCACCACCCGTTGCCGACGATGCCGTGGCCCGAGGGGGGAAGGCCCGTCAGCATCGTGGACTGCGCGGAGCAGGTCACCGCGGGGAGGACGGGGCGCACGGGCGCGGAGAACCCCGACTTCGCCAGCGCCGCGAGGTTCGGCGCGTGGCGCAGGAGTGCCGGGGTCAGGCCGACGACGTCGAGGAGGAGGAGCTTCTTCACGGTGCCATCTTCCGCATTCCCCGCCCCGGGGGCAACGAACGGCGGGGTCAGACCCCTTCGGTCTGCGCGAGGCGGCACCGGGGACCGTCCCCAGGCAGGAAGAACCGGGGACAGTCCCCGGTGCCCTACAATCCCCCGCCATGGGCATCGCCTTCTCCAGCGCCTCGGGCACCGACCCCGACCTCGACGCCCTCCTCGCCGGGATCGCCGACCGCGCGCTGGCCGACCTCGGCCCGGGGGACCCTCCCGACCTCGCGGTCCTGTTCGTGACGCCGGACTTCGGCGAGGCCCACGCGGAGGCGGGCCCGCGGATCCGGAGGCGGACGGGCGCGCGCCACCTCCTCGGCTGCTCCGGGATCGGCGTCATCGGCGCGGACGCCGAGCGGGAAGGGGGCACCTCGGCGGCGCTCCTGCTGGCGCGCCTGCCGGGCGCCGCCCTCGCCCCGCGGACCGTCGTCCAGCGGGACCTCGAGGACGGGAAGGCCCTGCCCCCGGCGCTGCTGCTCCTCGCCGACCCCTACTCCATCGACGCGGAGGCGCTCCTGGAGGCGATCCAGCACGGACGCCCCGGCCGCCCGGTCCTCGGCGGCCTCGCCAGCGGCGCGAACCGGCCCGGCGTCCACGCGCTCTGGCTCGACGGGGAGACGCTCCGCGAGGGGGCCGTCGGCCTCGACCTCGGAGGCGACGCCCTCGAGGTCCGCACCCTCGTCTCCCAGGGGTGCCGCCCGGTCGGGCGGCGCTACACGGTGACCGCCTCGGAGGGCCCGCGGATCCGGACCCTGGCCGGCAAGCCGGCCGCGCAGGCGCTGAAGGACACCTTCGAATCCCTCTCCCCCGCCGACCGGGAGCTGCTCCGGACGAGCCTGCACATCGGCGTCGTCGCCCACGAGTCGAAGGCGGAGTTCCACCGCGGGGACTTCCTCATCCGCAACATCCTCGGGATGGTGCAGGAGGACGGCTCGCTGGTCATCGGGGACCGCTGCTCGGTCGGGCAGACGGTGCAGTTCCAGCTGCGCGACGCGGCGACGGCGGCGGAGGACCTCGCGGAGCTCCTCGATCGGGAGGCGGCGTCCGGCTGCCCCGCCGGGGGTCTGCTGTTCTCCTGCGGCGGCCGCGGCTCCCACCTCTTCGGCGAGCCCGACCACGACCTGCGCTCGATCCGCTCGAAGCTCGGGGCCTTCCCGCTGGCCGGCTTCTTCTGCAACGGGGAGATCGGGCCGGTGGGGCCGCGGTCGTTCCTCCACGGGTTCACGACGAGCATGGCGCTGTTCTCGGCCCGCTAGGGATGGCGGCGCCCGGGAAGGTCCGCTCGTTCCTCGAGATGATCCGCTTCTCGCACACGCTCTTCGCGCTGCCCTTCGCGCTGACGGGGATGCTGCTGCCTCGGCGGGGGCTGCCGGAGGGGCGGCAGGTGCTCTGGATCCTCGCGGCGATGGTCGGGGCGCGGACGGCGGCGATGACGTTCAACCGGCTGGCGGACCACGCCCTCGACGCGAGGAACCCGCGGACGGCGGGCCGCGCGCTGCCGGCGGGGATCCTCACGCGCTCCTTCGTCCTCGTCGCGCTGATCCTGTCGATCGCGCTCTTCCTCGGCGCGGCGGCGGCCCTGAACTCGCTCTGCCTCCTCCTGGCGGCCCCGACGCTGGCGGTGCTGCTCGGCTACTCGATGACGAAGCGGTTCACGGCGCTCTGCCACTTCGCGCTGGGCCTCGCGCTGGGGATCTCGCCGATGGGCGCCTACCTCGGGGTGACGGGGGCCTTCGACGCCGGCTTCGCGGCGGCGGCGGTGCTCGCCGGCGCGGTGACGCTGTGGGTCGCGGGGTTCGACGTGATCTACGCCTGCCAGGACGTGGAGGCGGACCGGGCGCTGGGGCTGCACTCGATCCCGGCGCGGATGGGGATCGCGCCGGCGCTGCGGATGGCGATGGCGCTGCACGCGGTGACGGTGGGCCTCCTGTTCGCGTTCGGGGCGCTGGCGGGGCTCGGGGCGGCGTACTTCGTGGCGATGGGGCCGGTGGTGGCGCTCATCGTGATGGAGCACCGCGTCGTGCGGCCGGACGACCTCGCGCGCGTGAACCTCGCGTTCTTCAACATCAACGCGGCGGTGGCGGTCCTGGTGCTCGCGGGGACGGCGGCGGCGCTGTTCTTGTAGGATCGCCGCGATGCGCCCCGCCCCCGCCGCTGCCCTCCTC
>CAZWGT010000358.1:0-3108 GCA_964633345.1 uncultured Planctomycetota bacterium
CCCCGCCTTCGAGGCGCAGTGCGGGACGACGGAGCCGTCCCCCACCGACCCGTGCACGGAGGCGATGTTCACGACCGCTCCGCCGCCCCCCCGGGCCTTCGCCAGGCGCCCGAAGGCCTGGGTGGCGAGGAAGGCCCCCTTGAGGTTGACGTCCATGGTCAGGTCCCAGTGGTCCTCGGTGACGTCGAGGAACTCCCCCCGGACGTAGACCCCGGCGTTGTTCACGAGGCCGTCGAGGCGCCCGAGGGCCTTCACCGCCCCCGCCATGGCCGCCGCCACCGCGCCCGGATCCCGGAGGTCGGCGACGACCTCGGCGGCCCGGCCCCCGGCCGCGGCGATGCCGGCCGCGGCCTCGAGCGCCGCGCCCCGCTCCTTCTCGAGCAGGAGGACGGCCGCCCCGGCCCGGGCCGCGGCCGATCCGATCGCCCGGCCGATGTTCCGGCCCCCGCCCGTCACGAGGACCACCCTGCCCTTCAGGGATGCCGCCATGGCGTCCTCCAATGGAAACGGGCCGCCCGGAGGGGGCGGCCCGTTCAGGAACCCGTCGGGTGCGGCGCGACTACCCCTTGCGCCCCATCGTCGGCTCCTGCTCCTCGAGCCGGATGATGGTCGCCTTCAGCAGGATGAAGAGGTTGCGCTTCTCGATGAACGTCCCCTTGCGGCTCCAGAAGAAGGAGAGGATCGGGATGTTGTCGAGGAAGGGGATGCTGCTCTCCATCCGCTGCTCCTCGTAGAACTTCAGGCCGCCGAGCAGCAGGGTGCCCCCGTCCGGGACGGTGACGGTGGTGCGGACGCGCTGGATCCGGATCTCCGGGAGCTGGATGGAGACCGGGGGACCGTTGGACAGCGTGGTGAGGAAGGTCTGGATGGGCCGCTGGAGCAGCGCCACCGTCGGGCGGAGCTCCATGGTGACCGAGCGGCGGTCGGCGGAGATGACGGGGCGGATGTCGAGGATGATGCCGTCGCGCAGCTGGCTGACGATGGGGTCGCCGATCTGGGAGAGCTGGGCGATCTCGACGTCGTAGTCGCTGATGTAGGAGACCTGGTTCAGGACCTGCACGTTGGAGCGCTGGGCGTTGTAGGCCACGACCCGCGGCGCGATGACCGTCGTGGCGCGCTCGGACTTCTGGACGGCGCGCAGGATGGCCTCGACCTGGGTGTCGTCGAGGAAGGTCGCCTGGATGGTCGTGCCGCCGGTGGGCAGCAGGACGCCGGGCTTGCCGAGCGCGCTGTCGTAGAGGTTCTCGACGCGGCCCCGGAGGTCCTGGGAGCCGTGGATGAAGTTGTAGAACACGCCCGCGTCGTTGCCCGTGCCGATGCCCGCGGGGCCCGCCGGGGTGCCGAAGAGCACGTCGTCGAAGGTGGCCGCGGTGCCCTTGCCGGCGATGCCCGAGCCGAGGGAGTCGTCGCCGAGGCCGCGGAGGTCGACGCCGACGTCCTGCAGGAAGTTGTCCGAGACCGTGATGAAGCGGGTCTCGATGGACACCTGCATGCCGCCGGTGTTGCGCAGGTCGCCGAGGAGCTTGCGGATCTTCTGGTGGGTGGTGACGGGCGCCTTGACGACCAGGGTGCCCGGCTCCTTGAACTCGACGTTGCAGCCGTTGTTCCCCCAGATCTCCTTGTCGATGTTGTTGGTGACGAGGTCCTTGATCTTCTCGCCCTCGTAGGGCTTCTTGGGCTCGCTGCCGTCCTCGACGGGGAGGTTGAAGCCGCCGCCGCCCGAGCCCTGCAGGTTGATGTCGTCGGCCGGGAAGTCGAGGATGCCGGCGGTGATGTCCTTCACGTCGTAGAGGTCGAGGACCGCGGTGCCGCGGACCTGCTCCGGGGTGGTGACCAGCACGACGCCGTTCTCGATCTTCCAGCCGAGGTTCTTGCCCAGGGTGAGGAGGTTGAGGATCTCCTTCACCGAGACGGGCGAGGAGAGGCTGTACTGCTGGACCATCAGGTCCGCCTCGGACTTGCCCTCGCGCGCCTTGCCGTCGAGGACGATGTTGACCCCCGTGAGGTCGGAGAGCCACTGGAGGAGGTCCTGGATCTTCGTCTGGTCGTTGGAGACGTTGAGGGGGGTCTTCACCGACTCCAGGCGGGCCTGGATGGCGACGACGGCCGGGTCGTCCTGGAAGGCCGACGCGGAGGAGAACAGGGGGGCCTTGCGGTTGCCCTCGACGGTGTTCCAGGTGGAGGGGAACTCGACGTCGCTCGTCTGCGGGATGATGTCCTTCTCGAGCTGCTCGAAGGCGTTCTTCCACTCCTCGCGGCTGGCCTTGCGGACGGAGGCCTCGTACTGGGCGTTGGAGGAGCGCAGCGCCAGCGCCCGGAGCTTCTGGGCGCTCTTGTTCGTCGGGTCGATCTTGAGGATCTCCTCGGCCAGGCCCACGGCGGCCTGGTAGCGCTCGGCCTCCATGGCGGCGTTGGCGTCGCGGAAGAGGGTGTCGATGGTGGCGCGCCTGCGCGAACGCTCCTGGGCGGCCTGGGCGTCCTTGATCTTCTGCGCCTCCTTGAACTCCGAGGTGCGGCGATCCTGCTCGTGGCGCGCCCTGTTCTCCTTGGCCGAGGCGACCATGGCCCGCAGCGCGTCGGCGTTCGGGGTGAAGTCGACGGCGTAGGACTGGATCTCGACGATGACGAGGGCCTTCTGGTAGGAGGAGATCGCGTCGTCGAACTTCCCGGCCTCCTCGGCCGCCTTGCCGGCGCGGGCCAGCTCGGTGACCGTCATCTTGGCCTGCTCGCGCTTGACCTTGGCGGACTCGACGGCGGACGTGAAGGCGGCGCCGGCGGAGCCGCCGCGCTCGTTCAGGTGGGCGCCGATCTCGTCGATGCGGCGGGCGGCGTGGGCGTCGGCCGGCTTCAGCTCGAGGACGGAGGAGTACTTCTCGCGGGCCTTCTCCCACTCCCCGATGCCGTAGAGCTCGTCGCCCATCTCGGTGAACTTCTGGACCAGGAAGGCGCGGTACTCCTCGCGGCGCTTGGCGTCGGCGGAGAGCTCGTTCAGCTTCTTCTGGTCGTCGGCGGACATCGCGCCGGGGGCCTTGGCGGACGCGGCGGCCTTCTCGGCGGCGGCCTTGTCGGCCGCGGCCTTGGCGTCGGCGGCCTTCTTGTCGGCGGCGG
>CAZWGT010000359.1:0-3101 GCA_964633345.1 uncultured Planctomycetota bacterium
GCCGCCGCGACGGCGCCGAGGGCCGCGGCCCCCGCCGCCGCCGCGCCGAGGGCGGACCGCGCCGCCGTCGCGGCGAGGGAGCGGAGGCCGCGGATCCGCAGGCGGGTCCTGGCGATCCAGACCAGCGCGGCGAGGTTCACCCACGCGCACAGCGCCGTCGAGAGCGCCAGCCCCCGCTCCTCCATCGTCCCAACGAGGGCGAGGTTCCCGGCGAAGTTGATGGCCACCGTCCATGCGCCGACGCGCACCGGGGTGGCCGTGTCCCCGAGGGAGTGGAAGAGCCGCGTCATCACCTGCAGCGCGCAGAAGGCCGGCAGCCCCACGAGGGCGCAGCGCAGCACCGCCGCGGCGGCCTCCGCGTCCTCGGCCGTGAACCGCCCGTGGCGGTAGAGGACGGTGGTCGCGGGGAGCGCGAGCACGAGGAGCCCCGCCGCCGCCGGGAGCGAGAGGAAGAGCGTCGCCCGCAGCGCGCCGGCCACGGTCCCGCCGAGGTCGGCCCGGCGGCCCTCGGCCGCCAGCCGCGCGAAGGCCGGGAAGGAGGCGACCCCGAGGGAGATCCCCACGAGGGCGAGGGGGAACTGGAGGAGGCGCGTCGAGTAGTAGAGCGCGCTGTTGGCGCCGTCCCCGGGGACGAGGGAGGCGGCGATGAGGGCGTTTACGAGGAGGTTCACCTGGACCGGGGCGAGGCCGAGGATCGCCGGGCCCATGCGCGCCAGCATCGTGCGGAGCGCGGAGTCCCTCCACGCGAAGGCCGGCCGCGGCCACAGGCCGAGCCGCCGGAGGAGCGGGAGCGCGATGGCCGCCTGCACGACCCCCGCGATCAGGACCGACGCCGCCACCGCGCGGGCGCGCCCCTCGGGGGAATCGGAGAAGAGGGGCTGGAGGGCCAGGGTGCCGAGGATCCAGGCCCCGTTCATCGCCGCCGGGGCGAGGGCCGGAATCCCGAACCTCCCCTCCGCCTGCAGGACCGCCGCGAAGAGCGCCGCCCCGCACACGAACACCGCGTAGGGGAAGCACCACGCGCAGAGCTCGAGGACGAGGGCCGCCTTCGCCGGGTCCTCGGGACGGAAGGCCGCCACGGGCACCGTCAGGAAGAACGCCACCGCCGCGAGGGAGAGGATCGCGAGCCCGGTGACGAGCAGCGTGAACACCGTGCGGAAGAGCAGCCGCGCCGCCCCGGGGTCCCCCTCGGCCCTGCGCTTCGCGTAGCAGGGGAGGAAGGCGCTCGTGAGGGCCCCCTCGCCGACCAGCTCGCGGAGGAGGTTCGGGACCCGGAAGGCGATGGCGAAGGCGTCGGCCGCGGCGCCGGCGCCGAGCACGTGGGCGATGGTGGAGTCCCGCACGAGCCCGAGGCCCCGGGAGGCGAGGGTCCCGAGGGAGACGACCCTGGCGGACCGCAGGATCCCGGCCGGGGTCGCGGGGGCCCCGGAATCCGCTGCGGGCCGCCCCGCGAGGGGGAGGGGCGGGGCGGCGGACGAGGCGGCGGGGGCGGACGCGGGCATACTCTCTTGGGTACATCGGCTCCGGGCGCCGGCCCGTTGACGGGGAACGGGTCCCGTCCGTCCAATGCGGGGGCCGCCGGGAGGCCCCCGCCGGGAGGAACGCCATGACGCGTGCCGCGACGCTCGCCATCGCCGCTCTCGCCGCCGCCGCCTGCGCCGCCCTGGGGGGCCGCGCCTCCGCCGCGGACCGGGACGTCCCCGTGCCGCCGGGGGCCTCGGACGACCTCCGCCGCACCGCCGTCGTGCGGGCCGTCGAGGCCGTCTCCCCCGCGGTGGTGAACATCGCCACGGACCGCATCGTCCAGCGGCCCGGGTGGTTCCGCGACGAGAACTACTTCCTGAGGCCCGGCGTCCAGCGCTACAAGACCCAGAGCCTCGGCTCCGGCGTCGTCATCGATCCCCAGGGCTACGTCCTGACGAACTCCCACGTCGTCAACCAGGGGGTCTCCATCCACGTGAAGTTCCGCCCCGCCGACGGGGTGGACGACCCGCAGGACGAGGGGTTGGAGGCGAAGGTCGTCGCCAACGACCCCCGCAACGACCTCGCTCTCCTGAAGATCCAGGCCGCCGGGCCCTACCCTTTCGTCGAGATGGGGTCCAGCCGCGACCTCCTCGTCGGGGAGCCGGCCATCGCCATCGGAAACCCCTTCGGGCTCTCCAGCACCGTCACCGCGGGCGTCGTCTCCGCCACGAACCGGACCATCAACCTCGAGTCGGGTCCCATCGACGGGATGATCCAGACCGACGCCTCCATCGACCAGGGCAACTCCGGGGGCCCGCTCATCAACATCCTCGGGCGGCTCATCGGCATCAACACGGCGGTCTACCGGAACGGGCGCAACATCGCCTTCGCGATCCCGGTGGACCGGGTGAAGACGGTGCTGGGCAACCTGGTGAACCCCCTCCACAGCAACCGGGTCTGGACGGGGTTCGAGGTGGAGAACCGCGGGCCCGCGCTGGTCGTCGACCACGTGTCCGGCGGCGGTCCGGCCGCGGCGGCGGGGCTGCGCGCAGGGGACGTCCTCCTCGAGGTCTCGGGCGTGGCTCCGAAGAGCGTGCTCGGCCTCAAGACCGCCCTCCAGCAGAAGGACCGCGCGGGAGTCGTCCCGGTGCGCGTGAGGCGGGCGGACGGGAAGGAGGAGACGCTGAGCATCCCCCTCGCCGAGCACCCGGCCCTCGCCCGGCTCCGCGCCCGCCTCGGCGTGGAGGTGGAGCCCGTGGTGTTCCCCGAGCCGGACGGCGAGCCCGCCATCCGGTTCCAGGTCACGGGAGTCCGAAAGGGGAGCGCGTCCGACCGCATCGAGATCCGGTCCGGGGACGTCGTCTTCGCCCTGGCCGGCGTTCCCCTCGGCAGCGCGGAGGAGGTGGACGCGGTGCTGAGGGCGATCCCGAAGGACCAGCTCGTCCCCATCCGCGTCTTCCGCCAGACCCAGGGCGGCTGGCGGTACGCGGATACGCAGCTGTCGCTGGATTAGGCGTCCGCCTTCGCGCCGCCGACCCGCACGGAGAGGGCGGTAGGGGCGACCCGCCGGGTCGCCCGGCCTCCGCCGTGGCCGCGGGGGGACGGCAACGGCCGGGGGACCCGAATGGTCGCCCCGC
>CAZWGT010000360.1:0-3066 GCA_964633345.1 uncultured Planctomycetota bacterium
GGGGTGCTCCTCGCCTACGCCGTGGCGATGCTCCGGCCCGACATCGCGCGGGACCTCTGCCCCCAGGTCTACCTCGACCGGGCCGAGGAGGTCGCCGTCCTCCGGGCGCGGGAGGGGCGGGCGCAGTACGTCGAGATGGACTCGACCTACGTCCCCCTCTGGTCCTCGACGGTCGTGGCCAACAACGTCCAGGCCACCTTCGTGGTCTTCGCGTTCGGCGTCACGGCGGGCCTCGGCACCGCGGCGCTCTTGATGTTCAACGGGATGCTCTTCGGCGCCGTGGCGGGGGTCTTCGCGGCGGAAGGGGTGTCCGGCGTCTTCTGGACCTTCACCGCGGCCCACGGCCCCGTCGAGATGCCGGCCTTCCTGATCGCCGGGGCGGCGGGACTACGGCTCGGCGGGGCGCTGCTGCGGCCCGGGGCGAGGACCCGCCGCGACGCCCTCGTCCACGAGGCCACCGACGCGGGCAGGCTCCTCGGCGGGACCACGGTCCTGCTGATTGCCGCGGGGATCCTCGAGGCGACGGTCTCTCCGTCCCGGATGCCGGACGGGGCCAAGGTCGCGATCGGGGTGCTCGCGGGGGGGATGGCGCTGGCGTGGGTGCTGTTGGGGGGCCGCGGCGCGAACGCGCCGGACGACGGGGAGGAGGCGCTGCCCTCCCTCGCGGACGGCCCTGCGTCGGTCCTCGGCCGGACGCGCCGCTAGATCAGCATCCGCGCCTTGAGGTCCAGGTACCGGTCGATCACCGCCGCCGTCATCCCCGACGGATCGGTGTCGAGCACCGACACCCCCCGGCGCCGCAGCAGGGCCAGCGCCTGCTCCCGCGCGTGGAGGAGCTCCTCGGCGGCGGCCCGTCGGTAGGCCTCCGCCGGCCCCGCCGCGTGGAGGGCGGCCTCGCGCTCGAGATCGCGGTCGCGCAGGGTCACCACGAGGGGGAGGTGGCGCCCCGCGGCGCGGGCGACGTGGGCGAGCAGCGCGGCCGAGGTCTCCGGGTCCACGACCTCCGTGAAGACCACGAGCAGGCTCCGCTTCCGTCCCCGGGCGGCGAGGTGGCGGAACGCCCCCTCGACGTCGGGCTCCACGAGCAGCCCCTCGGCGCCGGCGAGGATCCCGGTCACCCGCTGCAGCGCGCCGTGGCCCCGGGTCGGGGGGACGAAGCCCTGGACGCGGTCGGCGAAGACCATCGCCCCGACGCGGTCGTCCCGCGACACCGCGACGTGGGCCAGCACCAGCGCCGCGTTGAGCGCGTACTCCAGGCGCGGGAACCCGCCCGCCACCTCGGCCGTCATGAGCCGCCCCGCGTCCACCATCAGCACGAGGGACTGGCTCCGCTCGACCTCGTAGCGCCGCGCGATGAGCCGCCCGCGCCGCGCCGTCGCCTTCCAGTCCACGCGCCGGTGGTCCTCGCCGGGGAGGTGGTCGCGGAGGCTCTCGAAGGAGGTGCCCGCCCCGCGCTGGCGGAGGTGGCGCAGCCCCGCCTCCCTCAGGCGCCCCCGGAGGGCGAGGAGGCGGTACTGGCTCACGCCGGCGAGGTTCGGGAGCACGCGCACGGAGGCCGGGTCGGGGAAGGCGTGCTGGCGGAGGACGAGCCCGAGGCCGCCCGCCACGCGCACGTGCACGGCGCCGAGGGCGAAGGTCCCCCGGCGGAGCGGGACCACCTCGGTGCGGAAGAGGGCCGTGCCCCCGGCGGGGACGGCGGCGGGGCCGGGCCGGGTGGCGGGGCGGATCTCGGGAGGCAGGTCCTCGTGGACCTCGACGGTGGTGCCCTCCGGCGCCCCCGGCGGCAGGCGCACCTCGACCTCGAGGCCCGTGCGGGCGCCGAGGGAGAGGACGGGGCGGGGGATCCGCCGCACGCGGAGCGCCGCGCGGGAGGGGAGGCGCGCCGCCTCCACGCCGGCCAGCACGAGGAGCACGAGGTCCGCCAGGGCCGCCGCGCCCGCCGCCGCCGCCGACCCGCCCCCCAGCAGCAGGATCGGGATCGGGAGCAGCAGCAGCAGGCCGAGGCGGCGGGTCGGGATCATCCGCCCCTCTTCGCGGCCGTCCCCGCGATCCCCTCCGGCACCTCCACCCGGTCGAGGATCCGGCGCACCGCGGCGTCCGGCGTGTCCCCCTCGATCTCCGCCTCGGGCGTGAGGGCGACGCGGTGGCGGAGCACGGCCGGGGCGGCGTCCTTCACGTCGTCGGGGGTCGCGTAGTCGCGGCCGCGGAGCGCCGCGGCGGCCCGGGCCATCTTGAAGAGGGCCACGGTGGCGCGGGGGGAGGCGCCGAGCGCGATGGCTCCGGGATCGCGCGTGGCCCGGACGACGGAGACGACGTAGGCGCGCACCCCGGGCTCCACGTGGACCCCCTCGACGGCGGCGCGCATCGCCAGCACCTCCTCCGGCCCGGCGACGGACGCGATGCCGAAGGTGGACTCGCGGTCGGAGTCGAAGCCCGAGGAGTAGCGGTCGAGGATCCCCGTCTCCTCGGACTCCGAGGGGTAGCCGACGATCACCTTCGCGAGGAAGCGGTCGAGCTCCGCCTCGGGGAGGGGATACGTGCCCTCGTACTCCACGGGGTTCTGGGTGGCGAAGGTCGTGAACAGGGGGGGCAGCGCGTGGGGGACCCCGTCCACGGTGACGCGCCGTTCCTGCATCGCCTCGAGGAGGGCGGACTGCGTCTTGGCCGGGGCGCGGTTGATCTCGTCGGCGAGGAGGAGGTCGGCGAACACCGGCCCCTGGTGGAACCGGAAGGCGTGGTCGTCCTGGTGGAAGATGTTCACGCCGGTGATGTCCGCGGGCATGAGGTCCGGGGTGAACTGCACCCGCGAGAAGCGGGCCTTCACCGCGCAGCCGAGGGATCGGACGAGCAGGGTCTTCGCCGTCCCGGGCACCCCCTCGAGCAGCACGTGGCCGCCCGCGAGGAAGCAGGCCAGCGTCTCGCGCAGGACCCGCTCCTGCCCGAGGATCACCTTCCGCAGCTCCCCGAGGATCCGCTCCCCGAGGGCACCGACCTCCGATGGGTTCATCGCGCCTCCTTGCCGACGCCCGCGCCCGCCAGCGCCGCCTCCAGGTCCCGCGCCGCGCC
>CAZWGT010000361.1:0-3062 GCA_964633345.1 uncultured Planctomycetota bacterium
GCCGCTGTTCGGAATCCAGAGCGCCAACGAGAAGGCCCGGGTCCGGGCCGCCCGCTGAGCCCCCCCCGGGAGTCCGGCGACCGCGGGAACACATCGGGGAGGCGGCTGCCATCCTCCCGGGCGAAGACCATGCCGTGGATGCGCGCCCGCGCTCCGATCTCGTCGATCCTTGACTCGCCCCGCCCGTTCCCGAGAATCGGTCTCATAGAGACGGAATCCCCCGTCTCCCGGAGGTGGGCCATGGGCAAGGGCGCGGAGCACAAGAGCTTCGACAGGCCGGACGAGACGCGCGAGTTCCCCAGGGGCAGGGCCGAGATCCTGGCCATCGGCGGCGGCCAGGTCGGACGGCTCGTGTTCCAGCCCGGCTGGCGCTGGTCGAACGACTTGAAGCCGATCGCGAAGACGAAGTCCTGCGAGGCCCCGCACTTCCAGTACCACGTCTCCGGCCGGCTGGGGATCCGCATGGACGACGGCACCGAGTTCATCGCGGGCCCCGGCGACGTCACCGCCCTGCCGATGGGGCACGACGCCTGGGTCGTCGGCGACGAGCCGGTGGTCACCATCGACTGGTGGGGTGCGAGCAACTACGCGCGGACGTAGCGCCTCCGGGCGTGGTTCCCCTGACGCCGGGCCGGCGGGGGGGTGAGGCTCCTCCGCGGCCTTGCGGTCGCGGCGGTCCGGCCTACGATCGGGCGGGTCCGGCGCGCCATGGGGAGGGGAGCATGTCCGCGGGGAGACTGTGGGGGGCCTGCCTCCCGGTGCTCTCGTTGCTGCTGTCGGTGGAGGCCCCCGCCCGTCCGTACGCCCGGGGTTTCCCCTTCCCCGGGGATCCGGTCCCGGCGGACGTCCGCCAGGATCTCCTCGACGGCTCCACGGCCTTCGCCCTCGATCTCCACGCGCGACTCGCGGAGATGGGCGGGAACCTCGTGTTCTCCCCGCTCGGCGTCGCCGCGACCGTGGGGATGCTGTCGGAGGCGGCGCGGGGGGAGACCCGGGCGCACCTCGTCGGCCTCCTCCACGGGGACGGGGGCGGGGGCTCCCTGGGCCCCTCCTTCCGACCGATGCTCTCGGACGTCGGCGCCGACGCCACCCGCGACGTGCAGGTCCGGGTCGCGAACGCCCTGTGGACGCGGAGGGACCTCCCCTTCGAGCCGGCGTTCCTCGAGGTCCTGGGACGCGACTTCGGCGCCCGGGCCGCCTCCGTGGACTTCGCCCGGGATCCCGAGAGGGCGCGGCGGACGATCAACCGCTGGGGGAGGCGCTTCACGGGCGGGCTCGTTCCCGAGGTGCTCCCCCGCGGGTCGGTGACCCCCGACACGGCGTTCGTCGTCTCCGACGCCGTCACCCTGCGGGCGAAGTGGGAGTCTCCCTTCCCCCTCTCGTCCACGGGGCCGCGCCCCTTCACCCTGGCCGACGGGACCGCGGTGGAGGCGCCGACCATGCGGCTGCGGAGGTACCTCCCCTTCTTCCGCGGCGGGGACTTCGTCGCCGCGGAACTCCCCTGCGCGGGCGGCGACTTCTCCATGCTGCTCCTCGTACCCGATTCGCACGACGGCCTGCCGGCGCTGGAGGCGGACCTGACGCCGGCGCTCCTCGCCGGGGTCACTGCGGGAGCGGCCTTCGAGGACGCGATCCTGTACCTTCCGCGCTTCTCCATCGAGGCCGACCTCGACCTTGAGGCCCCGCTCGCCGCCCTGGGGGCGGCGGCCGCGTTCGATCCCGACACCGCCGACTTCTCCGCCGCCGCCGGAGCCCCGGGGGAGATCTTCGTCTCGACGTTCCGGCAGGGGGCGGTGATCCGCGTGATGGAGGCGGGAATCGCCGCGGCCGCCGTGACGGCATCCGGTTTCGAGTTCACGTCGGCCCCCCCGGTCATCGCGGCGGATCGCCCCTTCCTCTTCCTCGTCCGCCACCGGCCCACGGGCACGGTGCTCTTCATGGGGAGGGTCGCCGATCCCCGGTAGCCGTCCCGCCGCGCGCGGTTCCGCTACGATCCCGTCATGCGCGGGATCCTGCCGACGGCCCTTCTCGTACTCGCCGGGTGCGCCTCGGCGGAACCCCCGCAGGAGGCCCCGGCCGCGGTGGGGGAAGTCCCCTCTCCCCGACGGCAGGAGGTTCCACCCACGAGGCCGCCGGAACCCCGGCGCGCGGTGGAGCGCACGCTTCCACCGTCCATCCTTAAGGACGCCTCGGTGACCCGCTTCGACCCCGCCACCGGGGAGCCGATCCAGGTGACGCTGCGCGGGGGCAGGCGCGTGGACTGGACACGGACCGTGGTCGGGCCGGACCTCCCGTCCTTCGATCCCGGTGCCGTGACGGTGCAGTCAACCTCCGTGACTCTCCGGGAACCCTCCCGGGGCCAACCGGGCGCGGCTCGGGTGAACGGCTCCGTGGAGGGGCTGCCGTCCGACGCCAGCAGGCTGGAACTGGTGGTCGGGATCTCCACCGTCGTATGGGGGGACGGCACCCGCGGCACCGTCCGCGCCTTCCGCGCCCGGGGCTCGAAGGACGAAGGCTGGTCCGTGGAGATCGAGACGACGGCGCCTCCGGAGGACTCGCGGATCCGGTCCCTGTCCTTCGCCGTCGACCTGATCCGCTCGCCCCGCCTGCTGCGCTGGGAGGCCCGGTTCGGCGTGGGCGAGGGCGCTTCCTTCGACTTCGGAAGCGGCGTGAGGAAGTGGATCCTCTCCGGCGACATGCATGTCACGGAGTTCCGCGTCGCGCGGCACGAGAGCAACGTCGATTCGCTGCCCGACCGGGAACAGGCCTCGGCCGGGGTGGTCGGAATCCGGGACGCGGAGGGTCGCCCGTTTCGGAACACTTCGGGCAGCGGGGCAGGGTCCATCTCGATCTTGGAGTGGGTCCCCGACTTCGAACCGGATCCCGTCCTCCCGGTGCGCGTGACGGTGGAAGCCCCTCTGGTGATCTCCCCGACGAGGCTGGTCCTCCGGCTGGAGGACCTCCAGCCGAGACGGTGATCGGCCCCGCCGGCCGTCCCTACAGGTCCAGCGACTTCGGGAACACCGTGAGGTTGCGGCACCCGGTCTTCTGCACGAGGACCA
>CAZWGT010000362.1:0-3055 GCA_964633345.1 uncultured Planctomycetota bacterium
GGCGCGCCGGGAGCGGCGGCGCAGTTCGAGCAGTTCGCCGCGGGGGTGTCGATCCCCGTTCCCGTTCCCATTCCCGGGGAACGGGAACCAGAAAGGGGAAGCAGACCGGAAGGGGCCTCCCCGTTCCCACTCCCACCCCCCCTTCGGGGGGGTGGATGGGAATGGGAACGGGAAGCCCTATCCGTTCCCGCGTCGGGGGAACTGGAAGGAACTGCGGGAACTGCGATCCCGGAACCGGGCCTGGAGTAGCGGTAGGGGTCGGGGTTGCGCCCCCCCTTGCCGGTGCCGGTGCGGACGAGGACGCCGCGTTCGCGGAGGCGGTGGAGGGCGGCGCTGGCGTCCTCGCGCCGTCCGCCCGCCGCTTCCAGGCACTCGGCCGTAGTGAGGGGCTCTGGGGAGGCGTCGATGGCGGCGAGGATGCGCTCCTCGATGGCCCGGGCAAGGACCTCGCTGAGGCTCCCGGCCAGCACGTAGCGTCCCGCCTTCAGGTCGAGGACCGTCCACCCCCGCGGGCTCTCCGAGAATCGGGAGAGGACGCCGAGAGCCCGGAGCGAGGGGCCGTCCTGGACACGCTTGAAGAGAAGGACTGCGTCCGCGGCGGCCGCGAGGGCCGAGGATCCCCGGACCTCCTCGAGGTCGGGGTCGTCATCGACATTCTCGGCCGTGAGGGTGGCCTTGCTCCGGAGCGTGCTCGACTTCCGGACGTGGGTGAGGACGAGGACGGCAAGACCCGAGGCCGCCGCAGCCATGGCGTGCTCGAAGACGGCCTGGACGGCGCCCGAGTCCTTCTCCTGGTCGGCCCCGAGGCGACTGAAGCGGGTGAAGGTGTCGATGACGAGGAGACGCGCCCCGCGCCGGCGGGCTTCCGCGGCCGCCTCGGTCACGAAGTCGGCAAAGGAGAGCGTCGGGTTGAAGTCCTCACGCACCAGGAACACCGCGTGCCGAACGCCGAAGGCATCGGCTTTCTCCAGGACCGCCGAAGCGGCCTCCTCGGAGAGGTAGACGGCGGTGGCCTTTGAGGTCTCGAGTTCGGCGAAGGGCTCGCCCGTCTCCAGGGCGCGGAGGATGGCGGCGATGAGGGTCGACTTCCCGGCCTTCATGAGCGCGGCAAGCACCGTGACGACGCCCACGCCGAGGAGACCGTGAAGGAGCCACTCGACCTGGCTCCGGGGCATCGCGCGGAGTTCCTCGACCGTGCGGAAGCGGAGGAGGCCCGGGGCCTCGGCAATGGCCGAGGCGAGGTCCTGGGCGCGTCCCGCCGCGATGAGGTCGGCGAGGTCCTTTGCCCCCGAGCCCTCGAACCGCTGCCACTCGAGACGACGGACCGTGGCGAAGGCGGGTCGAAGACGCGCGAAGGCCTCCCTCTCGGCCCGGCGGCCCGCCTCGTCGGCGTCGAGGAGGAGGGTGACCTCGTGCCCCTCCTTCCCGAGGCGCTCCGCCCAGGTCTTCCCGGCCTCCTCCGTGAAGAACCCCGCCCCAGGGAGGGCCAGGGGGACCGCGTCGGGTGCGAGACGGGCCGAGGCCAGCGCGAGGAGGTCGTGGCCACCCTCGGCCAGGAGGATGCGGCGCCCCCTCCCGGTGAGTGCGTCTACGGGCCCGAGGAGGCCATGGCGACCGCCGGGGAGATCCTGCTCCTTGGCGTCCTTCCCAGGACGCACCTTCGCGCCGCAGGGGCGACCCCGGGAGTCGTACTCGGGGAAGAGAAGTCGGAGACCACCGTCATCGAGGAGGCCCGCGCCCACGGCCTCGGCGCCGGCCACGGTGCCGTGGTAGCGGGCGAGGAGGGCGTGAACCTCGGGCTCTTCTCGCCGCGCGGCCAGGAGCCCCCGAGCGCGCTGGACGATCTCGGAGAAGTCGATGGGCTTGGGCGGCGCTGGGCCCCCCGCGGGAGCCGCGCCCCTCCGGGGCACCCCACGCCTTGGGGCGGGAACAGAGCGCGGGAAGAGGTCCGCCATGGTGAGTTCCATCGCCGCGACGACCTTCTCGGTCTCGCACCCCGCGGCGCAGCGGAGGAGCACTCTCCCGTCTGCGCCCTCTTCGACATGTAGGGCGGGCTGCTTGCCATCGGCGTGGACGGGGCAGAAGGAGTTCCAACCCCTCCTGGCTCGACGCGGGCGCTCCAGCTTGGCGAGGACGAACTCGAGGGGGGTCATCGGAGGATCGCCTCGACATCGTCGATGGAACGGACGACGGCGGCGAGCCCTCCCGCTCGGGCGACGGCGTGGAGAAACGCCGCCTGGGCGGGCGTCGTGCGGCCCCCGGGGGACTTCACCTCAAGGGCGACGAACTGCGCCACGCCGGAGGGGAGGGTCCTCCACCCGATGAGGTCCGACGAGCCCGGGCAGAGCCCGTACGGGATGGCGCCGCCACCGGGGAGGCGCACCATGCCGACGGAGTTCCGGAAGAGCCGGAGTCCCGGTCGGGCGCCGAAGGTCCGGAGGATCTGGCGGACGAGGGCGGTCTCGTCGTGGCGGCGCAGGGCGGTCACGCAGACACCCCCTTGGGGGACCGTCGTCGCGCTCTCCAGACGTGCCGGGCCCAGCCGTGGGGGTTCCCGTAGCCGCGACGGATGCCGAGGGCGACCAGGTCCTCGAACGTGCGGCAGCGGGCCTGATCGAGGTGGGCCCGGCGCATCCGCTCCCGCAGGTCCCCGAAGAGAGTCTCCCGGCTCACCTTCTCCAGTTGCCCGTCCACGTACTCCACGGACGGCCGCCCCGAGGACTGGTACTCGTACTCGTGCCCGCAGGCCGGGCAGACCGGCGCCGGCGGGTGACAGGCGAAGCACTCGGGGCATCGCCGGACGGGCGCCTCGCCCGTGCGCCGGCGGCGGACCGCGTCGAGGTCCCAGGTCCGGTTGGCATCCGGGAGGCCGTGGCGCTCGACGTTCCCGACGTGGTCGAGGACCGTGGCCGAGGCCTTCCCCGGTGAGGGCCGCAGGACCCGTCCCACCTGCTGGAGGTAGAGGGTGAGGGACTGCGTGGGCCGGAGGAGGATCGCCACCTCCACCGAAGGCAGGTCGAAGCCCTCGGAGACGATCTCGCAGGAGGTGAGCACC
>CAZWGT010000363.1:0-3020 GCA_964633345.1 uncultured Planctomycetota bacterium
GCGAGGCCCTCCACCGCCCGAAGAAACGCCGCCCGACGCGCCCGACGAAGTCCTCGAAGCGCCGCCGCATCGACGAGAAGCGCCGCCGCGGCGAGATCAAGCGCATGCGCTCGGGGCCGGGGGTGGACTAGGCGAGGAACGAGGATCCGTTTCGATGGATCCCCGCTCCTCAGGCGAATTCGTGGAGCCTCTTCCTCAGGACCTTCCTCGCGGCCTCGACCTCGTCGCGGATCCTCGCCTCGTCCACGCCGAGGACGACGGCGATCTCGCCGGGGTCGTAGCCCTCGAGGTCGTGGAGGAGGATCGTGCGGCGCTGGAAGTCGGGCAGGTCCCGCAGCGCCGCCGACACCGCCTCCTGGGCCGCCTCGCGGTCGAGGATCTCCGCGGGGTCGGAGCCCGCCTTCGACGCCTCGTCGAGGTCGAAGGGGAGGGGGTCCACGCCGCCGAGGATGAGGTCCTGCGCCTCCTCCCACTCCATGTCGAGCTCCTGGGGGGGCTCGACCCGGGCGGCGGCGCCGGCGCTCTCCTCGTCCTCCCCGGCCCTGGAGCGGAGCACGGCCTCCCGCGCCAGGTCGTACTGGTGGAGCACGCGCCGCCAGAGGAACTGCTCCGGCGTGAGGAACGCGGGCCGCGACGGGAGGTGCTCGAGGGTCCAGACCACCGCCTCGTCCACGACGTCGGGGACGGAGATCGCCTCCTTCGGGAGGGCCGCCAGCCCGGGGTCGTGGACGATCTCGTGCCGCACGTGGCGGGCGGCGCGGGCCCGGAACGCGGCGACCTGCTCCCGCTCCCGGACCAGCGCCCGGGAGGAGGGCTTCGGCGGTTCGGCCGCGGGGCCGGGCGTGCGGTGGGCCCGCCGCTCGTGGCGGCGGAGCAGGGTCCGGTAGGTCATCGCCTGGGCGGCCACCTTGTTCATGGCCCGCCGGCCCGCGCTTCCCGGGTCCCGCGCCCACTCCGCGGCGAAGAGGGTCTTCGACGGGAGCTGGAGGCTCACGGAGACGCCGTAGCCTCCCTTGCGCGGGTTGACGTCCACCTCGATGTGCACGACGCGGACGGGGAAGTTCCGCAGGGCCCTGGCGAGGTTCGGCAGGCGGGCGAGGACCGCCTCCCGGTCCTCCGCTCCCACGGCGTCGTTGGCGATGTGCCACTGGACGGCGAGGGGCTCCGGTTCCGGCCGCTTCCGCTTCTTCTTCCTGTCGCTCATGACCCCAGACTACGCCCCTCCGCCGGGGACGCCAACCCCGGCGCGCGGGGAGTCACGGTCTAGAACCGCCAGGTGATCCCGGCGATGACCGCCCAGTCGGCGAAGGTGGCGTCCCCGGCGCGGCCCTCGGCGTCCTCCTGGCGGTTGCGCATCGTGGTGATGGGGACGGACAGGGAGAGGGTCATCGCCCCCTCCGTCCAGGAGAGGCCCGGCGCGACGGAGACGGTGTACCCCGGCCTCCGCCAGCCGTCGTTCCCGCCGATCCGGTCCCGCGCCGGGACCCCCTCCCAGCGGACGGCGACGCTCCCTCCCCAGCCGGCGCCGAGGGAGACGGAGGCGCCGCCCGTCAGGAGGTACTGGTCGGGGACGGAGTTGGTCCGGATGCCCGGGTCCACGGCGGAGGGGCCGATCAGCACCGACGGGGTGGAGAGGGTGCGGTTGGTCTCGCGGGGGTTGAGGAGGTAGGTGCCGGAGAGGAACAGGCGCAGGGGGCCCGCGTCGCGGAAGGCGCTCAGGTCGAGGGCCCCGCCCCAGCCGCCGTCCCCGGGCTGGATGGAGACGTCCACGGGGCGCTGCATGAAGTTGGTCCCGGTGATGTCGGGGAAGCGGTCCTCCACCTCCTCGTCGCCGGTGGGGCACTTGAGGCCCAGGCCCACCTGGACGTTCCCGCGGGGGTTCGTCCGCGGGTCGAGGACCCAGAACCGCGGGGTCAGGGTGAGGTCGCCGAAGCCCCGGGAATCCTGTTCGTAGCGGGTGGCCCCCTTCATCACCGGGAGCGGCACCGACCAGGAGCCGTCGAGCCACGGGAGGCTCGTGGAGAGGCTCCACCGCTCGGTGATGCCGAGGGTGACGCGGTAGTCGAGGATGTGCTGGACGTTGACGACGTTGGTGCCGTCGCGTTCGCGGTCGAGGTCGTGCTGGATGCCGCTCCAGTTCTCGTCGGCGCGGGAGTACCGCCAGCCGAGGGAGACCTCGATGCCGCCGGGCTTCAGGAAGGGGTCCGCCTCCGCGCCCGCACCGGGCGCGCACCCGCGCGTCGTGATTCACCCGTCGGCCGCGGCGGGCCGGGCGAGGGCCAGCAGGGCGAGGGCGGAGAGGGATGCGGCCAGGACGGGTCTCATGGCGGGGAGTAGGACGCATTCGAGGGCGGGTCGCAACGACGGCGGCGTTGCGTTTTCCTCGTCCCCTCCCCGCCCCCCCGCTAGTCTCCGGGGCTCCTCGTCGCACGACGGCGCCCCCTGCGGAGGTGGCGGAATTGGCAGACGCGCCAGGTTGAGGGCCTGGTGGGGTCAAACCCATGCGGGTTCAAGTCCCGCCCTCCGCACCACTTCATGGCGCACCACCGCCTCACGGCCGCTCGATCACCCGGCCCCGCCCCTCCTCCCGCTCGATCCGGACGAGGGCCCCCTTCCCCATGGGGACCGACACCCCGGCGAGGGCGAGCACCAGCGCCTCCACGTCCGGGGCGTGCCCCACGAGGAGCACCGGCCACGGGCCCTCCTCGAGAGCCTCGAAGGCCGCCCCCTCCGCGTCCCGGCCCGGGGCCAGCCGCGGCTCGATCTCCACCTCGACGCCGGGGGCCACCAGTTCCGCCGTCCGCCGGGCCCGCACGAGGGGGCTCGACAGCACGCGCGCCGCTCGGAGCCCCCGCGCCGCGAGGCCCCGCCCGAGGGCGGCCGCGTGGGCCTCGCCCGCCGGCGTGAGCCGCCGCGCCCCGTCCCCGGCCCGCCCGCCGGGCTCGGCGTCGTCGTGGCGGAGGATCCAGATCTCCCGGGCCATCCCCCCATCCTACCGGCCCACCATTGGGACGGGCATG
>CAZWGT010000364.1:0-2997 GCA_964633345.1 uncultured Planctomycetota bacterium
GCGCAACGACGACGCCTACACCCCGGGCGGCGCCCTCGGCCGCCGGCCCGACCGCGCGACCATCCCGTACTGCCAGAGGGCGCGGGAGGCCTACCCCGGCGTCCCCGTCGTCGCCGGCGGCGTCGAGGCGTCGCTGCGCCGGCTGGCCCACTACGACTACTGGTCGGACAAGGTGCGCCCCTCGATCCTGCTCGATTCCAAGGCCGACCTGCTGGCCTACGGGATGGGGGAGGACTCCATCGTCGAGATCGCGCGCCGCATCCAGGCGGGCGGGACGCCGAAGGAGTGCCGGGACCTGCGCGGCGTGGCCTACGCGCTGGGCGCCTCCGAGGCGCCGCCCTCGGGCCCGGACGTCGTCCCGATCCCCGGCTTCGAGGAGGTCCGCGACTCCAAGGACGCCTTCCTCCGCATGGCCCACCTCGCCCACCGGGAGACGAGCCCCTTCAACGCGAGGACCCTCGTCCAGCCCCACGGGGCGCGCACCGTGGTCGTCACCCCGCCGCGGCTTCCGGTGACGAAGGAGCGGATGGACTTCTACTACGGGCTCCCCTACACCCGCCGCGCCCACCCCTCCTACGCCGGCGCCGTCCCCGCCTTCGAGATGATCAAGGACTCCGTCACGATCATGCGGGGCTGCTTCGGGGGCTGCACGTTCTGCTCCATCACAGCGCACCAGGGCCGCACGATCCAGTCCCGCTCGAAGGAGAGCGTCCTCGCGGAGTTGAAGACGATGGCCGCGGACCCGGAGTTCAAGGGGGTCGTCAGCGACATCGGCGGGCCCACGGCCAACATGTACCGGATGCGCTGCACCCGGCCGGAGATCGAGAAGATCTGCCGGCGGCTCTCCTGCGTCCACCCGGTGGTCTGCAAGATGCTCGGCACCGACCACGGGCCCCTCGTGGACCTCATGCGCGCCTCGCGGAAGGTCCCCGGGGTGAAGAAGGTCTTCGTGGCGTCGGGCATCCGCATGGACCTCGCCCGGCTGTCGCCGGAGTACATGGAGGAGCTGACCGCGCACCACGTGAGCGGGCGCCTGAAGGTCGCGCCGGAGCACGTGGACCCGGACGTGCTGGAGCGCATGAAGAAGCCGCGCCACCACACCTTCGAGGACTTCGCGGAGAAGTTCGACGCCGGGAGCGCGGCGGCGGGGAAGGAGCAGTACCTCGTCCCCTACTTCATCTCCAGCCACCCGGGGTCGGACCTCCCCGCGATGATCGATCTCGCGGTCTTCCTGAAGCGCAACGGCTACAAGCCCGACCAGGTCCAGGACTTCATCCCCGCGCCCCACGATCTGGCCACCGCGATGTACTACACGGGCCGGGACCCGGAGACGGGGCGGGAGATGCCGGTGGCGAAGGGGATGCGGGACCGCCGACTGCAGCGGGCGCTTCTTCAGTTCTTCAAGCCGTCGAACTACTTCGAGGTGCGCGAGGCGCTGATGGCCGCCGGCCGCCGGGACCTCATCGGCGAGGGCTGCGACGCCCTCATCCCGGAGCACCCGCCGAAGGAGGCACTGCTGGCGCGCCGCGCCCGCGCGGACCGGGACTTCCACGAGCACACCCACTCGAAGGAGATGCCCAAGGCCGGTAGGCCGGGGTACCGCCCGGGCCGCGCGGGCCACGGCAAGCGGGAGAGGCGTGAAGGAACGGGCTGACGCGCGCCCCGCCCTCGCCCTCCTCCTCCTCGTGCCCGCGCCGAGCCTGGGGGTGCTGGCGGGGCTCGTGTGGTGGCCGGGGACGCCGCTCGGCATGGCGATCTTCACCCTGAGCAAGCTCTGGATCCTCGCCCTGCCGGCGATCTGGACGCGGTGGGTGGCGAAGGAGCCCTTCAGCCTCTCCCCGGTGCGGGCAGGGGGGCTCGGCGCCGGACTCGGGACGGGGCTCGGGCTCGCGGCGGTGATCGCGGGGGTCTGGCTCCTCGCCGGCGATCGCCTGATCGACCGGGTCGCGATGGCGGCGCGCATCCGGTCCACCGGGCTCGACACCCCGCTGAAGTTCCTCGGAGGCGCGGTCTA
This sequence comes from uncultured Planctomycetota bacterium, assembly GCA_964633345.1. GTDB lineage: Bacteria > Planctomycetota > JAJSAM01 > JAJSAM01 > JAKLKS01 > CAZWGT01. Next base: position 2,015 of record CAZWGT010000364.1, read on the forward strand.
CTTCTTCACCGTCAACGCCGTGCTCGAGGAGTACGTGTGGCGGTGGTTCTGCCTGGAGCAGTGCCGCGCCCTGGTCCCGACGCCCCTGGCCGTGGCGTTGTCGGCGCTCTTCTTCACCCTCCACCACTTCCTCGCGCTGGACACCCTGACCTCGACCGGGACGGCCCTCCTGGCGTCCGCCGGCGTGTTCGCCGGGGCCCTCGTCTGGAGCGCCCTCTACGCCCGCTACCGCTCGGTGTGGCCGGGGTACGTCAGCCACGCGATCGCGGACATCGCCATCTTCGCGATCGGGGCGGCCATCGCGTTCGGGTAGATCACGGCCGGGCGACCCGGAGGGTCGCCCCTACTCACCCTCGTCGGCGGAGTTCGCCTCGGACAGCTTCTTGGCCTCCCTGCTGGCCTTCACCGCGTCCTCGCCGGTCGCCGGGGCGGGCTTCGGAACCGCCGCGGTCCCCGCACCGAAGACCCGGGCGTAGCGGTAGTAGACCTCCAGGCACATCGCGTTCAGCGCCGTGGAGCCGACGCGGCCGAACTCCGCGGCGCCGGGGCCCGTCGGATCCCACGAGCCCCGGCGGTCGTCGGACCTGTCGGCGCGCTGGCGGTCGAGGACCGCCGTCTTCATGGCGTCGTTCCAGCGCTTCCAGGGCTCTCCGCCGACCTGGAACATGGCCAGGGTCCCGAAGTACCAGTAGGGGTGGTCCACGGTGCCGGCCGCCTCGTCGTGCACCGGGAGGGACAGGAGGCAGAGGTCGATGCCCCGGCGGACCGAGGGGTCGTCGGCGGACGCCCCGCAGAAGATGCGGGCGAGGACCGCCTGCGCCGTGAGGGACTCCGTCCCGCCCGCCGGTCCGACGCGGCCGGTCGCCGGGTCGGTGGCCCGGTCGATGCGGGCCCGGGCGTCGGCGAAGGCCGCGGGGTCGACATCCAGGCCCGCCCCGCGGGCCGACTTCAGCGCCATCACCATCCACGCGATGTCCGCGTCG
>CAZWGT010000365.1:0-2986 GCA_964633345.1 uncultured Planctomycetota bacterium
CGGCCGTCGCTCGCGATCGGTGCCCGGTAGGGGCGACCCTCCGGGTCGCCCGGCCGTCGCCGTTCGGATGGCCAGGGCCTCTACACCGCCCCCCGAAGGGAATCCCCGTCCCAATTCCTCGGGTTGTCCCGGATGTACTCGCGGATGGCGTCCAGTGCCCGGTTGTTCGCGATGATGTGGTCGTGATACCCGCGCTGCCAGACGAGTCCTGGACGGACTCCGAGGAGCGGCCCCATCGCGAGAGCGGCCCGGGACTTCAGGGCCCCGACGACCCTCCCCAATGTGGGGTTGGAGACGTCGTCCGTGGGAAAGGCCAGGATCCCGTGGATGTGATTCGGCATGAGAGTGAACTCGTCGAGGAGGAGGGATGGAAACCGATCAGGGAGTGCGAGCCACTCCCTCCGTACGGCCTCTCCCGCGGGACTCGGGACCATGATCCCGTCGCTGACGGACCCCAGAATCCACCGACGGCCGTTCGTGCATACGGTCACGAAGTACGGCCCATCGGCGCGGTAGTCGAAACCGGGGAGCCGCAGTTGCTTCCGGACGGGCCATGGCGGACGAGACCCCATGACCCTGTAGGTGCCCGGGGGGGTACACGAGGGGGTCGGCCGGGGTCGCGGCGATACGGCGACGGCCGGGCGACCCGGAGGGTCGCCCCTACCGGGTACCGACGGGCGGGGAGACGGCGGGGAGACGGCGGGGAAACGGCGGGGAGACGGCGGGGGCGACGGCCGGGCGACCCGGACGGGCGCCCCAAGGGGCGCCCCTGCCGCCTACTACCGCTGGCCGTCGCGCCAGAGCGGGATCGGATCCCGGATCGTGGACTCGAAGGCCTCCCCGATGGGGTTTCCCGCTCCCACGTAGGCGGGGCCGCGCCCGATGCCCCGGACGGTCCCGTTCACCGCGCCCGCGGCGCCGGTGAGGGGTGAGAGGAGAACGCCGACGACCGGGACGGGGGCCTTGCCCACTCCGCCCGTCACGCCGTCGTAGAGGCCCCGGCCGGCCGAGGTCACGATCTTGTAGGGCCACCAGACGACCGTGGCGGGGACCGCGAGGGCGGCGCTGCCGACGGTCTCCAGGGTGGAGGGCTCGTAGTCGTAGACCCGGAGCCTCCCGTCCATCGGGTCGATGCTCCCGTCGCCGGGCCCCCCCATGGCGGTGCAACCGGAAAGGCCCGCGGCCGCGACGACGATCCATAGCAGGCGGCGCATGCAACCGTCCTCCCGGGTCCCACGTCCCCGGGACAACCTACCACACGGGGGGGAGGGGTGCCAAGACGGGGTCAGACCCCAGACCGAAGGGGTCTGACCCCGTCTCACGCACCCGACGCCTCGGGGTTCTCGGCGGGGCCCTCCTTCAGGGCCAGGCGCTTGCGGAGGAAGGCCGCGCGGACCTCGTCCCGCTCCCCCGGCTCCAGGGGCCGCCCCTCGAGCTTCTGGAGGTGGGCCGGCTGGGAGAGGATGAAGAGATCGTTGACGAGCTTGACGTTGATGCCCTCGATGACCGAGAGGTTGACCCCGAGGCGCACGTTGCTCAGGTGCTCCAGGGTCTCCTGGGTCGAGATCAGCCGCGCGTGGCGGAGGACCCCGAGGGACCGCCAGACGCGGTCCTCCAGGGCGCGCCGCTCCCGCCGGAGCATCTCCTCGCGGATCTGGCGTTCGTACCGGATGATCTGCGGCACGAGCCGGTTCACGTTCTCCACGATGGCGGTCTCCGGCCTCCCCAGCGTGACCTGGTTGGAGATCTGGTAGAGGTCCCCCATCGGCTCCGTCCCCTCCCCGAAGAGCCCGCGCACGGTGAGGGACATCGTCGGCACCGCCTGGAAGACCTTCTGGATGTGGCGGGAGAACGCCAGCGCCGGGAGGTGGAGCATCACCGAGGCCCGCATCCCCGTCCCGACGTTGGTCGGGCAGGCGGTCAGGTAGCCGAACCGGGGGGAGAAGGCGAAGTGGAGCCCCGCCTCCAGCAGCCCGTCCACGGCGTTGGCGCCCCGCCACGCGTCCTCCAGCTGGCTGCCGGACTGGAGGACCTGGATGCGCAGGTGGTCCTCCTCGTTGACCATGATGGAGATCGCCTCGCGGCTGCCGAAGGCGACGCCCCGCGGCCCGGCCCCCCGGGCCAGCTCGCGGGAGATCAGGTGGCGCTCGAGGAGGAACTCCCCCTGGACCGGCTCCTCCTTCTCGAGGTCCACGTAGAAGATGCGCTCGGCGAACTTCGACTGCATGACCGTCTCGCGGATCCTCTCCGCGATCTCCCTCTTCTCCGGGTCCCCGGCGCGGGAGGTGAAGAGGTGGTCGGCGAGGTTGCGGGCGAGGCGGACGCGGCTGGAGATGACGATGTCCCCCTCCGGCCCGTCGCCCCGGAGCCACTCGCCGCCGTGGCTGGAGAGATCGGAGAGCCTCACTTCCGCTTCCCCCTCTTCGCGGGGGGCGGCGTCCCCGGGGCGGCCGGGGTCGGGGAGGCCCTGCCCTCCTCGAGGGCGCGGACGCGGTCGCGGATCTTCGCCGCCTCCTCGTACCGCTCCCCCTGGATCGCCTCGGACAGGGCGCGGCGCAGCTCGATGAGCTCCCGCTCCGCCTCGGACCGCCCGGTCGTGGAGGCCGGGCTCTTGCCCACGTGCTGGGCGCCGCCGTGGTGGATCCGCTCGACGAGGGGGAGCATCTCGGGGAGGAAGACCTCGTAGTCGTGGGGGCAGCCGAGGCGGCCCCGGGCGCGGAACTCCGCGTAGGTGATCCCGCACTTCGGGCAGGCCTTGGCGGGCCCCGCGGGCCGCACGCCCGCGATCTGGGCGGCGCTCTCGATGAGGGCCTGCACGAGGGAGGCCTGGGAGAGGCCTCCGACCTCGATCTTCTCGGCGCACTGCTCGCAGAGGTGCACCTCCGTCCACGAGCCGTCCTCCGCCCGGACGCTCTCGTGGCGGATGGCCTCGCGCTGGTTGCACCGCTGGCAGGTCATGAGTTGGATCCTATCGGCGCGGGGAGGC
>CAZWGT010000366.1:0-2984 GCA_964633345.1 uncultured Planctomycetota bacterium
GTGGACGCGGCGGCCGGTGACGTGGTGTTCGAACAGGGCGCGGAGGCGGAGGCGCTCCGCGGGATCCTCGACGCGGCGGCGGCGACCGCCACCGATCGATCCCTCCCGGCGGTCGACAGGGTCCGGGCCCTCGCCCTGCTGGCGGCGGCGGCGGACCGGCGCCTGGCGGAGTCCGCCCTGGCCGCCGCCTCCGAAGGGGATGCCGCGCTCGGCTCCGCGGCCGTGGACGCCGCGACCGAGGGGGGCGCCGCCGCCCTCGCCCCGTTCCTCGATCCCGCGCGGATCGCCTCCCCCGCGATCCGCGGGCGGGCCGCCGGCCGGCTGGCGCTGCGGAAGGAGAAGCGGGCGGTGGAGGCCTGCCTCGACGCGCTGGGGGACCCCGACCGCGACGTCCGCACATCCGCGCTCGCCTCCCTCTTCCAGCTCACCGGGAGGAAGGAGTTCCACCCCGACGGGAACGAAGCGGAGAGGGCCGCGGAGACGGCCGCGCTGCGCGAGTGGTGGAGCGGCGCCGCCTCGCAGTGGAAGTGAAAGGCGGGGTCAGACCCCTTCGGTCTGGGGTCAGACCCCTCTCCTGGCCTCCGAGGAGACCCCCCCCGGCACCTAAGAGAGTGCCTGGATGCTCGTCCGTCGGGCGGAGCGGTGCTGGTGGAGGCGGCAATCCCATGCCGAGGAAGCTGCGGGAACAGGAGGAAGGGGCATTCCACCACGTCTACGCCCGGGGGAATCGGAAGGGTGACGTCTTCCTCGATGACGAGGATCGGCGGTGGTTCCTGGAGAGGCTCCTCAGGATCGAAGGCGAGACGTCCTGCCTCCACGTGGCCCACTGCCTGATGTCCAATCACCTCCACCTCTTGATCCGTCCCGGGGAGAAGGGGGTATCCCGCCTCCTGCAACGGGTCCTCGGACCGTACTCGCAGTGGTTCAATCGCCGGCACGGCCTCGTCGGCCACCTCTTCCAAGGGCGCTTCGGCAGCCGGCTCATCGACTCCGAGAGCGACCTTCTCTGGATCCTCAGGTACATCCATCGCAACCCGGTCGTGGCCGGCATGGTGCCAACTCCTGAGGCGTGGAGGTGGTCCTCCCACACCGATCATCTTCGAGAGAACCCCCCCGCCTACATCAGGCAGGGCGTCGCGCTCTCCCGAAGGCTGCTGGCGGCGGATCCCGGCCGAGCCCTGGTCCTCTACCGAAGGCTGATGGAGCGCCCCGATGGCGACTACCTCCATCCACTCGCCTCCGAGTCCGAGGGAACGGCCGCCGACGATTCGCCCGGCTGGAGCCCGGCACGCCCCACTCTCGAGGGGATCGCCGGCACGGTGGAGAGCCGGTACGGGATTGCCCCTGGTTCCCTGCGCAGACATGGGCGGAGCGTCGAGGAAAGGAACGCACGGCGCGCATTCTGTCGTTCGGCAACGACGACCTGGGGGTTCACCCTTGCCGAGGTCTCCGCATGCTTGGGGCGCTCGGAGTCCGTCATCTCCGCACTGGCGCGATCTTCGGAGGCGATGGGGTCTGACCCCAGACCGAAGGGGTCTGACCCCGTCTTCTAGCGCAGCACCTTCGCCCGCGACGGGGGATACACGACGGCGAAGGGGGAGCCGATGAGGGACGCGCGGTCCACGGGGCCCCACGAGCGGCTGTCGTGGCTGTTGCCGGTGTTGTCGCCCATCATGAAGAGGGTCTTCTCGGGGATGCGGCGGGGCCAGTTCGAGCCGACGCGCAGGTAGACGATGTCCCGGAGGATCCGCACGGAGCCGAAGGAGACGGGGCCCCCCTCGGCCACGAGGTCCACGCCGCCGGCCGCGGGGTCCGCCGGCGTCGAGGCCCGCGGCGGGAGGTCGGCGCGGAGCACCACCTCCCCGTCCACCCACGCGGTGAGGCGATCGTCCACGTTGCGGAAGCGCACCTCCACCGGGATGCCGGGGTGGAGCCGGTGCGCCGGGGCCGACCAGGCGGCCGCACCCGAGGTGACGACGAGGCCGTCCGGCCCCAGCCGCACGCGGTGGCGCTCCTGTCCGTCCCCGGTCCCCTCGGTGAGGTCGGCGCCGGCGACCGCGCCGGGAACGCCGGCCGTCGCGACGAAGCGCACCTCGAGATCCCCCGCGGGGGCGACCTGGTTGACGCTGCCCGGCCCGCCGTCGGGCTCGTCGTAGAGGTTCTGGAGGTCCCGGAGGAAGGCCAGGCGCGCCTCCCCCTCTTCGCCCGGGAGGCCGCGCAGCCCCCCCTGCCGCAGCGACCAGGTCCCGGTCTTCGACTGCCACGACTCGTCGAAGAGGACCCACGCGGGATCCCGCATCCGCGCCCGGCCCGCCGTCTCCCGCAGGTCGCGGGAGAGGTCGTAGAGCGGGACCATCATCGCGTCCTCGACGTCCGGCGGACGCCGCGCGAGGCGCCCGTCCACGTGGATGTCGCCGCCGAGGATGTCGAGCATGTCGCCGGGGAGGCCCACGCAGCGCTTCACGAAGGCCGAGGGCTCCTGCCCCTCCTCGCGCACCCGTTCGGCGTCCGGGGGAGGGTGGAACACGACGGGCTCGAAGCGCACCGGCTCCCGCCGCAGGAACGCGGTCTTGTCCACGAGGATGTAGTCGGGGTCGTCCTCCTCGCCGTGGAGGGTCGGCTCCATGGACTTCGTCGGGATGTTGTAGGCCTGCACCACCTGCCACCGCACGAGGAGCAGGACCGCGAGCACGACGGAGAGCGGCGCGACGTCGTAGATCGCCCACGAGCGGAGCCACTCGCCGAAGGTCCGGGGATAGACCACCACGGTCCGGCCGCGGTGGACACGGCCGAGATCGGTCCGGACCTTCCACGGGTCCCCGAAGTCCCGCAGCGCCGCGCGGGCCGCCTCCGCGGGGCCGAGCCCCGCGGCGACCGCGGCGGCCGCCGCGTCCTCGAGGTGGGAGAGGATCTCCGCCCGCGCCGACTCCCGTTCGAAGGGGCCGGGGATCGTCCGCGCCGAGTCCCGCGCCGCGCGGGCCAGG
>CAZWGT010000367.1:0-2973 GCA_964633345.1 uncultured Planctomycetota bacterium
CGATGTCCTCGAGCATGGCCTTGCGGCGGTCGCCGAAGCCCGGCGCCTTGACGGCGCAGACGTTCAGCACGCCGCGGAGCTTGTTGACGACGAGGGTGGCGAGCGCCTCGCCCTCGATGTCCTCGGCCACGATGAGGAGCGGCTTGCCCGCGCGGGCGACCTTCTCGAGGACCGGGAGGAGGTCCTTGATGGCGGAGATCTTCTTCTCGTGGATGAGGATGAAGGCGTCGTCGAAGACGACCTCCATGTTCTCGGGGTTGTTGACGAAGTGCTGGGAGAGCCAGCCCTTGTCGAACTGCATGCCCTCGACCCACTCGACGGTGGTCTCGAGCCCCTTGCCCTCCTCGACCGTGATGACGCCGTCGTTCCCGACCCGCGCCATGGCCTCGGCGATCTTCTCGCCGATCTCGCGGTCGTTGTTGGCGGCGATGGAGGCGACGTCGGCGATGAGGTTCTTCTTGTCGCGGACGGTCGTGCCGTTCTTCTGGAGGAACTTCACGACGGCCTCGACGCCCTGCTCGATGCCGCGCTTGATGCCGATGGGCGAGGCGCCGGCGGTGACGTTCTTGAGGCCCTCCTCGTAGATGGCCTCGGCCAGCACCGTGGCCGTCGTGGTGCCGTCGCCGGCCACGTCGCTCGTCTTCGACGCGACCTCGCGCACCATCTGGGCGCCCATGTTCTCGTAGGCGTCCTCGAGCTCGACCTCCTTCGCCACCGTGACGCCGTCCTTGGTCACCGTCGGGGCGCCGAAGGACTTCTCGATGACGACGTTGCGGCCGCGGGGCCCGAGCGTGACCTTGACGGCCCGGGCGAGCTGGCGGACGCCGCGGCGGATGGCCTCGCGGGCGTCCTGGGAGTAGGCGATCTTCTTCGCACCCATGTTCGTTCTCCTTCGTTGAACGGCCGGGCGACCCGGAGGGTCGCCCCTACAATTCGCGGCCGGGCGACCCGGAGGGTCGCCCCTACCATTATTCGAGGATGGCGAGGATGTCGTCCTCGCCCATGATCACGTACTCCTCGCCCTCGAGCTTGACGGGCGAGCCCGCGTACGAGGAGAAGAGGACGCGATCGCCCTTCTTCACCTGGAACGCGACGAGGGAACCGTCGTCGAGACGGCGGCCGGAGCCCAGGGCCATCACGCGGCCCTCCGTGGGCTTCTCCTTCGCCGTGTCCGGGATGACGATCCCGCCCTTGGACTTCTCCAGCGCCTCGACCCTCTTCAGGAGCACCTTGTCGCCGAGGGGCCTCACGCCCACGCCCTTGTCCGCCTTGCCCGCCATCGCTGAGAACCTCCTTGTCCGACTGCCCAGTGCGCCCCGGGGCCCGCGTCGGGCGGCCTACGCCCGCTTCGGTCCCGCATCCAGGAGCGCCCGTTCGAGGGCGCCCACGACGTCCTCACGCCGCAGCGGCTTCCACAGCAGGTCGAAGGCGCCGGCCGCCACGACCTCGTCCCTCGCCCAGCGGTCCCGGTCGGCCGTCATCGCGATGACCGGGAGCAGCTCGACGATCCGCCGGATCTCGCGGAGCGCCTCGAGACCCGACATGTCCGGCATCTGCATGTCCACGAGCACGACGCGCACGACGCGGACCCGAACGACTTCGACCGCCCCGCGCCCGTCCTCGGCCGTGAAGGTCTGCCACCCCTCCCGGTCGAGCGTCTCCCGCAACGCCTCCCTGATACCGGGATCGTCGTCGGCGATCAGGACGGAGCGGGAGAGGGGTGCCACCACGATTGCACGGGGAATCCGGAACGCAACGGGTGTGCCCTTGGGGCCGATACCGCATCCTCTTCCATGGCAACAGGTTATGGATGCGGCGATCGCGCCTTCCCGTGCCAGAGTGACAGGGATGGCGGGGAGACCGCGGGCTCCCCTGACAGGATGTCAGCGGGCGCGCTACTCCTCGTCCACGGAGAGGGGCAGGAGGGCGGTGGTGTTGATGCTGATGACCGACAGTTCCGGGAGCTGGAGGGTGACCGGGTTGGAGAACCCCCCGAGGCTCGTGGAGAGGGTCTTGATGGGCCGCTTCAGGGTGACGACCTGGGCCCGGACCTGGACGAGGGCGCGGGCGCGGGAGATCTCCTCGTAGGCCTGGTCGTAGTAGGTGCGGATCTCGGGGGCGTTCGCCTCGAGCCCGGGGTCGGCCATCTCGCGGGCCACGGCCACGAGCTTCTTCTCGCCGAGGACGCGCGTGGCGGCGTCGGCGTCGGCCACCATCCGGAGCGCGGCGTTCAGGGACTTCTTCAGGGCCCGCTCCTGCTCCTTCTTCGCGTTCCGCTCCTTCTGGCGGAGGGCGGCGTCGCCCCCCCTGGCGATCCGTTCCGCCTCCTCCTTCGTCACCCAGCGCCCCTCCGCCCGGACGAGCCCCTTCTCCTGCATCACCTCGTCCTCGGGGCGCCAGCCGGTCTCCGTCTTCACGAAGCCGAGGGCGCGGCGCGCTCCGGCGTGGTCGGGGTCGAGGGCGACGGCCTTTTCCTGCTCCGCCTTCGCCTCGTCCTTCAGACCCTTCGTCGCGCACCACAGGCCGAGGCGGTGGCGGGACTCGGCGTCGTCCGCCTTCTTCGCCTTCTCCTCCCTGCCCGCCGAAGCCTTGTACGCATCGAGGGCGGCCGCACGCTTCGCGTACTCCTCCTTCGGGGAGGGGGTCCTGCGGATCTCGCTGACCTCGTCCCGGCGCATCTCCATGCGGAGGCCGGCCTTCTCGAAGACGACCATGTCCCCGGCCTCGGTCACCTTCCCCTCGAGGGAGCGCCCGTTCTTGAGAAGGATCTCGTCGGCGAAGGCGGGGCCGGCGAGGAGCGCGAGGGCCAGGGGGGCGGCGGCGAGGGTCTTCATGGCGGCCTCCGGGGGGAACCGAACTCCACCATCCTATGGCAACGGACCCCGTGTCAACCCCCGAACGGCCGGGCGACCCGGAGGGTCGCCCCTACGAGGCCCGACGATGGGTGCCGTGTAGGGGCGACCCTTTGGGTCG
>CAZWGT010000368.1:0-2965 GCA_964633345.1 uncultured Planctomycetota bacterium
ACGACACCCGGGGCACCGCCACGGCCAACGTGCTCGCGGCGCTCCAGGAGGGCTCCGCCTCCTTCGACTCCTCCGCCGGCGGCATCGGCGGCTGCCCCTACGCCCCCGGGGCGGGGGGGAACCTCGCGACGGAGGACCTCCTCTACCTGCTGGACGGGATGGGGGTCGAGACCGGGATCTCCCTCGAGGGGGTGCGCGCGGCGGCGCGGAGGATCGAGGGCAACCTCAGCCACCCGCTGCCGGGGCGCGTCTTCCGGGCCGGCCCGGCTCCCCGGGGAGTGTAAGGCCGGGATTACATAGCCGGCCCCCATCTTACGGAACGGCAGCGCCCGCAGGGCACGAATCCGTCCTAACCCCATGGGAAACAACGGGTCACGGACTCCACAGGACTTGGCACGGATGTTGCTTCATGAGGGATGTGTTCGCCCGACGGACACAAGTACTTTCTTTAGAACGGTAGGGCCAGGCGGCATATCCCCCTCTTTCCACACTTTCCCTAATTCGCTTCCTGGTCCTTGCCACGACGGGCCGGCGGGCTTCCCCCCGCCGGCCCGTTCTCATTTTCCCCCGGCCCCCCGGCGCGCCTACCCTGCCGGGATGGCTCCCGCCCGCGCCGCCGCCCTCGTCCTCGGTCTCGCCGCCCTCGCCGGCGGCTGCGCCTTCCGCCGCGGCGACCCCCTTCCCGCCGATCCCCCCGGGGACTTCTCCGTCGAGGTCGTCGTCCGGGACGCCGCCGCCTGGCCGTGGGACGGCCGCGTCGCCTTCGGCAGCGCGGGGACCGTGGACTACGACGTCACCTTCAAGTCCCCGCCCTCGAACCGCCGCGGCAGCGAACCCCTGTCGGAGGACGCCCGGCGGGAGGCGTGGGCCGCCGTCGTCGCGGCGGGCCTCTTCGACGCCCCGCCCGCGCCGGAGGATGAGGGGGCCGGGCCCGCGGTCGTCACGGGCGTCGCCCTCGGCCTCGACGGGCGGCGATCGGGGGACCCCGCGGCGGACGGGGTCCTCTCGGCCCTCCTCGATGCCCTGCGCCGCGCGGCCCCGCCGAGGGCGTTCCGGCCCCTCCCCGGCGAGGGGCCGCCCCGCTGACTACTTCCCCGGGGCCGGGAGGTTCTTCTTCGCCCACTCCACCGCCGCCCGGCACTCCTCGGGCGTCGGACGCGCCGAGGCGAGGGCGGCGCGGGCCTCGACGATCTCCGTCGGACCGCGGCGGCACTCGGCGCGCACCGGGCGGAGGCCGGCGTCGTACCAGGTGGTCCACACCATGGGGCGGGGGCCCGGGGAGCGCACCTCGACGCGGAGCGCCTCGACGGGGCCGCCGGGGGTGTCGGCCTTCTCGAGGCCGGCGATGCGCGCCTCGAAGGTCCCCCCGGGGATCGGGACGGTCCACGAGGTGCCGACGCGGAACGGGGCGGCGACCTCCACCCGCACGTCCCCCGCGGGACGGCCCGACGCGTCGAGGAGGCTCACGGAGAGCCCCGCGTCGCCGAGGAGCAGCGCGAAGACCTGGGCGGTGCCGTGCTCGGCGGCCGCGAGATCCGCGAAGGAGCGGCCCCACGTGACCTCCTCGCGCACGAACCCCTCGCCGCGGGTCCTGCGGGACCGCTCCGCGACGGGCTCCGGTCCGCTTCCCGTGCGGACCGCCACGAACCAGCGGTCCCCGTCGGCGAGCGCGGCGGGGGCGGGGATCCCGGGCGGGGGGGCGTCGGGCTTCGCCGCGGGATCCGCGGCCTTGGCCGGCTCCTCCTTGGGCGGGGCGGCGGGGGGCGCCTCCCCGGGCCCCGGCGAGGAGCAGGCGGCGAGGAGGAGGGCGGCGGCCGGCAGGACGGGGATCCTCATGGGACCCCCATCCTATCGGCGATGTCCGGCGGCTTCCCGTCTACTTCTTCGTGCCCGACTCGAACTGGATGGCCAGGGCCAGCGCCTTCCCGGCGGCCTTCGTGCCCTCGAAGTTCTTCACGAAGCCGCGGCACCACTGGGCCGCCTGCTCGGGCTTCATGGAGCGGAGCTTCGCGCGGTTCTTCTCGAGGAGGTCGCCGCCGTCCACCTCGCGCTTCTTCGCCTTGTCCGCCAGGAGTGCCTTGAGTGACGCCTCGGCCTTCGTTCCGAGCTCGTCGCCCTTGAAAGCCTCCGCGACCTTCCGGTACCCCTGGGCCGCGGAGTACGCGTCGCCGGCCTTCTCGTCCTCCTGGGCGCCGTCCACCATCTTCAAGCTGCGCTCGCCGATCCACTTCACCGCGTCCTCGGCCGCCTTCCGGTCCGCCTCGTCGAGCCCCGTGCCCGCCAGCTGCGCATCGAGGGCCTTGCGGGCCGCCCCGTACTCCCCCTTGTCGAGGGACTTCTGGACGGCGGCGAGCTTCTTCGGGAGGGTCGGGACCGTCCACGTCTCCCCGAGGAGCCGCTCGATGTCGGACTCCTGGGGGTTGCCGGCGACGGCGACCCGGCCGCGGGGGTCGATGAGCACCATCGTGGGGAAGCCCGTCCCGCCGTAGGCGCGCAGGCTGTCCCCGGACTCGATCACGATGGGGTGCTTCGCGCCGGTCTCGGCATGGTCGACGCGATGCTCGAGCTGATGCCGACCGCGCAGGTGTGGCACCTCGGCCTGTTCCGCGACGAGCGGACCCTCCGCCCGGTCGAGTACTACAACAAGCTGCCCGACTCCGCGACCGTGGACCTGTGCCTGATCCTCGATCCGATGCTCGCGACGGGCGGCAGCGCGACGGCCGCCATCGACGTGCTCAAGAAGTGGGGCGCCGTCCGGATCAAGCTGGTCAACCTCATCGCCGCGCCCGAGGGCGTCCGCGCGGTGCAGGACGCGCATCCGGACGTGGAGATCCACTGCGCGGCGCTCGATCGCGGCCTCAACGAGAAGGGCTACATCGTGCCGGGCCTGGGCGACGCGGGCGATCGCCAGTTCGGGACGGGCCACGCGGCCGACTGACCGCACGACTGGTGATGGAGGCACATC
>CAZWGT010000369.1:0-2950 GCA_964633345.1 uncultured Planctomycetota bacterium
TGGGCCCGCGTGGAGCCCCTCGGGGGCCGGGAAGGCTTCGGGCAACACCAGTTCGTCGCCACGGGCGACCTCCGATTCACCATCCGGTTCCGGGACGACATCACCCCCCTTCACCGCGTCATCTACGCGGGCGTCCCCTACGACGTCGTCTCCGTCGCCGAGGACGGGCGCCGGGAGGCGATCCTTATCGTGGCCCGTGGCCGCACGGAGAGCCGGCCGTGAGGATCGAGGTCATCGGGTTCAAGGAGCTCGACGAGGCTCTGGCCACGCTCCCCGCCTCCCTCCGATGGGAGGTAGTGCTGAAGGCCCTCAAGAAGGCCGCGGAACCGATGGTCCGGGAGGCCCGTGCCCGGGCCCGGCGCCAGCCCAACGCCAGCCGCCGCGGAGGATCCCCCGCAGCCGAGCTCGGGCCTCTGGCGGACTCCATCACCGTCTCGGCCGTGAAGGAGAAGGCGGACTTCCCGAACGAGGTCGCCGTGAAGCTGGGGCCGGATGCCGACCACTTCTACGGCCTGTTCGTCGAGAAGGGCACTCGCTCCAGGGGGTGGGTCTACCGGGATGCCCGCGGGAAGTCCCGACGAAACGTCCGCCGGCACGCCGCGACGCGGGCCTTCGAGTACCTCGCTCCCGCGTTCGCCATGCACTCCCAGCGGGCGGCTGTTGCCATCGGCGAGGAATTGTGGAACACGCTCGCGAAGAAAGCCCGCGAGCTCGCCAAGAAGGCCGAGAAGGGGACCCTGACGAAGAAAGCCAAGGAGGCGCTCCTCCCGTGAACCTGGGGGTTTACCTCCGGATGGTGCTCACGCAGGACCCGAGCGTGGCGGCCCTAGCCGTCGACCGGGTCTACTCCGAGGTGCTCCCGCAGGCTCCGAAGACCCCCGCGGTCGTGTTCGCCGAAATCGCCGCCGACGAGGACTACGCCCTCGATGGCCCCACGGGGGTCCAGCGGACGAGCCTCGCCGTGGACTCCTGGGCGGAGAAGCGGGCCGACGCCACAGCACTCGGCCTCGCGGTGAAGAAGGCCCTCTCGGGGCACTCCGGCGCGGCCGGGGGCTGCGAGGTGCAGGCCTGCTTCTTCGTGACGGAGCGGTGGGCGTTCGATGCCGAGACGGGCCTCTACAGGACATCCCAGGACTATGAGGTCTGGAGTTCGGGCGACCCCTAGCGACCTACGAGCGGCCCGCCGCTTTCAGCAGCGATAGGAACTTGATGTGTCCCGAGGCCCTTGGACTCATGTCCCCCGGCGCAGTCGCGGGGGTCGATCGGAACCCCGGACGCGCCGGAACGGAGGTCGGGATGCCAAGGCCCACGGAGTGGGAGAAGCGGGAAGCGGACGCCATCCGCCGGGAGTACGCCGCGCTCGCGGGCGCCACGCTCGTGGAGGTGCGCCCGGGCCAGATGTGCGACGGCCGCGTCGTGGCGGAGATGGAGGTTCGCACGCGCGCCGGACAGCGCGTGATCCTCCAGACGTGGCAGGACCCCGAGGGGAACGGTCCGGGACACCTCTGCGTGACGGAGGCCTGAAGGTGGCGAAACAGACCCTGCAGCGGTTCGAGGTGTACGTGCGTCTCGATGTGGACGGCGAGCCCTTCTCGATGCGGGTCCCGGACGTCTTCGCCCGCGACGGGAGGGAAGCGCTCCGGCTCGCCCGGGCTACTCACGGGCACCTCGCCGTGGTCCGGGGCATCGACGCGATCAAGACGTGAGGACGCAGGTGACGCATTCTCGGGCAGACGCCCGGAAAGGAGACGCAACCATGTCGAAGGCGAAGAAGGACGCGACGACGAAGAAGGGCTGCGCGGCCCCCCGTGGGGGCGCGAAGGGGAAGGCGGCGAAGGGAGCGAAGGGGGCGAAGAAGCCGGCCCCGGCCGTGGACCTCCAGCCGCTTCGGAAGCCCGTCGAGGAGGCCAAGGTGGCACTGGCGGTCGCCGAGGCCGAGGCGCACGAGATGACCGAGAAGGCCCGGACGCTGGTCGCCGGGGCCCGGGATGCCTACCGCGCGGCGCTGGCGCCCTACCGCGACGCCTGCCGCAAGGCCAAGGCCCCCTGCGAGTACGAGGGGGGGCGGGGGACCAACGTCTCCGAGAAGGTCTCCTTCGAGGTGGAGAAGGTCGAGAAGGGGGTCCGGGTCGCGGTGAAGGGGAAGCCCGACACCGAGGAGGTGATCCCGATGGCCGCCCTCAAGGAGTCGGTCAACAAGGCGGCCTACGCCTACACCGACAAGCACGTCGGGACGCGGGAGAAGGTCGGCAACAAGGGCGGGAGTCTCAGCAACCGCCTGCGGGCCGCCATCCGGTGACGTTGGACGACGAGGGAAGCGAACAGGAGGAACCCGACATGGGCGCCGTACGCGTGACGCGCGAAGTCTACGAGGGCATCGAGGCGGTCCGCCGCTCGGGCCTCACCAACATGCTCGACCGCCCCGTGGTCGCCCACCTCGCGGGGGAGATGGGGTACGAGGACGCCTCCCGGTGGGTGCGTCTCCACCGGGACCTCTACTCCCGGGCGGTCTTCCACGGGCTGAAGGTCGAAGAGGAAGGAGAGGAGGAATGACACCGACCGCAAGGGGGGGCTGGGAGAGGTTCTTCGTGGTGCACGACCCCTCGCCGCGATCCGAGGTGGGGGACATCTGCTTCGAGACGGACTTCGAGACGCTCGCCGCACAGGTCCGCGGGGGCTTCGACCCCGCGGGCCGTCACAGCAACGCCATCCTCTACACGGATGAATCCCTGGCCCGCGCCGACGCCCAGGCCCGGATCCGGGCGCGGCAGGCCTACGACGCCGCGCTCCGAACCGCCCGGGAGGGGGAACCGACCTCCTGACGTAGAGCCTCACCGACGTATCCGCCGCCGCGACCCGTTCCGGGCGCGGCGGTCTCACTTGGTCAGCGCCCTTCCCGGGAGTTGATCGAGCCTCCCGCCCCTCCACACTCCGGGTGTAGGCCAACCCG
>CAZWGT010000370.1:0-2932 GCA_964633345.1 uncultured Planctomycetota bacterium
GAGGTTCCCCGTGAGCGCGTCAAGAGCTTGCTGGCGGGCGCCAGCACGGTCGTCATGCCGTCGCGCTTCGAGGGCAATCCCCTCATCGCCCTGGAAGCGATGCAGGCGGGAGCGCCGCTCGTCGCCAGCGACATCCCGGGACTTCCCCCCGAGCTCGTCGACGGCGTCACGGGGGTTCTCGTGCCTCCAGACGATCCGGTCGCCCTCGCTGCCGCTCTCGACCGACTCGTCACTGATCCGATTGCCGCCCGGGCCCTCGGCCGCCGCGGGTTCCTCGAGGTGCTGCGCGACCGCAACTGGACCCGCTACGGGCGGGAGGTCTACGCCGTCCCCAAGGAGCTCGCGGAGGCGGTCTCGGTGCTCCTCATGGAGGACCGGCGCGGGCCGCGGCAGGTCTTCACCCTCCAGGGGCACGTCGCCTCCCTCCCCGCCGCGCGGGTGCGGCGGCTGCTGAAGGCCCGGGGCCTCGACGAGAACCTCGCCGGGGGGGACGCCGCCCAGGTGGCGGCCCACCTCGTGAACGGGGGGACCGGGAAGCCGGTGCTGTCCCACGCCCCCGGGGACGATCTCCGCGACCTCATCCTCGCCGCGGTGACGGAGTGCGGGGGCATCGTGCCGCGCTCCCGCTACAAGCGGGACATGGGGGCGCCGCTGCGCTGGCAGCGCAAGCGCTGGCAGCGCTACCTCGAGGAGAACGGGATCGGCACGGTCACGACGCTCGGCCTGGCCGACTGCGGCATCGAGATGGAGGGGGAGACCACCGTCATCTTCACCGAGGTGGTGGAGGCGGTCCTGACGGGGATGGCGGTCGATCCCGCCGCGCTCGAGCGCACGGCCTCGGCCCGCGTGGACCTCCTGACCGACCTGTCCCACTTCCTGCGCTTCGTCGCCGCCAACCCCATCCGCGTGACCCACGGCCGCACCATCCACCGGGCCGCCTACGGGCGCATCCTCGAGGGCCTGACCTTCCGCGAGGACCTGCTGGTGGACCGGACGGAGGTCTTCCAGGTGGTCTACGATCTCGCCGGCGCGCTCGGCCTCGTGGAGACGGGGGAGGATCGCCTCCTGCAGCTGACCCGGCCGGGGCAGCAGTGGGACACGGTCCCGCTGCCGCGGAAGATCCGGCTGGTCTACGACCACTTCCTCGACGAGCGCCGCCCCGACCACCGGGACTTCCACGACCGGCCGCTGCGGCGCCTGCTGGCCGCGCGCCTGGCCGACACGCCGCCGGGCCGCTGGACGGGGATCCGGACGCTCCCCTTCCTCGCCCGCAACGACTACCTCGCCGGCATCGAGGAGGAGGGGGTGCGCGCCGCCTACCGCAACCGCTTCCAGCAGACCTTCGACCCGCCGCGGGAGGAGGTCAACGACCTCACCGAGTCCCTCGTGGACTGGACCATCGGGCGGCTCTACCTGCTGGGGCTCGTGGACGTGGGCGTGCGCGGGAAGGACCCCGTGGCGGTGCGCCTGACGGACCAGGGGAGGCGGCTGCTGTCGGGGGAGGCGGAGGCGGACCCCGCCGACCTGGAGAAGCGGGCCCGGCCCCTCGTGGTCAACCCCGACTTCGAGGTGCTGCTGCTCCCCGAGGGGGACGTGAACGAGATCGCCCACACCCTGGACCGCTTCGCGCGGCGGGTGCGCTCCGACGAGGTGACGCGCTACCGCCTGCAGCGGGAGGACCTCGAGCGGGCCATCGTGCAGGGGATGACCGTGGAGGAGATCCTCGGCTTCCTCGTCGCCCGGGGGAGGACGCCGCTGCCCCAGAACGTCTCCTTCTCCGTCCGGGAGTGGGGGGAGCGGGTGCGCTTCGCCAAGCAGCGAGAGGCGGTGCTGCTCGAGGTGGACCGGGAGGACGCCCTCGACCGGGCGCTGGCGCTCGAGGCGGTGAAGGCGCTACTCATCGCCCGTCTCGGCCCGACGGTGGCGGCCCTCAAGGGGCCGATCACCGACCACAAGGCCATCGAGGCGCTGAAGGGGCTCGGGGTGTACCTCCGGGGCTGAGGCCGGTGGTACCCGGGGTGGGAATCGAACCCACATTCCGTTGCCGGAAGAGGTTTTTGAAACCTCCGCGTATGCCGTTCCGCCACCCGGGCCCGTCCGCGCGTCCGCTTCGAGGAGACCGGCGCCTAGTCCTCGCCGAGATCCAATCCGAAGGTGCGCACGGGGTCGAGGAACCGCAGCGCGAAGGCCCGCATGACGCCGGCCCCCGAGCCGTACTCCTCGATGCGGAGGACCTCGCCCGAGCAGCGCAGCGTCCCCGCCTCGACGCCGCTCTCCTCGAGGCGGTAGGGGATCTCCACCTGGAGCACGTCCTTGTCGGCGACGGGGGCGTCGGGGAAGTCGCACACGAAGAAGGCCCCGCCCGTGGAGAGGTTCTCGATGGTCCCGTGGATCTCCGAGCCGTTGCCCTTGCGGCCGATGGCCTTCAGGACGCGGAATTCGCGGGGTGCCAGGCGGCGCTCGACTTCCACGGGGTGCCTCCTCGGAAGGAAGCGGCAGGATAGCCCCGGGGGGCGGGGGAGTCAAAGCCTTGCCCCGGGGGGAGGGGGGGGCCGACGGATTTCCCGGAATCTCATGGAAAACCGCCCCCGGCCATCGTTTACACAGGGAGAGGGGCCGGAACGGCCCCGGACCAGGACCCGACGCCCAGGAGCCCCGCCATGAACCGCCACCTCCTCCTCATGCTCTCCGCCCTCGCCGTCGTCGCCATGCTCGCCGGGTCCCCCGGCGCGCGGGCCGACCGCCTCGGCGGCAACTACCGCGGCCCCGGCGACCAGTACATCGTCCGCGCGGACACCACCTCCACGGCCCCCGCCGGCAGCCAGACGGGTACGGGCAGCGGCGCGGCCCCCACGGGGGGCGACGGCGGCGGCGGCGACTCCGGCGGCGGCGCCTCCGGCCCCGATGCGGGCGGCGGGGGCGGCGGCTCCGG
>CAZWGT010000371.1:0-2920 GCA_964633345.1 uncultured Planctomycetota bacterium
CTCCGGCAGCGGGTCGAGGAACGGGCGGTCGGCCGGCTCGAGGATCCGCGCCCCGGCCGCCTTCGCCCTCGCGAAGAACTCCTCGTCGCTCTCCATGGCGAGGTGCTCGGGGGAGTAGTCCACGGGCAGGGCGGCGCGGACCTGGGCCTTCTTCGGCTCCGCGGCGGTCCCCCCGGGCACCTCGTGCTGGAGGGAGACGAGGTAGATGCCGGGCCGGGCGGCGGGGAAGGTGGATTCGTAGCGCCCCTGGGCGACCTGCAGGACGCGCAGGGCCCGGGCCTCGCCGTCGGGGGCGATGACGGTGCCGTCGAAGGAGAGCCCGTCCACGTAGTTCCCCTGCGCGTCCACGGCCTCGATGACCGCCCGGCCCGTCCCGCCCGCGACCTCCACGCTCAGGCCGAAGGTCGAGCGCTGGATCCCCCGGGAGCAGGCGCGCACCAGCTGCACCGCGAACTTGTCGAACTTCTCCCACCCCAGCCACCCGGCGGCCCACCGTCCCGAGAGGTCGGAGGTGAAGGCGGCGGACACCCCGAGGCCCTTCCTCCAGATGGAGAGGATCGGGTCCCCGTTCTTCGGTTCGAGCAGCACGTTCTCCGCCCGGTCCTTGGTGCTCGTCACCACGTAGCCGCCGAGCATCGGGATCTCGGCCGGGGCGATCCCCTTCAGGACGTCGTTCAGGGCCGAGACCTGGGGCTGGAAGGGCTCCTCGAAGACCGCGGAACGCCGCACGGTCGAGGCCTCCTTCATGAAGATGGCCGGGAGGTTCTTCACCTGCCCCTCGGCGAGCGCGTAGTAGCGCCCCCCGGTCTTCTCCGTCATCGGCCGCATCGCGTCCTGCACCCCGTGCTGGGCGATGGCGACGGCCGAGATGGTGATCCCCCCGTCCACCATCCGCTGGACCAGCTTCGCGTCGGGCATCATCGGGTCGCCGTCGGAGATGACGATCATGTGCTTGAGGTAGGCGTTGGTCTTCTCCAGGGCCGCCACCCCCTCGGCCACGCAGGAGTGGAGGCTCGGCATGTCCTGGGGGTTGGCCGACTCCACCATGCCCGCCATGGCGACCTTGTCCCCCTGGGAGAGGGGCACGACCCAGTGGGCCGGGTCCCCGCCCTCGAAGTCCACGCAGCCGAACCAGTCCCGCTTCCCGAGGGACTTGATGACGCTCTTGGCGATGGTGCGGGCCCAGTCGTTGCCCTGGGGGAACTCGCAGGTGTGGAGCACCACGACGCACGCCCCGTTGGGGAGCACCCGCTTCTGGGACACGTCCATGCTGACGGGGAGGACCTCCTCCAGCGGCGTCCCCCCCCAGCCGCCGGCGGTGAAGGAGTCCGGACCGCCGACGGCGAGCAGTCCGATCCCCGTCTCCTCGACCGCGGACCGGAGCATCCTCATCTGCGCCTCGGACATCTCCGCCGCCGGGGCGTTGACGAGGACGACGCACTCGTAGGCGGCCAACGCCCCCGGGTCCTGGGGGAGGGCGGAGAGGGGGACGAGGTTCACGAAGAGGTCGTGGGCGGCCAGGGCCTTGCGGAGGTTCTCCGCCTCCGCGGGGTCGCGGGCGGCGATCAGGACGGCGGGGGAGCCCTCGGCCAGCACGGCGGCGGTCCCGTGGTTGTTGGCGGCGTCCCCGTCGCCGGGGGACTCGACGGAGGCGCGCACCGGGTGCAGGCCCTGGCTCTCGAACTCGCGCCGGATCTCGAAGACGTTGCGCCCCTTGCGCAGCGTCACGTCGCTGGAGGCGATGCCGCGGCCCTCCTCGTCGGTGAACCGCACCGTGGCGGGGGTGCCTTCCTCCGTGGAGACGACGACGGCCCGGATGGAGACCGGCTGGCCGGCCCGGGCGCGCGGGGGGGCGACGACCTTCTCGACGTGGACCTCGTTGCGCCGCCGGTAGCGCAGCGGCCAGAGGGCGACCTCGACCTTCGCGTCCGTGAGCGCCCGGATCGTCTCGACGGCCGCGCCCCGGGTCTCGTTCCCGTCGGTGAGGAGCACGACGCGGCGGGCGACCTCCGGGGGGAACGAGGCCTCGGCCGCCTTCAGCGCCCCCTCCACGTCGGTCTCCCCGCGCTCGATGAGGCTGCCGACGCGGGTGGGGTCCAGCGGCCGGATGTCCTCGGGGCGGAGCCCCCCGAGGCCGCGGAACGGCGTCTCGATGCCGGTCCCGTCGCCGAAGACCACGAAGGAGACGTCCTCGTGGAGGGGATCCCGGTCGCGGAGCCAGAGGTTCACGCGCTCGGCCGCCTCGCGGCGGGCGTCGGCCGGCACGCTCTCGGAGATGTCCTGGAGGAAGACCGTCGCCCGCCCCTTGACCGCGGTCACCCAGCGGGGGTCGGCCAGCACGACGGCCAGGGCGGCCACGAGCACCGCGCGCAGCAGGACGGCGAGGCGGTCGGGCCAGGGCAATGGTCCCCGCCGCGCACGCCGGGCGGTCCACCAGAGGAGGGGGAGGGAGAGCAGGAGCAGGAGCCACGCGGGGTGCCCGAATTCGATTCGCATGGCGCGGTCGTCCCATCCCCCCGTTGGTCCACGTCAACGGCCGGGCGACCCGGAGGGTCGCCCCTACAACGACGTCATTTCGGTTGGACGCCCTCGAAATACTTCTGCACGGCGTCGCGGCGCTTGCGCGGGATCTCCTCCTGGCCGAGGGCGTCCTCCGCCTCCTGGGCCGCCGACTGGACCATCTCCCGGAGCTCGATCTTCGATTCCCCTTCCTTGGGCAGGCCCTTGAAGGTCTGCACGTCGTTGATCTCCCCCGAGGCGCCCATCTTCCCGCGGGTCCGCTCCTTCTGCAGGCCGATGTCGTCGGGGGCCCTCGGGCGCGGCCCGAAGCCGAGGCCCGCGCCCATCCCCATCCCGCCCATCCCCATCCCGCCCATCCCCATCCCGAGGCCCAGACCGGGCCCCATGCCCCCCCCCGTTC
>CAZWGT010000372.1:0-2866 GCA_964633345.1 uncultured Planctomycetota bacterium
ACCACATGGCCAGGGACGACGAGGAGGCCCTCGACATCGTCCGCGACATCGTGGAGAACCTCCGGGCCCGGCCCGCGCCGCCCCCTCCCTTCGACCCCGAGCCGCCGGAGTACCCGGCGGAGAGCATCTACGGCGTGCTCCCGCCGGACACGAAGACCCCCTACGACGTGCGGGAGGTGATCGCGCGGCTCGCGGACGGGAGCCGCTTCCACGAGTTCAAGGAGCTCTACGGGACGACCCTCGTCACCGGCTTCGCGCGGATCCACGGCTACCCCGTCGGCATCGTGGCGAACAACGGGATCCTCTTCCCCCAGTCGGCGCAGAAGGGGGCGCACTTCGTGGAGCTGTGCGGGCAGCGCAACGTCCCGCTGCTCTTCCTCCAGAACGTGACGGGGTTCATGGTGGGGAGGAAGGCCGAGGCCGACGGCATCGCCCGCGACGGCGCGAAGATGGTGCAGGCCGTGGCGACGGTCCCGGTCCCGAGGATCACCGTCATCATCGGCGGCTCCTACGGCGCGGGCAACTACGCGATGTGCGGCCGCGGGTATTCGCCCCGCTTCCTCTTCACGTGGCCCAACGCGCGGGTCTCGGTGATGGGGGGGGAGCAGGCGGCCGGCGTCCTCCTGCAGGTGAAGATGGAGCAGCTCGCGCTCAAGGGGAAGACCATGACCCCGGCCGAGCAGGAGGAGTTCCGCCGCCCGATCCTCGAGAAGTACGAGACCGAGGGGAGCCCGTACTACGGCACCGCGCGCCTCTGGGACGACGGCGTCATCGACCCCGCGGAGACGCGCGACACCCTGGGCCTCTGCCTCGCGGTGTGCGGGCGGGCTCCGGGCGGCGAGCCGCGCTGGCCGGTGTTCCGGATGTAGGCGTCACCGTGCCAGCGGGACGATGCCGGCGTCGATCTCGTCGCCAGCCCTGTCGCGGGCCTTCTCGAGATCGAAACGCGCCTGCAGGTTGAGCCAGAACTCGGGCGTCGTTCCGAAGAACCTCGCGAGGCGGAGCGCCGTATCGGCGGTGACCGCCCGCTTGCCATGGACGATCTCGTTGATGCGGCGGGGCGGGACCCCGGTCGCCTTGGCGACCCGGTACTGGGTGACCTCCAGGGCCTCCAGGAACTCCTCCTGCAGGATCTCGCCGGGGTGGACGGGTGCGAGGCGCTTGGCCATGGTCATTGCTCCTAGTGGTAGTCGACGATCTGGACGTTCTCGGCGGCCCCGCCTCGCCAGACGAAGCAGACCCGCCACTGGTCGTTGATCCGGATGCTGTGCTGTCCCGCCCGGTCGTGCCGGAGGGACTCGAGCCGGTTCCCCGGCGGGACGCGCAAGTCCTCCAGCCGCGAGGCGGCATCGAGCATCAGCAGCTTCTTGTAGGCCCTCCTGTGCAGGTCCGCCGGGAAGGCCCGCGGCCTCTCCCTCTGGAACAGCCGTTCGGTGTCGGGACAGAGGAAACTCCGGATCACCGGGGCATAATAACGTGCGGCGTTATTAAGTCAAGGCGTGGGGTTCCCGGGGGTGCAGTGACTTCCCGATTCCGCCCCGGATGCCCCCCCCCCCCCGTGCTACGGTCTCCACCCCAGTGGCGTCCGGGGTCGGGAGACTCGGACATGGACGGGCGCCGACGGATGCGTGTGGGTGCCATGATCGGGGCCGTCGCGGGCCCTCCTCTGTGCTTCCTGGTCGCCTACCGTCTCCTCACCCCCGCCTTCGGCAAGCCGGTCGGGGCGTCCGGGGGCGTCCTCTTTCTCGTGGCCGTTCTGGGGGCCTGGGTCGTGGGCGCAATCGGGGTACCGCTCCTCGGGGCGAGCCTCGGGCATGGATCATGGATCGGGCGGGAGCTCGGAAGGAGGCTGGCCAACCACCTCATCGGCGGCGGCCTGGCGGCCGGCATGCTGTCCGGCGTCGTCGCCATGGCCGTGCCCGTCCTTGGGCAGGGGCAGGGCGCGGTCCCCTTCCGCCTCCTGGTCTGCGTGATCGGGCTCCAGGTCGGTATCCACCTCTGCTTCCGAGAGAGGTCTGACCCGCCCCCCGCATAGGGAACGGGGTTTCACGGGGCGTCCTGTATCTTCGTCCCCATGCCGACCACGCTCCGGATCGAGAAGGCGGGCCCGCGCGCCGACGTCGTGCTCGCGCGGCCCGACGTGCGCAACGCGTTCAACGAGGTCGTGATCCGGGAGCTGCGCGAGGCGTTCGACGGGCTCGGCGCCGACCCGGCGGTGCGGGTGATCGTGCTCCGCGGCGAGGGGAAGGTCTTCTCCGCCGGCGCGGACGTCGAGTGGATGCGGCGCATGGCCGGCCTCTCGAAGGACGAGAACCGGGCCGACGCCGCCGCCATGGCGGGGATGTTCCGCGCCGTCGCCGGCTGCCCGAAGTACGTGATCGCGAGGGTCCACGGCGCCGCCCTCGGCGGGGGCTCGGGGCTCACCGCCGCCGCCGACGCCGCGGTGGCCGCCGCGGACACGGTCTTCGGGTTCACCGAGGCGAAGCTCGGCATCGTCCCCGCCGTCATCAGCGAGGTCGTCCTGCGGAAAATCGGCCCCGGCCACGCCCGCACCCTCTTCCCCACGGGGGAGCGGTTCGACGCCGCCGAGGCGCGCCGCATCGGCCTCGTCGCCGAGGTCGTCGCCGCCGCCGCCGTCGACGCCGCCGTCGCGCGCCGCGCCGCCGAGGCGCTCACTGCGGGCCCCGGGGCCGTCGCCGCCGCCAAGCGCCTCCTCGAGGAGCGCGAGGCGTGGGCCTCCCTCCCGCCCGCCGAGAGGGACCTCCGCGCCGCCGGGTTCATCGCGGATCTCCGCGCGACCCCCGAGGCCCGGGAGGGCCTCGAGGCCTTCCTCGGGAAGCGCAGGCCCGGCTGGATCGCCCCGTGA
>CAZWGT010000373.1:0-2846 GCA_964633345.1 uncultured Planctomycetota bacterium
TTGATGAGCAGCCCGTCGGCCCGGTACTCGTCCATGTACTTCGCGATGAGCTTCACCCGCGAGGGGAGGTTGAGGTTCGTGTAGCAGCCCATGCAGTAGTCGGCCAGAGTCTCCAGCGGCCGGTCGGGGTCGTGGCGGAAGCCCTGGTCGTAGAGGCCGCCCACCTTGGTGTAGGTGGAGGCGACGACGACGGCGCCCTCGTCCGAGAACATCTTCCAGAACTCCCGGAAGCTGGTCCAGTTGGGCGGCCCCTCGACGACCACGCGGTACTTCTCCTTCGGCATGTCCCCGTCCGGCGTCACGGGGCCCTTGCCCAGCGCGCGGCGCTCCTCGACCTCCTCGCGCAGCTCGCGGTAGTAGAGGACGGCGTCCTCGGTGCCGCGGAACGCGGTGAAGATGGGGCCGATGTAGTAGACCCCGCCGAAGTAGGCGTCGATGGGCGAGGGGACCGACCTGGCCGACTCGAGCACCGCCACGAGGTCCTCCTCCGCGGCGGCGGAGCGGCGGAGGTTCTCCTTCAGGAGGTCCTCGTCGTACTTCCGTCCCGTGGCCTGCTCCAGGGCGGGGATGACCTTCGACTTCAGCTGGTCCACCACGTACTTCCGCATGGACTCCGTGACGACCCCGTCCCCCTGGTAGGGCACGTGGAGCATCACGACGGGGCACTTGTACTCCTCGCGGAGGAGCTCGAACCACTTGAGGAAGGTGAAGCAGCCGGTGTAGGAGAGGAGGAGGAGGTCGGGGTCCGGGAGGCGCTCGCCCGTGGGGCCCACGTTGCCGGACCGCTTCATCCCGATGTCGCACTTCACGTAGGTGCAGACGTCCTCGCTGTGGCCGTCCTTCTCCGCGGCCGCGATGTAGTCGCGGGACTTGCCGCGCATGCCGGACTGGAGCGCGTTGATCTCCGGGAGGACGGGCAGCGTGCCGAAGGCCCGGAGCAGCTCCGTCAGGTTCCCGGGCACGTAGGTGTAGACGTTCTTCTCCCCCGTCTCCGGGGCCCTCGCGAGGCGGGAGTAGTGCGCGGCGATCATCTCCTTCTGCCGGAGCTGGCTCCGGTCCTTCGCTGCCTCGGCGACGCTCATGCGTTCACCCCGTTCCCCGCCCAGAGCTTGATGGAGTCCGCGAAGGTCCCCGCCTGCTCGCGGATGACCTGGAACTGCCCCGTGTTCTCGCTGTACTTGAAGGCGGTCCAGGGGATTCCCGCGGCCTCGACGGCCGCCACCGTCATCGGCTGGTCGAGGAGCGCCGGGTCGCAGAAGGACGCCGCGCAGAACAGGACGCCCTCGGCCCTCCCCTCCCGCACGCGGTCGACCAGCTCCTGCCCCTTCCTCTCCTTCTCCGTCCACCGGGTCGGGTGGGCGATGGAGTCCGCCAGGAAGGAGCCCACCAGCGCGTCCATGGGGTCGCCCGCCTCCGGCACGTCCCCCTTGATCCACCGCCCCACCTGGAAGAAGTCGTCGTCCACGATGTAGCAGCCGGCGCGCTCGAGGGTCTTGATGAGGCCGAGCGGGGGCTGCTCGCAGAAGGAGCCCGTCAGCACCACGCGCGCCTGGTCGAGGGGGCGGCGGGACGCGTCGGCCTCGGCGGCCGCGCGGTACTCCCGCAGCAGCGCGTTGTGCTCCTCGACGGGCAGGACCATCCCCGCGCGGAGGACGACGTACAGCTCCGCCGTGGGCACCTTCCACGGCAGCTTCCGCCGCAGCGCGTAGAGCCCGCGGACCAGCGCCCGGTTCTGGTTGTGGACCCGGATGGAGGCGCGGAGCGCCTCCGGCTCGAGCGGCCGGGCGCCCTTCGCCGCGAGGTCGGCGGAGAGGGACTCCAGTTCCATGCGCCAGAACCGGCCCCCGACCTCCGGGTCGAAGTCCTGGGGCACGTCGAGGTAGCGCACGAGCTTCCCGGGGAAGAGCATCTTCCACATGCCGGAGAGGTTGCGGATGACGTCGCAGATGGCGGGGAAGAGCATCCCGTCGAGGCAGTCCATCGACCCGTTGAGGCCGAGTTCGACGGTCGACCGCGGGATGTGGCAGATGTAGGACTGGTAGTAGGCGTCCCCCCGGATGATCTCGAGGTCGTCGCCGCCGCCCATGATGCCCACGGGCAGCACGCCCTGCGCGTGGAGGAGTTCGCGCGGGACGTAGACCGGCATGTAGCCCACCGCCAGTCCGCCGGTGCGCGCCTTCCACTCCCGCACCGCGGCCAGCCTGTAGTCGCGGACGAGCTCCTCGCAGCGCTTCGCGAGGGCCTCCGGCGTGGCGGCGGTCATGGGAGGGCCTCCAGTTCGCGCTCGAGCTGGACGAAGGGTCCGCCCACGAATCCCCGCGCGCGGAAGAACGACAGGAAGGGCACGTCGGTGCGGCGGACCATGGTCCGGATCCGGTCCACCCCGGCCGCCCGGAAGCGCCGGCACGCCTCGTCGAGGAGCGCCGTCGCCACCCCCTCGCGGGAGCAGGCGGGGTCCACCGCCACGGCGAAGATCCACCCGCACGGCTCCGAGCCGAACTCGAAGGCCCGGACCTCGCCGATGAGGTAGCCCGCCAGGCGCCTCCCCTCCCCCGCCGCGGCGATGCCCACGCGGCTCCCCCGGCCCGACAGGACCTTCCGCCAGTAGGAGGCCTTGGGCCGGCCGGTGCGGAGCGCGTCGATGCGCACGACCTCGCGCAGGTCTCCGTGTCCGAGGTCCCGCAGCGTCGCAGCGAGGCCGGGCATCACTTCTTCGCCCGGGCGATGACCTGCTCGGTCAGCGCGTCGTCCCACTTCGCCCCCTCGGCCATCCGGCGGCGGAGGAGCAGGAAGTCGGCCTCGCGGCACTCCTTCGATCCCTCGTGGAAGGCCCGGAACCCGGCGCG
>CAZWGT010000374.1:0-2831 GCA_964633345.1 uncultured Planctomycetota bacterium
GGCGGTAGATTCGCCCCTGAAACGACACGACGAGGATCTCCCCCCCGGCGTCGAGGAGGAAGAGCGCGTCGTTGGCGTTCTCGACGAGGCAGCGGTAGCGCTCCTCGGAGCCCTTGAGGCGCGCCACGGTCGCCGCGAGGGAGACGGCCTGGGCGAGCTGGCCCGCGGCCGCCACGGCGAAGGCGCGGACCTCCGCCTCCTCGAGGTCGTCCCGAGGGGAGGCGAGCAGCAGGACGCCGGCCGGCTCCCCCGCCGCGAGCAGGGGGACGACGAGGGCCGACCTCGCGCCCGCCGCCTCGAGGAAGTCGTCCTCGGGCGCCCGGGGATCCCCCGTCGGGCGGACGGAGATCGGCTCGCGGGCCGCCAGCGCCCGCGCGGCGATCTCCCTCCTGCCGAAGAACCCCTCGAGCGCCGGTCCCGCCTCCTTCCCGTAGCCGCTGCGCGCCCGGTAGACGGGCACGCCGTCGGGGCCGAGGGTGTAGAGGGCCGCGGGGCACAGCGCCCACGCGTCGAAGCCGGCCACGAAGGCGTCGCGCAGCGCCTCCTCGATGTCCCCGGAGCGGGAGAGGGCCCCGGCCACGGCGGCGAGGATCCCGATCTCGGCCTGGAGGAGGCGGGTGCGCCGCGTGAGGGCCACGGCGATGGCGGCCTGGCGCTCGAGCTGGCGGAGCGCGCGGACGCGGCGCTCGGTCTCGACCTCGGCGGGCGAGGGGGGGGTGGCCGGGGCCGCGGCGCCGCCCGAGACCTCGAGGACCTTCTCGACGAGTTCGCGGAGGTCCCCGGACCGCGCCACGAACGCGGAGCACCCGGCGTCGCGGGCCAGGCGCTGGTCGGCCTTCTCGACGTAGTTGCCGGAGAACAGGACGACGGGGACCTTCGCGAGGACGGGGTCCCTGCGGACCTCCACGCAGAGGCCGAGGCCGTCCATGCGGGGCATGAGGACGTCGCTGGCGATGACGTCGGGGGGGACGGCGCGCGCCTTCTCGAGGGCCTCGACGCCGTCGCGGGCGGTGGCGACCTCGAACCCGGCCAGCGCGAACCGGATCCGGGCGACGGCGCGGTAGTCGTCGTCGTCGTCCGCCACGATGATGCGCCGGCCGCGGCCGGGGCGGCCCTTCCCCCCGTTGGACCAGGAGAGGTGGGAGGCCACGCACTCGAGCAGCGCCGCCGGGTCGAGCGGCTTGACGAGGAAGTCGTCGAAGCCGGCGGCCGCCAGCCCCCCCTCGCCGGGGCGGGCCAGGAGGCCGAGGAGCCCGACGACGGCCAGGGACTCCCCCCCCGCCGCGGCCCGGAGCAGGCGCACCGCCTCGGCCGGGGCCACGTCGGGGAGCGAGGCGTCGAGGAGGACGAGGGCCGGGGGGGCGCGCCGGGCGGCCTCGGCGGCGGCGGCGGCGGTGCCGGCCTCGGCGACGGCGTAGCCGTTCGCCTCGAGGATCTCCCGGGCGACGCGCCGCGATCGGGCGTCGTCCTCGACGAGGAGGAGGAGAGGCAGACCCATGGAGGCTCCCCAACGATCGGCACCCTCCTCCTGCAGGAGGGACGGCACATCCTATCCATCGGCCGGGGGGGAGGGGAAGGGAGAGGGGCAAGCGGGGAGGCCCGGGGAGACCCCCGGGGACTGTCCCCGGTTCTTCCTGCCTGGGGACTGTCCCCGGTTTCACTTCCCGGGAGTGGGGACCGGAACCGCCGGCGGCATGCCGCCGTCCATCGGCCGGGGCGTCGCGGTCCCGTAGACCTCCGCCGCCCTCACCAGGAACAGGACGGCGAAGGCGGTGTCCACGGGCCGGCTCCGTGGAATCCAGTCTCCCCGGGGAACACCCTTGTCCCGCGACTCCGGACGGCCCCCCCATCCCCCGTCCTCGTTCTGGGCCTTGAGGAGGAGTTCCGCCCCCGCGGCGTACCACGCCACCTCGCCGAGGCGTTCCACGCCCGCGATCACGCAGGCCTTCTCCAGCGCGAACAGCTCGTAGTACGGGGAGGCCTGATCGGCATCCCCCTCTCCGCTCCCGAGATGGGGACCGGTGCGAAGCGATTCCTGGAACCGGGCGCCGTCCCGGACGAGGGCCTCCCTCGCGGCCTTCCGGGCCGACTCCACCGTCTTCCGTTGGGACTCCGGGAGGGCCGGGAGACCGCCGAGGGCGGCCAGTGCCAACTCCAGGTTGGCGACCCCCATGAAGGTCCCGCAGGCGTACTCGGGGTAGTCGGTGTCCGGGCTCGGCTCGTAGGCCCACGATCCTAAGGGGCCCTGGGTCAGGAGGAGGCCCTGGAGGTGGCGGCGCCACACGGCGGCGTCCACGGTCGCACCCCGGGAACGTGCGGCCCACAGCGCCAGGATCGCGAACTGGGTCGTGGAGAGGTTGGGAAGGGACTCGGCCCCGGGCTCGGGTGGCTTCCATTTCGAGGTGCGGTACCCCCACCATCCGGAGTACGGAGACTGCGACGATCCGAGCAGGCCGGCGACTTCGGCCAGAGCCGCCCCGTCCGCCCCCGTCGCGTCCAGGAGCAGGATCGAGAGGGAGAGGTTGTAGACGTCCTCCTGCGCCTCGCGCCGGAGGACCCCTTTGGACGGGGCGAGCCAGCGCGCGGCGTGGGCCGCGACATTCATCCCCTCCGGAGTCCCCGCGTGCCGTCCCGCCAGGCCGCAGAGCGCCGTCAGGCCCGATGAGTTGTACGGGTTGGCGGCGAACGTGAAGTGTCCGTCGCCGTCGGGGTTCTGCGCGCGACGCAGGCTGCGGACGCCGCCGTCGATGGCCGTCCGGATCCGGCCCCGGAGTTCCGCGGAGACGCCGACGGCCTTCAGGCGGTACTCCGTTTCCGCGGAGTCCGCCCGC
>CAZWGT010000375.1:0-2789 GCA_964633345.1 uncultured Planctomycetota bacterium
ACCTGCGTATCGAGGCGACCATGAATCCCGTGGACCCCCTCCGTCCACGGACCATCGAGCCCCCCCGGCCCGTGTCCTCCGACCCGGGCGCCGCGCGACACGCAACCGGGGATCCCACCCGGAGAACGGACGGCGCGACGGATGTCCTCGTCCTTCTCGACATCGAGGCCGACGCAAAGGCCGGGGCGCTCGACCACCTCGACCTCGACGTCACCGTCATTCACCTGCTGCTCTCGACATTCAACGACAACCGCTGCGATGGCCGGGCCGTGCTCTTCAGGATCCGCGGCCTCCCGCTGCCGCCGCGGCCCGAGGCTCTCGCGAGAGCCGTCGAGCCCGCGCCGGAGGAAGCGGCCCCGCGACCCGAACCGGAGGACGGTTCCTGGTCGGCCTGGTCGGATCCGATCCGGGGTCTCTCGTCGCGCATCTCCCTCCCCCGCCGGGCGTCCCGGGGACGGCGGCTCGCCGGGGACATGGAACTGCGATTCGACCCGGCGGGGTTGTCGCCGGAGGTGACGCACTTCGACGCCTACGGGCTGGAGCGCGGCGTCCGGCTCCTTCTCCGGAATCCCGCGGACGGCCGGGAATGCGAGGTCCGGGCGGTGGACGGGTTCGACGGCCCTCCCGATCCGCCGCGGTCGTGGGAGTTCGAGAAGGACCTGCCCGCCGACCGCGCATGGTGCTTCCCGATCCGGGAGTGCGGAGCCCGCGAAGTCCGGCTGACGTTCCCCCTCGCCACCGTCTGGAAGGATCTCCTGCCGGGGCCATGGGAGGCCCGCGTCTCCGTCACCGTCGAGGAGCCGGACGATGCGGACGACCTCCCGCCCCACGCGGAGGGCACTCCGGCCCCGGTGACGTGGATCGGGAGCTTCCGGACGGAGCCCCTGTCGATCGACATCGAGCAGCCGGCGAAGCGGACCCTCCGGTACCTCGTACCCCACCGCCTTCGCCTCGTTCCTGAGCTCCATCGCCCCTGGATCGCCGTGGGCTGCCTCTCCGAGGACCGGGAGGCGGTGACCCTCGAGGCCAGGGAGGGCCTTAGTCTCGGGGTCCATGTCCGGCGTGACGGGGTGGGCGGAGACCGGATGGTCGGGGGTCAACCGTGGCTGGATGTCGCCGACCGGCAGGTTCCCGAGCACCCGGGCCCCTTCGCGAGGGACTACGAGATCGTCATCTTCGAGACCGGGGAGGAGCCGGGGTACCACCGCGATCTCGATCCCGGCCACCCGAGCTACCGCGCCCTATGGAAGGGGACCTTCCGCGTCGAAGCCACCGCCGCGGAAGTCGAGGCGCTGCGCCGGTGAGGATCCCCCGGCCCCTCCTCGTCCTCGCGGCGGCGGCGGTGGCGGCGGGGCTGGCGTTCTGGCTGCTGCGCACGCCGGGGGCGCCCGGGCCCGGACCGGGAACCGTATCACCAGAAGAGACGCAGGCGTCGGCGGCCTCCGCCCCCACCGTATCACCCGGAGAGACACCCTCCCCCTCCTCCCTCCCCGACGGGCGGGGGGCCGTCGCGGGGGCCCTCACGATCCCCGTCCTCCCCGGCGCCCCCGCCGCGCGGGCGACGCTCACCGTGCTCCGCGAGGGGCGGGCGATCGCCACCGCCGAGGCGGCGGCCGGGCTCTTCCGGATCGAGTACCCCCGCGAGGCGGGCGACGGGGCGCCCTTCACGCTCCGGGCCGAGGCGCCGCGGCGGGCGCCGGTCCTCGTGCCCCTCCCCACCCGCGAGACGGACGCGGGCGAGGTGCGCCTCCTGTCGGGCCTCGTCTACGGAGGGCGCCTCATCGACGCGGCCGGCGCCCCCGTCGCCGGCGTCGTCGTGGACTTCTCCGTCTTCCAGGCCGTCGCCGCGTCGAGCCCCCCCACCGCCGCCGTCGGGACCTTCCACATCCCCCTTCCCCAGTGCACGAACCTCCAGGGCCTCTTCGGCGCGCCCCAGGCCGGCTGGGGCGGGCCGCCGACCCTCGAACCGAAGGCGCGCGGCCGCCACTTCCTCCCCGTCGAGGCGAAGCCCGAGGGCCTGGCCGGCGCCCACGAAGTCGTCGTCGAGGAGCGCCCCGTCGCCATCCGACTGCGCTTCCTCGACGAGGCCGCGGGCCTCCCCCTCGCCGGGGCGGCGGCCTCCCTCTGGAGCGGCCAGGACTTCGGGTTCACCCTGCCGAACCTCGCCCCCTTCGATTCGGCGGCCACGGACGCGGACGGCGTCTACGCCCCCCTCTGGCCGCAGCTCCCGAAGTGGGCCCTCGTCCGCGTCCAGGGGGGCGGCCGCGTCCTGTGGACCCTGCTCGAGCGCGGCGACGCCGAGGGGAAGGAGCCCCGCGACCTCGTCCTGCCGAAGGAGCCCCTCGTCCTGACCGTCCGCTGCGTCGAGGATTCCTCGGGGAGGCCGGTGCCCGGCGCCCAGGTCGTCCTCGGCACGAACGCGGGCATGCCCCTCTCGGGCACCGCCGACGGGGCCGGGGAGATCCGCTGGGCGCTCTTCCCGAGCGACTCCTTCGACCCCGAGCCCCTCGAGGTCGCCGGCTGGAGCGCGGCGTGGCGGGATTCGGCGGGCAATCCCCGCCGCGAGATGAACATGGACTTCCGCGGCCCCCCCTCCGCCGAGGAGGGCCCGTCGCCGGTCTACGGCGAGCCCCTCGTGCTCCGCCTGGGGAAGCGGGCCGACCAGGGCGTGTGGGTCCGGGTGGACGCGGCCGCGGGCGCCGAGCCCTTCCGTCCCCAGGTCCTGCGCGCCTGGGTGACCCCGGAGAAGGGCTACTTCCTCTTCGCCGGCCAGCCCGCGGGGCCCGTGG
>CAZWGT010000376.1:0-2770 GCA_964633345.1 uncultured Planctomycetota bacterium
CTGCCCCTGGAACCGCTTCGCCCGCCCGGCCTCCTCGTCCGACCTGCGGCCCTCCGCCCCGGCCCCCGACCTCGTCGCGCTGGCAGGGATGGACGAGGAGGGGTGGCGGGCCGCCTTCGCGGGGTCGGCGGTCCTCCGCGCCGGGTGGACGGGGTTCCGCCGGAACGTGGCCGTGGCGCTGGGCAACTGCGGGGACCGGTCCGCCCTGCCGGCCCTGCGGGCCCTGGCCGCCTGCGGGGACCCCCTCGTGGAGGAGCACGCGCGCTGGAGCATTCGTCGTTTCGATGAAGCGGATAAACAATGATTCTTGATGGAAAATCACGATTCCCCTTGAAGGATCCATCGCGCCTGTTCTAATAGGGGGAGTGGAGGGCCCCCGGAGGGCCTTCCCAGGAACGATGGCATGGGGATTGGATCCCCGGAGGGGTTCGTCATGAGGATCGCGAAGATCGCGGGGTACGCCGCCGTCGCGGCGCTCGCCTCGCTCGCCGTGTGGCAGGCTCAGCTCAACGCCGGTTGAGGCGCTCCCTTCGCCTGCGGAGCAGGCCCCAACACCGGGAAGATCAACTGGGACGCCGACGCCTCCGTCCCGACCGAGGAGACCCGCGCGGTCGCGACCGGCCAGACCGAGGTCAAGCCGACCGAGGACGCGGACCTCTCCGTGGATCTCACGGCGCTCGCCAAGAAGAAGCCCCTCTTCGTCTACTACTACATCGCGAACGTCTCGGACCCGATGAACGACAACTACAAGTTCTCCCGGAAGTTCGAGCTCAGCGTCCTCGGCGAGGAGATCGTCGACATGCTGAACAAGAACTTCGTCTGCACGAAGATCGAGCTGCCGGCCGAGGCCGACATGAAGCTCGCCAAGAACCAGGCCCGGATCGAGATCTGGTCCCCGACGGAGAAGAAGGTCGGCTTCATCGGCGTCGACCAGGTGTCGATGCTCAACAAGACCCCCTTCATGGGCTTCATGAAGGTGCGCGCGGCCAAGAGCGAGGCCCTCGTCAAGGCCGAGATCGCCCGCATCACCAAGCTCCGCAAGGATAAGGAAGCGGCCAAGAAGGAGACGGCCAAGGCCGAGTAGTCCCTCCCTCCGCTCACGACGAACCCGAGGGGGGGCGCCGCGGGGCGCCGCCCGCTTCGATTCCCGGGGCGGAGGTTATCCTCGGCCCGCGATGACCGAGGCCCCCGCCCCCGAGTCCCTCCTCGTCCGCCCCGGCCGCGAGCTGTCCGGCCCCTCGGGCTGGGACGCCGTCTTCGGGCGCCGGGCGCCCCTGCAGGTCGAGGTGGGCTTCGGCCGGGACGAGGCGCTGCTGCGCCGCGCGAAGCGGAGCCCGGAGCGGGACTTCCTCGGCATCGAGCTCAAGCGGGACCGGGTGGAGACCTACCTGCGCCGCGCCGTCCGCGCCGGCCTGCGGAACCTCCGCGTGGCGCCGGGCCGGGCCGAGACGGTCCTCGGAATCCTCCTGCCCGACGCCCGCGTCTCGGCCCTCCGCATCGAGTTCCCCGACCCCTGGCCGAAGGACCGCCACGCCCACCACCGCCTGATCCAGCCCTTCCTCGTGCGGGAGGCGCGGCGGGTGCTGGAGCCCGGGGGGGAGCTCGTGATGGCGACGGACGACGCGCCCTACCAGGAGCAGATGCGGACCGTGGTCGCCTCGGTCGGCGGGTTCGAGGGCGGCGACGTGGACCCGGAGCGGGAAAGGAGCCTCGCCGATGGCACGACGATCTTCGAGCGCAAGGGCCTCCGGAGGGGGGCGGCGATCCGCTGGTTCCTCTGGCGGCGCCTCCCGTAGGAAGGCCCCCGCGCCGCACCCCTCGGGCACGGGGCTCCTCTGGAGCCCCTGGCGCATGGCCTACGTCCTGAAGGGGCGGCCGGGGGGGTGCATCGCCTGCGAAGCGCTGGCCGCCGGCGTGGACGAGCGGTCCCTCGTGCTCTTCCGCGGGAAGACCTGCTTCGTGATGCTGAACCGCTACCCCTACAACACGGGCCACCTGATGATCTGCCCGGTGCGCCACGTGACCGACCCGGGGGAGATGACGGACGGCGAACTGCTCGAGACGATGAAGCTCGTGGCCCGCTGCTCCGACCTCCTCCGGCGGAAGATGAACGCGGGGGGCATCAACGCGGGCCTCAACCTCGGCCCCGCGTCGGGGGGGAGCGTGGACCACCTGCACATGCACGTCGTGCCGCGCTGGGTGGGGGACGTGAACTTCATGCCGGTCATCTCGGGCACCAAGACGCTCGTGGAGATGCTGGACGGGACGTGGAAGCGCCTGCGCGAGGAGGCGTCGTCATGGTGAGGTTCGCGGCGGTGCTGGCGGCGGCGCTCCTCCTCTTCCCGGGCTGCGACGGCGGGGAGGGGGACGGGGACGGCGACGGCGGCGGAGAGGCGGCGGCCGACGCGGTCCCGTTCCTCCGGAAGTTCCCCGCCTCCACGAGCGGCGGTCCGGCGGAGGCCTCGCGCACGGTGGTCCGCGACCCGGTGGTCTGGGCCGACCTCTGGGCGAAGGCCAACGCCCACATCGCCCCGGTGCCCGGGGCGCCGAGGGTGGACTTCTCGAAGGAGATGGTGGCGGTCGCCTGCCTCGGGAACCGCCCGACGGCGGGGTACTCGGTGGAGATCGTCGGCACCCTGAAGGAGGGGGGGAAGCTCGTCCTCCTCGTCGCGGAGCGGGATCCCCCGAAGGACGCCGCGGTGGCGGCCGTCGTCACCGCCCCCTGGCACGCGGTGGTCCTCGAGAAGGGCGATCTGCCGGTCGAGTGGCG
>CAZWGT010000377.1:0-2761 GCA_964633345.1 uncultured Planctomycetota bacterium
AGCGACGAAGCGAAGCTCCCTTCCCCGGACGTGAGCCGTGCGAGCCCCTCCCCCGCTCCCAGGACGATGAAGGCCCCCACCAGATTCAGGAGCAGTGCCCGGACTGCGGAAGAGACTACCGACCGCGGGGCGGGAATCCGGACGGGCTCCATGGTCTCCATCAGAACTGGAAGTAGATGAACGGCGCCGCCGACTGCGCCCCAAGGACCACCGCGATGAGCATCCCCGCCCATGTGGCCACCGTCGCGGCCAGGGAGTTCCTCTGGAGCAAGGCTCCCAACGGCCGGATGCGCTCGACCCAGAGGACGACCAGCAGCGCCGCGAGCAGTGTTCCCACGGGCCACAGTGCCAGCGAGATCCCCTCGCCGCCTGCCATGGCTCTGCTCAGGATGAGCCCCGCCGTCCCGATGCTGTCCGCCCTGAATAGGACCCAGCCGACGCACACGAGGTGGAAGGTGACGATGACGGCGATCACCTTTCCGACCGGGCCTCGCACCGCCGGCAACCGTCCTTGGAGGCGCCTCTCCAGCGCCAACAGGGCCCCGTGGTACCCGCCCCAGGCAACGAAGTGCCAAGCGGCACCGTGCCACAGGCCTCCCAGCAGCATCGTCAGAAGGAGATTGCGGTCCCTTTTCGCCTCCCCGTGCCGGTTCCCCCCCAGCGAGATGTAGAGGTAGTCGCGGAGCCATGTCGAGAGGGAGATGTGCCACTTCCTCCAGAAGTCCTGGATGGAAGTGGCGAGGTAGGGGCCATCGAAGTTCCGGTCGAACCTGTATCCGAGGATCCGGGCGCAGCCAATGGCAATGTCCGTGTACCCGGAGAAGTCGCAGTAGATCTGCATGGCGAAGGCGTAGACGCCCAGCAGGACGGACAGCCCGTCGTGGCCGCCGGGGTTGCTGAAGACGGCGTCGGCGAACGGGCCCGCGCGGTCGGCGAGGACCATCTTTTTTACGAATCCCCATGCCATCAGCGGGAAGCCGGCGCGGAATCGCCCCTCGTCATGCACGGGCCCCTTCTCGAGCTGGGGAATCAGGTCCGAGGCTCGGACGATGGGGCCCGCCACGAGTTGGGGGAAGAAGGTCACGAACAGGACGAAGACGGGAAGGTCCCGACACGCAGGCATGGTCCCCCGGTACACGTCGATGGAGTAAGACATCGACTGGAACGTGTAGAAGGAGATGCCCAGGGGAAGGATGAGATTGACCACGATGGGGTCCTGTGCCCCCGTGGCCCAGGAGGTAGTGAAGTGGAGAGTCGCAAGGAACAGGTCCAGGTACTTGAAGGCGAAGAGCACACCGAGGTTCGAGGTCAACGAAACGAGAAGCCATCTCCACCGCGCCGCGGGAGAGTTCGATTCCGCGATGCGGATTCCCACCCACCAGTCGAGTACGCACGTCCCCACGAGGAGACCGAGGAAGGGGACGTTCCACCAGCCGTAGAAGAACAGGCTGGCGGCCAGCAGAAGGTAGACCCGGGCGCGCGGTGCCGCCCAGCGCGAGACCAGGGCGATGGTCAGGAAGAAGACGAAGAACTCGGGAGAGTTGAACTTCACGGGGGGGGGAGCCTATCGGGGGGCGGGCTCTCCGCAGCGGGAGATTGAACGCGTCCTGCCCCGCGCCGCGCGTAGACGACCATTCCCGCCCCCACCCACCTTCGGAGGATCCGACCGGGCACGGTCGAGCCGTGGGCCTTCGCCAGCGCCCCGTCGAAGAGGCTACCGTGATCGTCGCCGTGGAAGACGCGGATGTCCTGGAACCCCTCCTCGCGCAGCATCCTCGACAGCGTCCGCGCCGAGAAGAACACGACGTGCCCCGGCATGTAGTACCCCCACCGCGCCCCGCGAAGGCGGCGCGCGAGGGAGTCGGCGTTGGCGGTCCCGATGACGAGCAGCCCCCCCGGTTCCAGCGCCTCCGCCGCCCTGCGGATGGCCAGCCGCGGATGGGGCAGGTGTTCGATCACCTCCGACATGTGGATCAGCCGGACGGCCCCCGGCTCGATGGGCGCCGACTCGAACGGCCCGTGAAACACCGGGATGTCCAGCACCTCCCGGCAGTGTTTCACCGCGTACTCCGAGACGTCCACCCCCGAGGGATCCCAGCCGCGCCGACGCGCCTCGTCGAGGAAGGTGCCGAAAGAGCAGCCCGGCTCCACCACCCGGCCGGGCTTCACGAAGGACTCGATGCGCGCCAGGCGCGCCGCTGCCTTCAGCCGCACCTCCGGCTCCTTCGTCCGCTCGTCGGCGTACGTGTAGTCCCCCGACCCCGCGCCCTTCCCCGTGTAGTACTTCTCGTCGTACATCTCCGCGAGGTCGGCCTCCTCGGGACGGGGCGACTGGTAGAGCAGACCGCAGGCTCGGCAGCGGACGATCGGCACTTCGTCGGCGTAGAGCCTCGAGACGAAGAGACGCTCGCGGTCCTCGGAGGAACAGAGCGGACAGGGGACCTCGATGCGGGTCATGCCGACGCCCGCTGAACGGACACCGGGGATGTCCTGGCCGCGTCCTTCCAGAGGATCCAGGTCGCCCATGCATGCAGGGCGATGGATGTCGGCTTCATGGGAAGCGAGAACCAACGGGACTTCGTCCAGTAAAGGACGACGAGCAGGTTGGCGCCCACTAGGAGAAGGAGGAACCCCGTCCTCGTGCGGGCATCCGCCGGAAGCCAGAGGGCCAGAAGGAGGAGGAAGGCCGATCCCTGCGCCAGGTAGGGACTCACGGAGCAGGGCATCGTGAGCAGGGAGACCGCGTGGGCCATCGCCGTCC
>CAZWGT010000378.1:0-2750 GCA_964633345.1 uncultured Planctomycetota bacterium
GTCCGCGGCCGCGGGCCCCGGCAGCGGGGGCCGGTCGTCGCCGTACAGGGAACGCGGCGCCGCGGCGCCGGCGGCCGGGGCCGCGGCTCCGCTAGGGCGCGGGGGGCCCGGGGCCCCTCCCCCGGAGGCGATGCGGGACTCCATCCCGGCCAGCGCCTCGAGCACCTCGGGGATCGTCTTCGACCGCCCCTGGAGGGCGACCCGGAGCATCCCGGCGTCCACGAGGGGGCGCTCCTCGTCCGTCGCGCGGACCAGGCGCAGCGCCTCGGCCAGGGCCTGGGTGGCGCGCAGGGTCCCCGAGGGGCCGAAGGCCTTCGCCATGGAGGCGAGGGCCTCGCGTTCCGCGTCGTCGGCCTCCACGAGCGCCGTGCGGGGGCCCGCCACGGCCACGGCGGTCAGTTCGCGCAGCATCTCCAGCGCCTGCCCGAGGAAGGCGGACCCGTCGCCCCCCGCGTCGTGGACCCGCGCGCAGGCCTCCAGGGTCCCGGCCGCGTCCCCCGCCGCGGCCCTCTCCAGCGCCGCGCGGACCATCTCCCGCGGCACGCTCCCGAGGAGGGCGGCGAGGTCCTCCTCGCGCACCGTCCCCTCCCCGGCGAGGACGGCCTGCTCGAGGAGGCTCTCGGCGTCGCGCAGGCCGCCGCGCGCGAACCGCGCCACCGCCGCCAGCGCCGCGTCGTCCACGACGATGGCCCGCTCCCTCCCCCGCTCGGCGTTCTCCTTCCCGACGATCTCCCGCAGGGTCCGGACGATGTCCTTCGACTGGATCCGCCGGAAGTCGAACCGCTGGCAGCGGGAGAGGATGGTCTCGGGCACCTTCTCCGGCTCCGTCGTGGCGAAGACGAACTTCGCGTGGGGCGGCGGCTCCTCGAGGGTCTTGAGGAAGGCGTTCCACGCCGCCGTCGAGAACATGTGCGCCTCGTCGAGGATGTAGACCTTGTACCGGCCCGCCGCCGGGAGGTGGGCGACCCGCTCGCGGATCTCGCGGACGTCGTCCACGCCGTTGTGGCTGGCGGCGTCCACCTCGACGACGTCGAGGGAGGAGCCGTCGGCGATGGCGGCGCAGGTCGGACAGGTCCCGCAGGGATCGGGGGTCGGCGCGTCGGCCCCCGCGCAGTTGAGGGCCTTGGCCAGGATGCGGGCCATCGTGGTCTTGCCGACGCCGCGGGGACCGGCGAAGAGGAACGAGGAGGGGATCTCCCCCGCCCGCAGCGCCCCGCGCAGCGTCCTCCCCACGGCCTCCTGGCCGACCACCTCCGTGAAGGAGAGGGGGCGGTACTTCCGCGCGAAGGCGGCGTAGGGGCGCGCGGCGGCCGTCGGCTTCGGCTTCGCGGGACGGCTCACGCCGGCATCCTCCCTCCAGCGGCCCGGGCGGCGTCGAAAAGGTCGTGCGCCTCGCTTCGACGCCGCGGCCGTCGGGGTCCCTCGGCTTCCGGCTCGGGCCACGGAGACCCACGCACACGGCAGGTTTGCGCTTAGGGCTGCTTCCTTCCGGACCTGACCCGATTCACGTCCCGCCGTTGCATGGGACATGGCCGTCAACGCCGACCGCTTCGGAACGACCTCCGTCCGCGAGCGCCTCTGTTCGGCATCACCCCCGCTGAAGCGGATTGCGGGTACAGGGCACCGCTAGTTCCCCGGCTGCACGACCTTATCGGCGCCGCCAGGCGCCGCATGGCGGATCCTACCTCCCGACCGTGGCGGAGAGGGGGGGATTTGAACCCCCGGTACCGTTTCCGGTACTCGCGCTTTCCAAGCGCGCCCGTTCGGCCGCTCCGGCACCTCTCCGCGGTCGGGAAGCCGCCCTTGGTAGCGCGCCGGGGGGCCCGGGGCGAGGAATCGCCGGGGGCTAGCGCGCCGCCAGGGCCCGCTCGATGTCGTCCAGAAGGTCCCGCCAGTCCTCGAGCCCCACGGAGAACCGCACGAGGGCCTGGCTCACCCCCGAGGCCCTCATCTCCTCCGCGGTCATCGAGGA
Source organism: uncultured Planctomycetota bacterium (assembly GCA_964633345.1). GTDB lineage: Bacteria > Planctomycetota > JAJSAM01 > JAJSAM01 > JAKLKS01 > CAZWGT01. The sequence goes on from CAZWGT010000378.1 coordinate 1,973, forward strand.
GTGGGTCGTGGAGGCCGGGTGGCAGGCTAGGGACTCCATGCCGCCGAGGCTGACCGCGCTCTTGACGATCTTCAGGTTCCTCAGCAGGTCGAACGCCGCCTTCTTCCCCCCCTTCACCTCGAGGGAGAAGAGCGCGCCGGGGAAGTCGCACTGGGCCCGGTAGATCCGGCGCTGGTCCCGGTCCGGGTTGCAGGTCGGGTAGTGGATGCGGGCGATGCGCCGGTTCCGCCGGAGGCCCTTGACGACCCGCTCGGCGTTCTTGCTCTGCTTGTTCATGCGCAGGGCCACCGTCGCCAGCCGGGACCCGAGGATCCAGCACTCGTCGGGCTGGAGGATCGTCCCCAGGAGGGAGCGCACCTTCTTGATCTCCCGGATCGCCTGCGGGTCCCGTCCGATCACGACGCCGCCCAGCATGTCGCTGAAGCCCGCGAGGAACTTCGTGGCCGAGTAGATCGAGAGGTCCGCGCCGAGGGCGAGGGGGTGCTGGAAGACGGGGCCGAGGAAGGTGTTGTCCACCGCCACGACGGGGCGGTCCCTCCGCTTCCGGGCGGCGCGGACCGCCGCTCCGATGTCGGCCATCGTCAGCGTGGGGTTCGCCGGCGTCTCCACGAGGACGAACTTCAGGTTCTCCGTGCCCTGGACGGCGGCGGCCATCGCCGCCGTGTCGGCCGCCGGCACCGGGACCGCGCGCACCCCGAAGGGGACGAGCAGGTCGTGGATCATGTGGAGGGTCCCGCCGTACAGGGGCTCGGTGAAGAGGATCGCGTCCCCGGGGCGG
>CAZWGT010000379.1:0-2745 GCA_964633345.1 uncultured Planctomycetota bacterium
CACCGGCTGGCGGAGTCCGCGACGGCTGCCTACGAGGACGCCCGCGCCGCCGTGTCGAGCTTCGCCCGGGCGGCGGGGCCCGAGGGGGTCGTGTTCACCCGCAACGCGACGGAGTCCCTGAACCTCGTGGCGAAGGCCTGGGGCGGCGCCCGGCTCGGGCCCGGGGACGAGGTCGTGGTGACGGAGATGGAGCACCACTCCAACCTCGTCCCCTGGCAGGAGATCTGCCGGGCCCGGGGGGCCGTCCTGAGGACGGTCCCGGTGACCGGGGACGGGACCCTCGACCTCGAGGCCTACCGCCGCCTGCTCGGACCGCGCACCCGGATGGTCGCCTTCACCGCCAAGTCCAACGTCCTCGGCACCGTGAACCCCGTGGCCGCCATGGCCGCCGACGCCCGGCAGGCCGGCGCCCGGGTGATGGTGGACGCCGCCCAGGCCGCCCCGACGGGGGACGTGGACGCCGAGGGCTGGGGGGCCGACTTCGTCGCCTTCTCCGGCCACAAGATGATGGGTCCCATGGGGGTCGGCGTCCTCGTGGTCTCCCCGGAGGCGGCGGAGGAGCTGCCCCCCTTCCTCCACGGGGGCGAGATGGTCCGCCGCGTGACGGCCGAGAGGGCGACCTGGAACGACGCGCCCTGGCGGTGGGAGGCGGGCACCCCCTCGGTCGCCGACGCCGTGGGGCTCCACGCCGCCATCGACTACCTCGAGGCCGCCGGCCCCTCCGCGGTGAGGGCCCACGAGACGGCCCTGACCGCCCAGGCGATGGAGGAGCTCCAGGCCATCGGGGGCATCCGCCTCTTCGGGCCGGCCGATCCCGCCGCGCGCCCCGGGGTCGTCTCCTTCTGGATGGACGACGTCCATCCCCACGACCTGGCCCAGCTGCTGGACGCCGACGGGGTCGCCATCCGCGCCGGCCACCACTGCGCCCAGCCGCTCCTCGCCCGCCACGGCGTGGTGGCCACGGCGAGGGCCTCCTTCTACCTCTACAATACGCGGGAGGACGTGTCGGCGCTCTGCCGGTCCGTCCTCAGGGCCCGGGAGACGCTCGCGCCCGGTCCCAAGGGCCGGCAGCTGAGGGTCTGAGGGAATGCTCGAGGACCTCTACCGGGACATCATCCTCGACCACTACCGCAACCCCCAGGGGGCGGAGCCGATCGCCCGCCCGGATCGCCGGGCCGACGGGCAGAACCCCCTCTGCGGGGACGAGTGCTCGGTGGCCCTCGCCCTCGACGGAGACCGCGTCGGCGCGGTCGAGTACCGGGCCCGCGGCTGCTCCATCAGCGTCGCCTCGGGATCCATGATGGCGGGGGAGATCCGGGGGCGGAGCCTCGACGAGGTCCGCGCCCTCGAGGCGGCGGTGAAGGCGATGCTGCAGGGGAAGGGGAAGGACCCGGCCGTGGACCTCGGGGACCTCGAGGCGCTCGAAGGGGTGTCGAAGTTCCCCGTCCGCGTCAAGTGCGCCCTGCTCCCCTGGTCCACGCTGCTCGAGGCGCTGTCCCGCACGGGAGGTGCATGATGGAACCGCCGAAGGACGCCGTTCCGCCGCCGTCGCCGCCGCCGCCGTCGTCGCCGACGCCGCCCGCCGCCCCGGGCCTGCCCACCAGGGAGTCGGTCCTCGAGGCGCTCCGCCCCGTCCACGACCCCGAGCTCATGATCTCCATCGTGGACCTCGGCCTCATCTACGACGTCGAGGTCTCCCCCACGGGGAAGGCCCTCGAGGTCAAGATGACCCTGACGAGCCCCGGGTGCCCGATCGGGCCGGAACTGATGGCCGCCGTCGACCACACCGCCCGCATGGTGCCCGGAGTGGAGGACGTGCACGTCCAGCTGGTCTGGGACCCCCCCTGGGATCCGACGAAGATGGCATCCGAGCTCGCCCGCGAGCAGCTGGGGATCTGGTAGGGGACCGCCATGAAGATCACCGCCCTCGAGGAGTACGGCCTCCGCTGCCTGGTCCAGCTCGCCCGCAAGGAGGGGTGCGAGCCCCTCTCGGCCCGGGAGATCGCCGAGGCCGAGGGCCTGAGCGTGGAGTACGTGACCCAGCTGCTGGTGAAGCTGCGCCACGCGGGCCTGGTCCGCAGCGTGCGGGGGAGCCGGGGCGGGTTCCACCTCACCCGCTCCCCGGAGACCATGACCATGGGGGACGTGACACGGGCCCTGGGGGAGCCCCTCCTGGAGAGGCTCTGCGCCTCCTACACGGGGACCCGGCCGACCTGCATCCACGAGGGGGCGGGGTGCGGGATCCTCGACTTCTGGTCCGACATCGCGGGGAAGGTGCACGGGGTGCTCGACGGGTACACCCTGAAGGACCTGGCCGACCGGATGTTCGAGGACCAGAGGCGGGCCGCCGACAAGGCCAGGGGCCAGCCGGTCTGAGGGGCGCCGGAGGGGCCCGCCCCTCCCCTTATAAATGTTGCTCCCCGAGCCTGACTGCGTAGACTTGGCCGCTTCACGACATATCCGGGGTCCGTTCCCGTCCGTGCGGGGTCCGTCCCGGGGCCGTCTGGGCCCCCGGCGATCCGGCCGTCCGGGCGCGGCCTGCCGGAGCCGGCTCGGGCGGGAGTAGCTCAATGGTAGAGCCCCGGCCTTCCAAGCCGGATACGCGGGTTCGATTCCCGTCTCCCGCTCCAGCGGGGCCGCGGAGGACGGAGCCGGCCTCGGGACGCTGACGTTTGACATCGGATACGGGCCGCATCGGCGCTGCAGTAGCTCAGCTGGTAGAGCACGTCCTTGGTAAGGACGAGG
>CAZWGT010000380.1:0-1779 GCA_964633345.1 uncultured Planctomycetota bacterium
GCCGCCCGGCGCGCCGGGGCCGGCCCCGCCGCCGCCTCGGCCGCCAGGCGGGCCCGGCCGGCCCCGCCGCCCCCGAGGAGGTCCCGCGCCCGCTCCAGGAGGCCCTGCTCCGTCGAGGGGAGGGGATCCCCCGTCCCCGTCGGCGGGGGGGCGGCCAGCGCGGCCAGCAGCAGGAGGAGCGGGACGGGCACGGCGTCATGGTACCCGGGCCAGCCTGCTAGGATGGCGCGCGAGGAGGGCGGCGGGAACGTGCGACCGATCGACACGAAGCTGGAGACCGAGCTTCGCCGCGGGATCTTCCAGATCGCCGTCCTCTCCCTCCTGAAGGAGCCGCGCTACGGCTACCAGATCGGCCAGGTGCTCGCCGAGAACGGCCTGGCCGTGGAGGAGGGGACCCTCTACCCGCTGCTGCGCCGCATGGAGGAGCAGGGCCTCCTCGAGTCCTGGTGGCTCACGGAGCAGGCCCGGCCCCGCAAGTACTACCGCACGACGGCCGACGGCGTCGAGAGCCTCGACCTCCTCGTGGAAACCTGGGGGCGCGTGGACGCGTCCCTCCGTCGAATCCTCGAAGCGAACAAGGGCGCGCCGCAGCCCCCGCCGGCGGGGGAGGGAGCCTCCCATGCATAGCGAGGAGCTCCGCAGGTACCTCGACGGGGTGGAGGGCAACCTCCACGGACCCGGCAAGGGGGACGTCCTGCGGGAGATCGAGAGCCACCTCTACGACAGGGCCGAGGCCCTGGCGCGGGCCCGCGGCGCGGAGCCCGGGCCGGAGGACTTCCGCCGCGCCATGGAGGAGCTGGGGGACCCGTCGGAGCTGGCGGTCTCCTACTCCGGCGAGCGCAGCCTCGTGGCCCCCAAGGAGTACGCGGCGTACTGGTACCTGGTGCTGCTCGTCTTCGCCGTGCACCTCACGATGCTCTTCCTGGCCGTCGTCACCCGCGCCCGGTTCAACTTCTTCCCCTTCAACGTGCTCCCCCAGAAGGACATGGCGGGGCCCTCGGAGACCTTCCTCCTCGTCTCCCTCGGCGTGCAGGCGCTGCTGTTCGACGCGGGCCTCGTCCTCATGGCCTTCTTCCTCCTCAGGAAGACCATCCGCCGCGTGGAGCTGCCCAACCTCACCTTCCGCGTCGAGACCGGCCGGCGGGCGAGCCTCTTCCGCGCCGCCTTCGCGCTCGCCATGGGGGTGTGCCTCGGCGTCCCGAACGTGCGCGACCAGGTGTTCCGGATCGTGCTGCCCCCGGGGGACCCGGGGGACTACCACACCCTGTTCCTGCCCCCCTTCCACGGGGCCCTGCCCTTCATCCTCGCGTTCCTCGTGGTCGCCTTCGTCAAGGACATCCTCTACGCGTTCCTCGGGGAGAGGACGCTGACCGTCGCCGTGGACCTCGGCACCTGGATCGCGGGGGTGGCGCTCTGCATCCTCCTCTACGCCCGGGAGCCCATCGCGGGCCTCCCCCCCGACTTCCCCATCGAGGATACGAAGCTCACCCTGTTCAACGCGGTCATGGCGAGGCTGCTCGGCTTCTTCTACATCTGCCTCGCGGCCATCTTCGCCGCCCGCACGGTGAAGCGGTTCCTCCGGCTCCTCCAGCTCTGGGGGGAGAACGGGCCGGGGCGGGACGCGGCCTAGGAGCGGCCGCACCGCAGGAGCGCGCGGAGCGCGGCCCACAGGAGCAGGGCCGCCGCCGCGGGGACGGGGAGGCCGCGGACGCCGAGGACCGCCGCGTCGAGGAGCAGGAATCCGAATCCCGATATCGCTTCCTTGAGACCATCCGCCAA
>CAZWGT010000380.1:1789-2718 GCA_964633345.1 uncultured Planctomycetota bacterium
GGAATCCGAACACCCCCTCGCGGACGATCCCCCCCGCGGAGCGATCCGCCGCCAGGGAGCGGCCGAGGGCGAAGGTGAGCAGCGCCGCCGCGGCCAGCGCGAGGCCGAGACCCGCACCCCCGGGGTCCCCGGACCACCCGAAGCACAGGGCCGAAGGAAGGAGGATCCCCGCGGCGGCCGCCGGCACGAGGGCGCGGGCCCGGGGGGATTCCTCGAGGAGGCTGGCCGCCGTCACCGCGGTCCCGTGGAGGAGGAAGAGCAGGGGGACGAGGAGGTGGCGGCCCGGGTGGTCGAGGGGGAAACCGGGGGAGGAGAGCATCGCCCCGAGCACGCTCCCCCCGCGGCACAGTCCCATGGCCAGCGCCCCGGCGACGCCCCAGCGCTTGAGGAGGAGGTCGTAGGCGAGCGCCGTCGCCGCGACCCCGGCGTAGGCCAGCGCCGCGGGACCGCCCGCGAACGCCGCCGCCCCGACGCCCGCCCCGAGGAGGACCGCGCCGAAGCGGGCGGCCGCCCCCCGGGTCACCGCCCCCGAGGGGATCGGCCGGGAGGGGTGCAGGCGCGCGTCGCGCTCCGCGTCGGCCACGTCGTTGAGGACCACCCCGCCCCCGTAGACGAGGGCGGCGGCGGCGACGACGGCCGCGGTCCGCCCCGGGGAGCAGTAGAACAGCGCCGAGCCCGCCGCCGCGTCCGCCGCCGCCGTGGCGACCCCGGGCCAGCGCACGAGGCGGAGGAGGGGGGGCGGGGCCACGGTCCTCCTCAGCGCAGGAGCCGGAGGACGTCGTTGAACGAGACGAAGACCATGAGGGAGAGGAGGAGCACCAGGCCCGTCATCTGGGCGATGCCGACCAGCGCCTCCGAGGGGCGGCGGCGCGTCACCGCCTCCACGAGGAGCAGCGCCAGCTGGCCGCCGTCGAGGACGGGGATGGGCA
>CAZWGT010000381.1:0-2691 GCA_964633345.1 uncultured Planctomycetota bacterium
CGAGTACGACCTCCTCGTCGCGCCGGGCGGGGATCCCTCCTCCCTCGAGATCCGCTTCGAGGGCGCCGATTCCATGACGGTGGACGGGGCGGGGGACCTCGTCCTGCGCACCGCCGACGGGATCCTCCGCCACGGGGCCCCCGTCGCCTGGCAGGAGGGGGCCGGGGGGGAGCGGGCGCCGGTCCGGGTCCGGTGGGTCCTCCGCGGGGACGGACGGGCCGCCCTCGAGGCCGCGGGCTGGGATCGCGGGCGCCCCCTGACCGTCGACCCCGCGGTGTCCTACGCGACCTACCTCGGGGGAGGGGACCTCGACACCACCTGGAAGACCGGGGTGGACGCGTCCGGATCGGTCGTCCTCACGGGGTGGACGCGGTCCACGAACTTCCCGACGCAGTCGGCCTACAGCACGTCCAGCGCGGGGGGGCTCGACGACGTCTTCGTCGCGCGGATCTCCTCCGACGGGTCGGCGCTGCAGTACGCGACCTACCTCGGCGGGAACGGGTACGACGAGGCCTACGCCCTCCACCTGGGCGGGGACGGGTCGGTCGTGCTCGGGGGGATCACGTCCTCGACCGACTTCCCCCTGGCGGGCGCCATCCAGCCGGGGCTGTCCGGGGGGACCCACGACGGGTTCGTCGCCACCATCGCCCCCGGGGGCGCGTCCCTCTCCTACTCCACCTACCTGGGGGGATCGGGGTTCGACGACCTGACGGGGCTGTCGATCGATTCCCAGGGCCGCTTCCACGTCGCCGGGGCGACGTCGTCCCTCAACCTCCCGCTGGCGTCCCCGTTCCAGGGGACCTTCGGGGGGGGCTCCTTCGACGGCTTCGTCGCGATGCTGTCCTCCTCCGGGACCTCCCTGCTCCTCGCGTCCTACCTCGGGGGATCGGGCAACGACAACGCCACCGCCCTCTCCACGGACGCGTCGGGGAACACGTACCTCGGCGGGTGGACCTCCTCCACGAACTTCCCCGTCAGCAACGCCCTCCAGTCCTCCTCGGGGGGAGGGAACGACGACGCCTTCTTCGCCGCCGTCGGCCCCTCGGGGGGCGTCCTCTCCTACGCCACCTACTTCGGCGGGTCGGGCTTCGACGAGGTCACCGCCGGGGCCGCCGACGCGGCGGGGACGGTCACCTACGCGGGCTTCACCTCCTCGTCGAACTTCCCCCTGGGAAACCCCTTCCAGGGCTCCAACGGGGGGGGAGGGGACGACGCCTTCGTGGTGCGCGTCAACGCCTCCGGGTCCGGCGTCGTCTACTCCTCCTACCTCGGGGGGAACGGCTTCGACCAGCCCTACGCCCTCGTCCTCGACGCGGGGGGCGCCGCGTACGTCGGGGGATTCACCTACTCCGCCAACTTCCCCGTGAAGAAGGCGGTGCAGTCCACCTTCGGCGGCGGGACCGACGACGGGTTCCTCGTGAAGGTGGCGGCCTCCGGGGCCACGACCGACTTCTCCACTTTCGTGGGCGGCAGCGGCTTCGACGAGGTCCTCGGGATCGCCCTCGACGGGCAGGGGGGGTTCTTCGCGGGGGGGATCACGTCGTCCACCGACTTCCCCCTCCAGTCGCCGCTCCAGTCCTCCTTCGCCGGCGGCTCGAGCGACTCCTTCGTGATGCGGTTCGTCCTCGTCCCGCCCGTCGCCCCCTCGGGCCTGGCGGCGGCGGCGCTGGGGATCGCCCCGGTCCGCCTCACCTGGACGGACAAAAGCCTCGACGAGACGGGATTCGAGATCCAGCGCCGCGTGGCCCCGGCCCCCTTCGCGCCGCTGGCCCTGGCGGCGGCGGACGCCGCGATCTACGACGACACCCAGACCGCCCCCAGGACGACCTACACCTACCGGGTGCGATCCGTGAGCGGGGAGGGCGCCTCCGGCTGGTCCAACGAGGCCTCGGCCACGACCCTCTACCTGCCGGCCCCGCCGACCGGGTTCACCGCGACGCCGGTGTCGCCGACGGGGATCGACCTCGCCTGGACCGACGCCAGCGACAACGAGACGGGGTTCGAGGTCTCCCGGAGGGCGGGGGCCGGGAACCTGCAGATCCTCGCCACCGTCCCCGCCGGGACGACCGCCTACCAGGACCGCTCCCCGGTGCCCGACCAGCCCTACACCTACCGGCTCCGCGCCACGGGGGTCGTGGGGACCTCCGCCTACGCGCCGAACGCCTCGGCGACGACGCCGTCGTCACTGGCGATCACCCTCGTGAAGGGCAAGGCGGCCGACGGGGCGAAGTTCGGAAAGGACAAGGCCTCCGCGACCTTCACCGTCTCCCTGCTGCCCGGAGCCCCGGACGCGGCGTTCGATCCCGTGGCCGGCGGTCTGAGCCTGCTCCTCGGGGCCGAGGCGCAGCCCCTCGCGATCTCCGTTCCCCCGGGGAGCGAGGGCTGGACGGAGAAGAAGGGGAAGTTCACGTGGAAGTCGGCGAAGGGGGCGGCCCCGAAGGTCGTCCTCGCGTTCACCCCGGCCACGGGGACCCTGGCGGTGAAGGTCTCCAACGCCGAGTTCCCGGCGGCGCCCGTGAACCCGGTCCGCCTGAGCGTGCGCGGGGGGAACGACGCCGGCTCGTCGCGGGAGACGTGGACCGAGAAGAAGCCCGGTTCCCTCCAGTATCCCTGAGGCTCAGCGCACCGCGTAGGCCCCGCCGAAGACCTTCAGGGCCGCGTAGAGGACGCCCGCCCCGGCGACGACGGTCC
>CAZWGT010000382.1:0-2690 GCA_964633345.1 uncultured Planctomycetota bacterium
GGTGACGGTGAAGATGCCCCCCGACTTGAGCGCGACGGGGACGCCGCCGTAGAGCAGGCGCGTCACGGCGCCCTCCATCGGGTTGAGGGCGCTCATCTCGCAGGCCGTGGCCTCCTCGGGCTGGAGCGAGCCCTCCTCGACCATCTTCCGCACGATGTCCTTGTACTCCTTGAGGCTGCGGATGCCGGGGGGGCGCTTGTCCTCCCGCGCCAGGGTCCGCTCCTTGACGATCCGCTCGGCGACGAGGCGCGCGGTCTCCGGGGGGACCGGGGTCTGGCCGTAGCGGGCCAGGCCCGAGTGCATGACCTTGAGGACCTCGAGGGAGGCGGTGTTGATGTTCACCGGGGTCCGGATGAGGGCCTGGACCTGGGTGACGCCGGCGTCGTAGTCGTGCTGGAACGCGGGGACCGCCTCGAGGTAGGTGGATCCGCCGGTGGACACGATCACCGCGTAGTCGGTGTTCGCGCCGTCGGTGACCTTGATGGTGGTGCCGAGGGGGTAGCGCTGGGGGTTGTCGATGCGGAACTTCGCCTTGTGGCCGTCCTGGCCCGCCTTGATCGCGTCGCGCAGGGTCTGGGCGTCGCCGAAGGCCTGCCCCACCACGCCGCGCGAGGAGACGGTGAGGTTCTCGACGATCCGGTCCCACTGGTCGGCCGGGAGGGCGGCCACGCCGAGGTCGGAGATGCGCCGGATCTCGTAGAGGTTGGTGAAGGGGGCGTAGTAGGTGAGGTCCTTGCCGTCCACCTTGCCGCGGCGGGCGAGGACGGGGTAGGCGGCGATCTGGAAGGCGACCTCGTTGACCACGAGGTCGTTGGCCTGGTGGGCGCGGGCCGGGCCGTTCCCGGGGCGGTCGGAGAGGTACCCGCGCTTGAGGCCGCGGAGGTAGGTCCCGTCCCGGCGCTGGTACTGGATGACCTCGTCCCCGAGGCGGACGACGCCGTTGGCCGCGGGGAGGCCGCCCTCGGACTTCAGCGTCGCCTCGGTGCCCTCGATGTCGAGGGCCTCGGCCAGCTGGGTCGAGCCGAAGAACTGGGCGAGGAGGGGGAAAGGGGCGCTGTTGACGTTGATCTTCCCGGACTCGTCCTCGACGCTCAGGCCCCAGATGCGGCCGCTCTCCGGGTCGAGGCCCGCGCCGGCCAGGAGGAAGCCGGGGACCTGGAACTCCTCCAGGGTGTCGTAGTCGGGGGTGGCGGGCTGGGTCGTGAGCTTCCCCGCCCGGGCGAACCGCTCGACGGCGTCGTCCGTGGCGCCGAGGTGGACGATGGCCACCCGGAAGGCGTTCTCCGCCTCCAGGGCCGCCTCGGAGGAGGCCAGGAGGGCCTTGCCCCGCTCCGCCCCGTCCCGCATGGTCACGAGGAAGGGGGTGGCGATGATGGTCAGGAGGACCAGCACGGCCACGACCGTCAGCAGGGCGATGCCCCGCTCGCCGCTTCGACCCGAGGGAACCTGGTGGTTCATGGTGCGCTCCTTCAAGGCGGGACTGTATACCTTGTTGCCGGTAACTGGTATCTAAGTTACCACGCCCTCGCCCCCCGGGCGTGCCGGGAAGGCCTGGACAGGAGGAGTAGAACAAACCCCGTACCGACCGGACGGAAACGGACTCACTTGCTCTCCACGGCGCCTTCGAGGCCGATGACGATGGACTTGGAGCGGCTGCCGAACTTCAGGACCACGACCTCGGGACGGGTGTGGTGGGCCGGGTCGAGGCGCCCCCCCAGGAACCGGATGCGCCGGGTCGACCCCTCGACGAGGACCTGGGGCGGGAAGGGCTCGTAGGCCTCCCCCAGCACCCCCTCGATGCGGAGGTCGTCGATGCCCCCGCGGAAGGAGGACTCCGCCCCCCCGCCCACGTAGAGGTTGGCCTTGCGGGACGGGGCGAGGGGGGCGGACTCCCGCTCCCGGAGCTTCTCCACCGGGCCCCTGCCCGTGTCCAGGGACACGGTGACCGCGGATCGGTCGTAGGTCGCCACGATGCGCGACCAGCGGCCGACAGGGACGACGGCACCGCGCGCCTCGAACTTGCGGGTCTCGGGGACCGCCGATTCCGGGGTCCCCGGCCCGCCGCCCGGGGCCGAGGCGAAGGCGAGCTCGAACCGGATGGAGGGGCCGTCCGCCCCGCGCGTCAGGTAGAGGCCGAGGCCCTCGCCGCGCCGGACGATGGTCCCCGACCCGTTGGAGGAGGGGTTCACCCAGACGTCGATGGAAACCCCCTCGGTGGCGTCGTAGGCGGGGTGGTTGCCGAAGTCGAGGGCCCCCCCGCCGGCGAGCACGATCGCCTTCCCGATGACCCCGTCCTGGAAGAGCGCGCCCGGGGGGATGGAGGCGTTGCGATCCAGCGCCCCGGCCAGTTCCGTGCCCCCCTCGGCGGGCGGCTCGCACTGGGTGGCCGCCATGGTCACGAACTCCACCCCCCGGATGGAGACCTCCTGCCCCTTGTCGGGATCCCCCGCGTTGACCTGCAGGGCCGCCGGGTGGGTCATCGAGGAGTTGCGCACCCGGTTGATGGTGGACAGGACGCGGGAGGCGGTGGCGGAGAAGACCCCCTGCTTGCCGAGGTTGGCGTACATCGACATGCCGATGCCCATGAGGGTGGCCATGAGGGCGAGGACGACCATCAGCTCGATGAGGGTGACGCCGGAGGGGGCATCGAAGAGGCACACCCGGGGTCGGGAATCGCGAGGCCCGCTGAG
>CAZWGT010000383.1:0-2685 GCA_964633345.1 uncultured Planctomycetota bacterium
CGGATCGTGGAGGAGGCGGCCGCCGATCCGCAGACCCTCCAGACGGCCCCCCACACGATGCCCGTCCGCCGGCTCGACGAGGTGAAGGCGGCCAAGGACCTCCGGGTGCGGTGGAGGCCGGAGGCGCCGGCGAGGAAGTAATACCGTACCCGACCCGTTTTTACGGGGCGCGGGCAGGAGGCCGCCCGCCTCCCATCTCGTGCCACCATGCGAATACCGTAAAAACGGGTCGGGTTCGGTATTACTCTCCCACCATGCACCCGATCCTCTACCAGGTCCCGGCGTTCCCCGCGTGGCTCGCGGCGGTCCTCGTCGCGCTGCTCGGCGCGGTGTTCTTCTGGTTCGGGAGGAAGGACCCCTCCGACAAGGGGTCGTGGTGGCTGGCGGGCGCCTGCGGCATCGGGGCGGCGTGGATCCTGTTCGCCATGGGCCCCTCCGGGAAGGTCGGGCCGCTGCCCATCCGCTGGTTCGGGATCCTCGTGGTGCTCGGCTTCCTGGCCGCGGCCAAGGTCGCGTCGATGCGCAACCAGAGGATGGGCCTCCTCGGCGGCGAGGAGTCCTTCGACCTGGCCTTCTACGTGCTGCTGGCGGGGCTCGCCGGCTCCCGCCTCCTCCACGTCCTGCAGAACTCCTCCCAGTACGAGGGGCGCCCCGTCGAGATGCTCAAGATCTGGGACGGGGGCCTCGTCTGGTACGGCGGCGCGGTCGCCTCGACCCTCTACGCGTGGTACTGGCTCGCGAGGAAGAAGAAGGACCTCTGGGGGGCGTCGGACTCCCTCGCCCTGGCGGTGCCCCTCGGCCACGCCATCGGGCGCATCGGCTGCTTCATGGCGGGCTGCGACTACGGCTCGAAGGTCGCCTTCCCCGAGAACGCGTCCCCCCCGTGGTGGGCGGTCCACTTCCCCACCCCCGTGTTCGGACAGGTGGACGACCCCTGCCTGGTGCCCAGGGACTTCCGCTACGACCCGGAGACCGATCGCGAGGTCTGGCTCCACCCGGCCCAGCTCTACGAGTTCGCGGTCCTCATCGCCATCTTCGCGGTCCTCTTCGTCGTGGACCGCCGTACGAAGGGGCAGTTCCGGGGCCGCCTCGTGGGCCTCTACCTGATCCTCTACGCCGCGGGCCGCGCCGTCGTCGAGGCCTTCCGCGGCGACGCCGACCGCGGGACCTACTTCGGCGGGGCGGTCTCCTTCAGCCAGATCGTCTCGGCCCTCATGTTCGTGGCGGGGATCCTGCTCTACAGCGCGCTCAGGAACCGGGCCCGGACCCGGCCGGCCCACCCGGCGCCCTCGGGGCCGCTCGGCTAGTCACTGCGGCCGCAGGCGGTCGCAGGAGCGCAGCGCCGGCTGGCCGAGGATGCCGTTCTTCCCCCCGACGAGGAGCACGTCCCCTCCGGGGAGCGGCGTGGCCGTGTGCCCCGTCCTCGGGGTCCGGGTCCGGATGTCGGGGAACAGGAACGAGCCCGAGGGGGGATCGTAGAAGTCGATGGTCGAGTGGAAGAAGGCCCCTCCCCCCCCCGTGGGCTTCTCGCCGCCGATCACCGCCACCCGCCCGTTGCCGATCCGGATCGCGGCCGCCTGCGAGCGGACGTCGCCGAGGTTCTGCATCGGGTAGAAGGAGAGGTTCGCGGGGATCCAGCGGTCCGTCGAGGCGCTTCCCCCGCCCGCCACCAGCACGCTCCCGTCGGCGAGCAGGGTGGCCGTGTGGTCCCGGCGCGGCTCCGCCATCGAGCCGGCCCCCGTGAACGTGTTCGTCGAGGGGTCGAACACCTCGGCCGAGGGGTTGGAGCCGTGCCCCCCCGTCAGGAGGACCCGGCCGTCCAGGAGCAGCGTCGCCTCGTGGCCCGCCCGCGTCACCGCCATCGAGGAGAGCGGGGAGCACGTCCCCGTGCCGGGATCGAAGACCTCCGCCGAGGAGCGGGAGTAGTTCGGCAGCCCCGGCCCGTCGGTGCGGGAGCCCCCCGCCAGAAGCACCCGCCCGTCGCCCAGGCGCACCGCCCGGTGGCGCGTGCGGCGCTCGACCAGGGAGCCCGTCGCCACCACGGAGTTCGTCGCCGGGCTCCAGACCTCGAAGGTCCCCAGGCCCACGTCCGTCGTGGAGGCCGTCTCCCCCCCCGCCACGAGCACCCGTCCGTCGGCCAGCACGGTGGCGGAGCACCGCGCCCGCGCCGTCCCCAGGAACCCCGGCGAGGCGGTCCAGGTCTCCGCGTCGGGGTCGAAGATCTCGACGCTCGCCGTCACCGACGCCGAGGTGTCGTAGCCGCCGAAGACGGCCACCCGGCCGTCCTGCAGGGCGACGGCGGCGTGGCCCGAGCGGCCCGTGAAGAGGCTCCCGACCGCCGAGACCGTCCCCCCCTGCACCGGCGGGGGCGGGGGCGGCGGCGGCCCCGCGCCCTCGGTCCGGAAGTTGGAGTACCAGGGGCGGCCGATCTCCCTCCCGTCGGCGCGGCGCGCCTGGGCCGACAGGCGCACCTGGTAGTCCCGGCTCGCCGCGAGGGGGTTCCGCGGACGGATCAGGGCCGAGGTGCGGGAGGGGGCGACCTCGACGTCGGCGTCCACCGGGGAGGAGAGGCCGGAGAACGTCAGGAGGAGGGTCCCCCCGGTGAGGGGGACCTCGTCCATGGAGGTTCGGAAGGTCACCACGATCGTCGCGTCGAGGGGGACGTCCCGGGCCCCGTGGACCGGG
>CAZWGT010000384.1:0-2679 GCA_964633345.1 uncultured Planctomycetota bacterium
CCGTCGAGGGGACCTACCACGAGCCGTTCCTCGGGAGCGGGGCGGTCTTCTTCCACCTCCGGGCCGCGGGGAGGATGCGGGGCCGCGCGGTGCTCTCCGACGCGAACGAGGCCCTCGTCGGGACCTTCACCGCCGTCCGGGACCGCGTGGACGAGGTCGTCGCCCTCCTCGCCCGCCACCGCGCCGCCCACGGGGAGGGGCACTACTACGAGGTCCGCGCCGCGGTCCCCCGCACCCCCGCCGCCCGCGCCGCCCGGTTCATCTACCTCAACAAGACCTGCTACAACGGCCTCTACCGCGTGAACCGCGCCGGGGCGTTCAACGTCCCCATGGGGCGGTACCGAAACCCGCCGATCCTCGACGAGGCGAACCTGCGCGCCGCGTCGGCCGCCCTCGAGGGGGTCGAGGTCCTCCACGAGCCGTTCGGGAAGGCCCTCGGGCGGGTCCGGAAGGGTGCCGTCGTCTACTGCGATCCCCCCTACGAGCCCCTCACCGCCACCGCGAACTTCACCTCCTACACGAAGGACCGATTCGGGAGGGCCGACCAGGAGGCGCTGGCCGACGCCTGCGCGGCGCTGCGGGACCGCGGCGCGTTCTTCCTGCTGAGCAACCACGACACGCCGTGGCTGCGGGACCTCTACCGGGCACGGGGGTTCGCGGTGAAGCCGGTCCCGGCCCGCCGGGCCATCAACTCGAACCCCGGGGCGCGGGGCGCGGTGCGGGAGCTCCTCGTCACCCCTGGGTGAGGGGGAGCCCGAAGTAGAGGCGGAGCCACGCCTCGAGGTCCGCCATCTCCACCGCCTTGCCCGAGGCGACGAGGTAGGCGCGCATGTTCGCGCTGAACCCTCCCCCTTCGAAGACGACGATGCCGGGGATGGGCCACGCCGCGATGTCGAGGATCGTCGTGGGGATCTTCTCCTCCGCCGATCCCGGGCCGCCCTGGAACTTGCACTCGACGCCGAGGCGCCGGCGGTCGGCGGGGTTCGTGATCACGACGTCGATGAACCGCTCCGCCCCCCACACGCGGCGGCCGACCCGGACCTGGACCGCCGCCTCGAGCCCGAGGGCCCGGGCGGCGTCCGCGACCCGCCGCTCCAGCTCGTCCCCGCTGACGACCGCGGCCGCGTTCCCCGGCATCCCGGCGATCCTATCCGCGCGCCGGGACGGTCCGGACGTATCCTGTCGCGGGACCGTGGAGGCAGGCGCGTGAAGGCGAGGCGGGACAGGCATCTCCGGGATCCGGTCCACGACGACATCCCGTTCCACGGCTCCTCGGCAACGGACCGGCTCCTCCTCTCCCTGGTCGAGGCGAGGGAGATCCAGCGCCTGCGGCGCATCCGGCAGCTGGGCCTCGCGAACCTCGTGTTCCCCGGGGCGGAGCACTCCCGCTTCCCCCACGCGCTGGGGGTCATGCAGGTGGCCCGGCGGATGCTCGAGGCGCTCCGGCGCCACGACCCCCGCCTCGGCCGCCACGAGGCGCCTCTGCTGGCCGCCGCCCTCCTCCACGACGTCGGCCACGGGCCCTTCTCCCACGCCTTCGAGCCGATCGCGGGCTCCCGCCACGAGCGCTGGTCCTCGGCCATCGTGCTCGACGACGGCACGGAGGTGAACCGGGCGCTCCGGCGCCACTCGCGGGACCTGCCGCAGGGGGTGGACGACCTCTTCCGCGGACGGTACCGTCCGGCGAGGCTCCTCGGCGACCTCGTGTCGAGCCAGCTCGACGCCGACCGGTGCGACTACCTGCTCCGCGACGTGATGGCCACCGGCGTCCGGCACGGGATCTTCGACCTCGGTCGCATCCTGCTGTTCCTGCTGCCCGGGGAGGGGCGGGTGCTCGTGGACCGCCGGGCGCTGGCGGCCGTCGAGGGGTACGTCATCGCCCGGGCCCACATGTACGAGCAGGTCTACTACCACAAGACCGTCCGCGCGGCGGAGTCGATGCTGAAGGCCGCGGTCGCCCGGGCAAGGGCGGCCGGGGCGCTGGAGGGGCTGCCGCCGGGGCTGCGCGCGACGCTGGCCGGGCGCCGGCCCCCCATCGGCGACTACCTCGCCATCGACGACGGGGACTTCTTCGCGGCGCTGAAGTCCTGGTCCCTCGACGCCGACCCGGGCCTGGCGTCCCTGGCGTCGGGCCTCCTCCACCGCCGGCTGCTGAAGTGCGTGGAGATCCCCGACGGCCTCGCCTTCGGCAAGCGCTACGCCGCCGTGAAGGAGGCGGCCCGGGCGCTCGTCCGCCGCCGCGGCCTCGACCCCGACGCCGACCTCGTCCTCGACGAGTCGGCCGCGGAGCGCTACCTCCCCTACGAGTCCGGCGCCGGCCGCGGCAACGCCATCCTCGTCCACGAGCGGGGCCGCGCGACGCCGCGCCCGCTGGAGGAGGTGAGCGACCTCGTCCGCCGCCTCTCCGAGCGGCAGGTCTACCTCGTCCGCTGGTTCTGCCCGGAGGCGCTGCGCGAGCCGCTGAAGAGGCTCGTGGCGGGGGCGGCGCGGTGAGGGGGGCGCTCCTCCTGGCGGGCGTCCTGGCCGGTTGCGCGTCGGCCGGCCCTCCCCCGCCCCCTCCCGACCTCCTCTCCCTGATCCGCTCCGCGGAGATCGTGGACCTCACCCACGTGATCGACGCGGAGGTCCCCCACTGGCCCGGGGCGAAGTACTTCCCGTTCGAGGCGTGGGATCTCGCGC
>CAZWGT010000385.1:0-2650 GCA_964633345.1 uncultured Planctomycetota bacterium
TGGCCGTCGCGGCGAAGTTCGCGGCGGGGCCGCTGGCGGTGCGCCTGCGTCGGCGCCTCCCCCTCGTCCTCGCCGGCTACGGCGCCGCGGCCCTCACCCGGCCCCTGCTGGCCCTCTCGACGGCGCCCGCGGCGGCCCTGCTCCTGCGCGCCCTCGACCGCGTCGGCAAGGGGCTCCGCGGCCCGCCGCGGGACGCCCTCATCGCGGCCGAGACCCCGGCGGACCAGCGCGGCCGCGCCTTCGGGTACCGCGCCTCCATGGACCACCTCGGCGCCGTCGCCGGCGCGCTGGCGGCGGGGGCGGCGGGGTGGTGGCTGCTGCGCGGGGTCGAGGGGGAGGCGCTCGCCGCGCGCCTGAGGACGCTGTTCCTCATCGGCTCGATCCCCGCGTTCCTCGCGGTGGTGGTGATCTCCCGGTGGGTCCGCGACGTCCCCCCGGAGGCGCCCGCCGCGGCGGCCGGGGGAACCCCTCCGCCCCTTCCCCGCGGCTTCCGCCGCTACCTTCTGGCGGCGGGGGTCTTCGCCCTCGGCAACGGGAGCGACGCCTTCCTGCTCCTCCGGGCGCGGGAGATGGGTGTGCCCCTCGAGGGGTTGCCGCTCCTGTGGGCGGCCCACCACGCGGTGAAGGCGGCCCTGGCCGCCGCCGTGGGCCGGCGCACCGACCGGACGGGAAGGCGCGGTGCCATCCTGATCGGGTGGACGGCCTACGGGGCGGTGTACGCCGGCTTCGCGATGGCCTCCGGCCCCGCCGCGGCCGTGGCCCTCTTCCTCGCCTACGGCCTCTACCACGGATTCGCCGAGGGGGTGGAGAAGGCCCTCGTGGCCGACCTCGTCCCCGCCGCGGCGCGGGATCGCGCGTTCTCCCTGTTCGCCGGCGTCACCGGCCTGGCGGCCCTGCCGGCGAGCCTGGGGGTGGGCCTCCTGTGGGAGCGCTTCGGCGCCGGGGCCGCCCTCGGGACGGCGGGGCTCTGCTCGGGGTTCGGCGCGATCCTGCTGCTCCGGGTGCCGCGGGGGCGGTAGACTTGCCGGGTTGCCACGGAAAGGAGTCTCCCCATGCCCGGACACGCTTCGAACGCCGACCGCATCGAGCGCGCCGCCTCGGAGGCCGCCGCCGCCGTGAAGGAGCTGGACGCGAAGAAGGCCGCCAAGGCCAAGGGCCCCAAGAAGCCCCGCGCCTCGTCCGTGAAGGTCCCGGCCCGCGTGAAGATCGTCTGGGCCGTCGGCCGCCCGGGCGTCGCCTCCACGAAGTACTACCCCTACAACGAGCGCGCCGCCGCCGACGCCGAGGCGCTGCGCCTGGGCAAGGGCTGCATGGTCACCCCGCTGAAGGTGCCGATGGAGTAGGGACGGGGGGATGCCGGCCCGGTCCCTCCTCCCCGCCGCCCTCGCCGCCGCGGCCCTCGCGGGCTGCGGCGGGGGGGATCCTCCTCCCGCGCCCGTCCCTCCCTCCGCTCCCCCCCGCGGCCCCCGGGTCTTCCCCGTGGAGGCCGCCCCCGTCCTCGACGACCCCGGCCGCGACGCGTGGCAGCGCCCCGACGAGGTGGTGGCGGCCCTGGCGATCCGCCCCGGGGCGCGCGTCGCCGACGTGGGCTGCGGGACGGGCTACTTCACCAGGCGCCTGCTCGCCGCGGCGGGCCCCACGGGGCGGGTGATCGCCGTGGACGTGCAGCAGGGGATGCTGGACCTCCTCGCGCGCCGCCTCGACGCCGCGGAGCGGGAGCGGACGACGCTGCGGCGCAACGCCCCGGACCGCCCGCTGGAGCCCGCGGACGCGCTCGACCTCGTGCTCTGCGCCAACACGCTGAACGAGGTGGACGACGCCGACCAGGCCCGCTTCGTGAAGAGCATGGCCGCGGCCCTCGTCCCGGGGGGGCGCCTGGCCGTCGTCAACTGGATCCCCTCGCGCACGCGCCTCGGCCCCCCCGTGGACCAGCGCATCGCCCCGGAGCGGGTGAAGGAGCTGGCGGCGGGGGCGGGGCTCGTGGGCGCGGTGGAGCACGACCTCCTGCCGATGCACTCCTTCCTCGTCTTCACGAGGCCCCGCTGACGAGTAGGCGGGCATTCCGGCCGCCCCCCGAGGGCTGCGGTACGGTTCCCCGTGAAGGTCGCCGCGGCGCACGGCGCGGCGACGGGAAAGGAGACCCCATGACGAACGGGCTCCGCCGCACCCTCGCCGGCCTGGTGCTCGCGCCGGCCCTCCTGTTCACCGCCTCCGCTGCCTTCGGCCAGGGCGCCACGGTCTACGGGAACGAGACCGACTACGACGCCGCCGCGGGCGCCGGCCGCTCCTGCCTCGACTTCAACGGCTCCACCGGCGCCCTCGTCGCCGGCGCCTCCTTCAGCGCGGACGTCGCCTTCGGCTCGCCGGAGGCCTCCGACCCGACCCAGGTGAACTGGTCGAGCGACGCGATCTCCGACGCCGGATCCCTCACGGCGCCGAACGGGGTGGGCCCCGTGGACGGGACGTTCACCGCGACGGCGACGGCCTTCAAGATGACGCTCCTCAGCGCCGGGACGCCCGCGACGGTGGACCTCTACGCCGGGGACGCGACCCTCATCGCCTCCGTGACGGCTCCCAACGCCCCGGGCTTCTTCGGGAACGTCTCCGCGGCGCCGATCAAGAGGTTCGTGATCACCCCGGGCTTCTTCGC
>CAZWGT010000386.1:0-2634 GCA_964633345.1 uncultured Planctomycetota bacterium
TTCGCCCTCGGGGACCGCCGGTGGGACTACGGGGGGCTCGACGTCCGGGCCGACCTCCAGCGCCTCCCCTTCCGGGACGGCGCGGCCGACGCCATCCTCTCGACCCAGACCCTGGAGCACCTCCGCGACCCGCGGGCCTTCTTCGCCGAGGCGGCGCGGGTGCTCCGGCCCGGGGGGACCCTCCATGTGACCGCGCCCCAGGGATTCCGCGAGCACCAGGCCCCCCACGACTACTGGCGCTACACCCGCTACTCCCTGCGGATGCTGGCCGAGGAGGCGGGCCTCCGGGAGGTCGAGGTCGAGGTCCTCGGCGGGTACTTCGCCTTCATGGGGGACCGGCTGCCCGCCTTCCACCGCTACCTCTTCTCCAACCGCCGCGCCCTCGGCTGGCGGATCCTGACCGCCCCCCTCTCCCTCCTCTCCCGGCCGTTCTTCACCCTGTTCCTGCCGTGGCTGTGCGCCCGCCTCGACCGCCTCGACGACAAGGGCACCTACGCCAACGGGTACGGGATGCGGGCGCGGAGGCCGGCGTGACGCGCCGCCTCGCCCTCCTCTCCGCCGAGCCCGGGGGGCCCTCGGTCCGCCACCGGTGGCTCCGGATCGCCCCCTTCCTCGCGGAGGCGGGGCTCGGCCTCGAAGTGGTGGAACTCCCGGCGGAGCACGGGGACCGGAGGGAGGCCTTCGCGCGGGCCGGGGCGGCGGATCTCGTCGTCCTCTCCCGGCGGCTGCTGCGCACCGCGGACTTCGAGCGCCTGCGCGCGGCGGCGCGGCGGCTCGTCTACGACTTCGACGACGCCATGCCCTACCGGGACCCGTTCCGCGGGAAGCCGGAGTCCACCGCCCGGGCGAACCGCTTCCTGCGGACCTGCGCGGAGGCCGACGCCGTCGTGGCCGGCAGCGAGGAGCTCGCCGCCATGGCCCGCGCCTGCCGCCCGCGGGCGCTCTTCACCGCCCCGACCCCCGTGGACGCCGCCCTCTACGGCCCCGCGCCGGCGCCCCGCGCGCCGGGGGAGCCCCCGCGGTTCGGCTGGATCGGGAGCCGCGCGACGCTCCCCTACCTCGAGGGGATCGCCGCCCCCCTCGCCCGGGCGATGGCCGCCCTCCCGGGGGCGCGGCTGCTCGTGGTGGCCGACGCGGCCCCCTCCCTCCCCGGCGTGGAGGCCGACCTCGTCCCGTGGAGCGCGGAGGGGGAGGCGGACGCCCTCCGGCGCATGGACGCGGGGCTCATGCCCCTGACCGACGACCCCTGGTCCCGGGGGAAGTGCGCCTTCAAGCTCCTGCAGTACGGCGCCACGGGAATCCCCTCCGTCGCCTCGCCCGTCGGGGCGAACCTGTCCGTCGTGGAGGACCGCAGGACCGGCCTGCTCGCGGGGACGGACGCGGCGTGGGAGGCGGCCCTGCTCGCCCTGGGCCGGGACCCGGGCCTGCGCGCCGCCCTGGGCGCCGCCGCCCGCCGCCAGGTCGAGGCCCGCTGGTCCACGGCGGTCCTCGGCCCCCCCCTCGCCCGCTTCCTCGCGGCCGCCGCGGAGAGGGGGGCCTGATGGAGCCCTTCGAACGCATCCTCGTCCGCGCCCCCAATCCCCTCGGCGACGCGGTCATGGCGACGCCGCTCCTGCGGTGCCTGCGTCGGAACTGGCCCCGGGCGTCGGTGACCGTCGTGGCGACGCCCGCGGGGGCGGAGGCCTACCGGGGCCTCGACACCGTGGACCGGATCGTGGTCTTCCGGAGGGGGGAGTCCCGGGGCCCCGTCGGGACGTGGCGCGCGGCGCGGCCGCTCCGGAAGGAGCGGTTCGACCTCGCCCTCGTCTGCCCGAACTCCCACTCCTCGGCCCTGCACGCGTGGCTCTCCGGGGCGAAGAGGCGCGTGGGCTGGGCCTACAACGGGCGCGGCTTCCTCCTCACCGATCCCCTCGGCCCGGAGATGGAGCGGTGGGGCAAGCGGGTCCCCGTCCCGATGGTGGAGTACTACCTCGACCTCGCCCGGCGCCTGGGCGCCGAGGTGACCTCGACGGCGACGGAGCTGCGCACGACGCCCGAGGGGGAGGCGGAGGGGCTGGCGGCGCTGGAGGCGGGGGGGGGGGGGGGGGGGCGGGGGGGGGGGGGGGGTGGGGGGCGCCGCTCGCGGGGCTCGCGGTCGGCTCCTCCTTCGGGCCCTCCAAGCTCTGGACCGCGGAGGCCTTCGCGGCGACGGGCAACGCCCTCGCCCTGCGCGGGCTCCGCGTCGCGCTCCTCTACGGGCCCGGGGAGGAGGACGTGGCGGAGGCCGTCGCCGGGCTCCTCGAGCGGCCCCCGGTCCTCGGCCCCCGCGGGCCCCTCGGCCTCGGCGGGCTCAAGTCGGTCTGCTCCCGGCTGTCGGTCCTCGTCACGACGGACACGGGGCCGCGCCACGTGGCGGCGGCCTTCGGCGTGCCCGTCGTCGTGGTGATGGGGCCGACCGACCCGCGCTACACGAACTCCAACCTCGAGCGCACCGAGGTGCTGCGCGAGAAGGTGGACTGCGCGCCCCACCGCTGGCCCTGCCACGAGAAGGACTGCCCCCTGGAGGGGCCGCGCCGCCACCAGTGCATGGAGAGGATCCCCGCGGAGCGGGCGGTCAGGGCGGCGGCGGACCTGATGGCGCGGTTCCCGCGCTGA
>CAZWGT010000387.1:0-2633 GCA_964633345.1 uncultured Planctomycetota bacterium
GCCGGTCGCGCCGACGCTCCCGGGGACGGCCGGGTCGGGGTGGGCCGACGCGTGGACGACGTTCGGGCCCGCGTCGAGCCCCCGGAGGTGGAACGTCCCGTCGGAGGTGAACGTCCAGTGCTGGGTCGCGGGGACGGCGCGCCCGTTCGCGTCGAGGCTCCACGAGAGCACCGTCGCGTTCCCCGTGAAGGGCCGCCCGTCGGGGTCCTCGATGCGGCCGCGGATCGCGTGGCCGCGGCGCATCTCCAGGCGGAACTCCCCCTCGGGCGGGCCTTCCCCCTCCACCACGGCCCGGGCGTAGTCGGAGGTGGAGTCGGCGTCGCCGGCGTGGACGGACCACTTCCCGCGGAACGTGCCCCGGACCCGGAAGGCGCCGTCGGCCCCCGTGCTCCCGGTGGTTTCGATCCGGTCGCCGGCCGGGGAGAACGCCTGCACCGGCACCGACGCGAGGGCCGCCCCGGTCTCCGCGTCCACCACGACGCCGCGGACGACGAGGCGCGGCTTCCCCTCGACCTTTGCCGCGTCGACGGGCATCCCGAAATCGTCCAGGACCTGCCCGTCCCTCGCGGCGGCGGCCGGCGGCGTGGGAGTCCAACCCCCCGTGTCGGGGGGCGTAGGCCGGCCGCCCCCGGTATCGACGACCCCGGGCAGCGCTACTGGCTCCGTCGGTGCCGGTGCCGGCGCCTTTTCCCCGCCCCGCCTGCCCCCCGCGACCTCCGTCGCCGCGGCGGGCGTCTCCGCCGGCTCCATCTCCCGGAGGAGCCAGAGGGCCGCGCCCACGGAGACGAGGAGGGCCAGGGCGGTCGCGGCGGCGGAGCGGGCGGTCATGGCGGCGATCTCCTTCGCGGCGGCCTGTGCGGCGCGGGCGGCGGCGTCCCCGCCGGAGAACGCCCCGGGCGGGATCGGGACCGGTCCGGCGAGGGGGAGGAGGGCCGCCATCCACGCGCGGCGCTCCCCCGGTCCCGCGTCGAGGTCCTCGCGCAGGATCTCCAGGCCGCGGCGAAGCCGCGTGCGGACCGTCTCGAGGGGGACGTCGAGGCGGCGGGCGATCCCGGGCGGGGAGAGGTCCTCGAAGTAGCGGAGCAGGATCACGGTGCGGTACGGCTCGCGCAGCGCGATGGCCGCGGCGGAGACGCGGTGCAGCGTCTCGGCCCGGGCGACGACGTCGGCGGGGGAGGGGAGGGACTCGGCGCGGGCGGCCGCCTCCTCGCGGGCCCGGCGGCGGGCGCCGCCGCGGCGGAGGTCGGAGGCGGCGTTGCGGAGCACCGTCCCGAGCCAGGCCCGCAGCGACACCCGCACCCGCGGGGGGGCCTCGAGGGCCTTCACCCAGACCTGCTGGGCGAGGTCCTCGGCCCGGTGCTCGTCGGCCACCAGGGCGCGGGCGACGCGCCGGACCCACTCCTGCTGCTCCAGGAGCGCCTCCGGGGCGAGCGGCGGGGGTTTCTCTTCCATGGTCCGGGTATGGGACGCCGCGGGCCGGCCGCGGGGTTCAACTCCGGGAGACTACCGCAGGAAGGTGATCGCCCCCGGCTCGCCCGCCTCGATCTCGCCGATGCGGGCGAAGTGCTCGATGCCCCGCTTCCGGAGGGCCTCGCCCATCGCGTCGGCCTTCTCCGCGGGCACCGAGAGGAGCAGCCCCCCCGAGGTCTGGGCGTCGGCGACGGCGAGCCTCTCCGCGTCGCTCCAGGAGCCGTCGAAGCGGGTGGTCCTGCCGAAGTTCGCCAGGTTCTTCTGGCTCCCCCCGGGGACCACGCCGTCGCGGGCGAAGTCGAGGACCCCGTGGATGAGGGGGATGGCCCCGAAGCGCAGGCGCGCCGCCACCCCGCTCGCCTGCAGCATCCCGCGCAGGTGGCCGAGGAGCCCGAAGCCGGTGACGTCGGTGGCCGCGTTCACCCCGACCTCCTGCGCCGCCTCGGCTCCGGCGGCGTTCAGCTCCTTCATCACCCCGACCACGAACCCCTGCAGGTCGGGGGGGAGCTTCCCGCGCTTGAGGGCGGTGGTCAGGATGCCGCTGCCCAGGGGCTTCGTCAGGTAGAGCGCGTCGCCGGCCTTCGCCCCCCGGTTGCGGAGGATCCGGTCGGGGTGGACGACGCCGACGACCGACAGCCCGAACTTCGGCTCCGCGTCGTCGATGCTGTGGCCGCCCAGCAGCGGGCAGCCCGCCTCGGCCGCCTTCTCGGCCCCGCCGCGCACGATCTCCCCCATGACCTCGAGGGGGAGCTTCGTCGTCGGGAAGCCGAGGATCGAGAGGGCCAGCAGCGGCTTCGCCCCCATGGCGTAGACGTCGGAGAGCGAGTTGGCCGCCGCGATGGCGCCGAAGTCGTAGGGGTCGTCCACCACGGGCGTGAAGAAGTCGAGCGTCGCGACGACCGCGAGGTCGTCGCGGAGGAGGTAGACCGCGGCGTCGTCGGCGGTCTCCGTCCCGACGAGCACCTTCGGATCCGTCACCTTCGGCAGGAGGCCCAGTACCCGGGCCAGGTCCTCTTGGGGGACCTTGCAGGCTCAGCCCGCGCCGTGGGAGAGGGAGGTCAGCCGCACCGGTTCGCTCATGGCGGGAGTGTACACGGAGGGGGTGGCGACGACGGGGTCAGACCCCTTCGGTCTGGGGTCAGACCCCGCCTTCGCTCGACCGG
>CAZWGT010000388.1:0-2628 GCA_964633345.1 uncultured Planctomycetota bacterium
CGCGCTCTCCCACCCGGAGCCGGCGGCGGCGCCGGTCCGCGCCCCGGCGCCCCCGCCGCCCGCCCCGATGGGGGACCTCGACGGCGGGGGATCCCCGCCGCCTCCTCCTCCCCCGAAGCCGGCGGCGAAGCCCGCCCCCGACCCCGCCCCCGACCCCGGCTCCCCGATCCGGATCTCCTTCGCGGACATCAGCCAGTGGGACCTCGACCCGAAGGACGTGCAGGTCCCCGCCTCGGTCCGGGCCTACGCGGGGAAGGAGGTGGACATCGTCGGCTACATGATCCCCTACGGGAATCCCGACGCCATCGAGGAGTTCGTCCTCGTGAAGGACCTCGGCTCCTGCTGCTTCGGGCAGGCCCCCCAGCCCCACCACCTCGTCGAGTGCCGCTTCGTCGAGGGGAAGAGGACCTCCTACGTCGCCGGGCCGGTGCGGGTGCGCGGGAGGTTCCGCGTGGAGGAGAACCGCCAGGGCCAGTTCCTCGTCTCCGTCTTCGCGATGACGGCGACGGACTGCGTCGAGGTCCGCTGACCTAGCCGCTCCCGAACTGCAGGTAGAGGAAGCCCGTCACGAGCGCGTTGTGCAGGGAGTGGGCCGCCATCGGCGCGAGCAGGGATCCCCTCCATTCCCGCGCCTGCACGAGGCCCCACGACACCGCCGCCAGCAGGGGGACGGCGAGCAGCCCCTGGGGGTGGATGACGGCGAAGACGACCCCGGAGACCGCGGCGGAGATCGCCACGGACGCGAGGCGCCCCCGCGTCCCCGTCGCGTCGCGGAGGTGGCGGTAGAGGACGCCGCGGAAGAAGGTCTCCTCGACCACCGGCGCCACGCCGGCCGCGAGCAGCAGCACCAGCAGCCAGCGCCCCTCCTTGGCGACCTCCCCCATGATGGGATGGCTCGCCATGCGCGACGGGGCGAGGGGGTCGTCCTCGGGGACGAACATGCCGGCGACGAGGGAGAGGGCGACCACGACGGCGAGGCCGGCGGCCATGAGGGGGAGCGAGGAGAGCCAGCAGGCGAACCCGGCGAGGATCTCCTTGCCCGGGTTCGCCGGGAGCCGCAGGCCCAGGTCGTCGCGCACGGTGGCGAAGGGGATCCCGCGCCGCACCGGCCAGGCGAGGGCTCCGAGGGTGAGGAGGACGGCGCCCCCCTCGACGCCGAGGGCCCAGTCCTCGAGGCCGGCGAACCGCACGAGGAGGCCAGCGCCGAGGGAGACGAGGACGAAGAGCGCCATCCACGCGGCGAAGGTCTCGGCGTAGATGCCGTGGGGGGCCGCGCCGGGTCCGAGGAGGAAGAAGGTCCCCTCGCGGCGCACGACGGAGAGCCAGAAGACGACGGCGGCGATCACCCCGGCGCCGAGGGCGGCGAGGAGGGCGAGGACGACGGCCAGCTGGCGGCTCGCGACGCGCCGGGCCGGGGCGATCACCTCCGCGCGCCCCGGGGATCCCTCGGGGGCGAGGGCGAGTTCGCCGAACCACCCCAGCTCCTCCCGGAGCTCGGCGCGCTCCGCCTCGGGCACGGCGCCGCCGGAGTAGATCGCGCGGAGGCTCCCCTGGATCCGGAGGGCCCTCCCCTCGAGGGGGATCCCCCTCTCGCGGAGCAGGCGCTCCGTCTCGTCGAGGAGCCCGAGGGCCGCCGCCGGCCCCGACAGGTCCGCCGCCACCGCGGAGAACCGCTGCCGCTGCGGCACGGGCCCGCGGGCGAAGGTCGCCGCGAGCTGGTCGTAGAGGGCGGCCGTGGAGGCCCCCTCGGCGGCCGTCCCGCCGAGGGATCCGACGAGGTCCCGGGTGCCGTACTGGACCTGGACCTGCTGGGTCATGAACTCGAGGGCGAACTCCTGCTCCTTCGGATCCGGCGCGAGGGAGTGCATCAGGAGGACGAGGCCGACGACGGCCGCGACGACGCACCACGCCAGCGCGGTGCGGGGGCGGATCGCGGCGGGCGGGGCCGGCAGTCCCTCGGGCATGGAAGCGAGACTCTATCCGCACGCGGGCTACACTCCCGCCATGACCGGCACCGTGATCTCCGTCTGCCGCGGCCGCGTGAAGGAGGTCCCCCACGAGGGGGGCGTCACCCGCACCGCGATCTTCAAGGACCCCGTCGAGGGGGGCGTGCGCGTGACGCGCCTCGGCCTCGAGGGGGACGCCCAGGCGGACACGCGCCACCACGGCGGGCCGGAGATGGCGCTGCTGGCCTACTCGGCGACCCACTACCCGCACTGGGCCGCGTTCCTCGGCCGGGACCTCGAGCGGGGGCAGTTCGGGGAGAACCTCACGATTTCCCGCCTCCTCGAGGCGGAGGTCCGCGTCGGCGACACCTTCCGCTGCGGCAGCGCCGTGGTCGCGGCGACGAAGCCGCGATCCCCCTGCTTCAAGGTCGGGATCCGCGTCGGGAACCCGGCCCTCGTGGACGCCTACCTCGACTCCGGCCGGTGGGGGATCTACCTCCGCGTGGTCGAGGAGGGGGTCGTCGCGGCGGGGGACGCGTGGACCCCGCTGGAATCCGACCCGGAGGCGCCCACCATCGCGGAGATCGTCGCGGAGAAGATCCGCCGCAGGCGGGGGTGAGCCGCCCTCCTACAGCGGCAGGTTCCCGTGCTTGCGCGGCGGGTTCCGGTCCCTCTTGGTCTT
>CAZWGT010000389.1:0-2621 GCA_964633345.1 uncultured Planctomycetota bacterium
GATCGCGATCCGGGAGCCCCGCGACGCCGAAGGCGTCGCGGAACGCCTCCCGGACGATCCGGCGAGGCCCCCCCCGGGGCCCCTGCGGTATTCTTGGGGGGCCCCGGGGGCCTCCTCCCATGATGGGGGGATCCACCCGGTCCCTGACGGGTATCCACAGGAGACACGACCCATGCGCAGCGCCGCCCTCGCCTTGATCGCCGCGATCGCCTCCTCCCCTGCGGCGTTCGCGCAGGAGCCCCCGGCCCCGATGCCCCCCGCCCCCGCCGCCGCCCCCGCGCGGCCCGACGAGAAGCCCGCGGCCCCGGCCAAGCCGGCCAAGCACGAGAACAAGGTCACCCCGGCCGCGAAGGCCTTCTTCGACGGCATGGCCGCCAAGGCCTACAACCCCGTCGCCCTCGGCCTCAAGGAGCTCAAGGGGACGATGGAGATGAACATGCAGATGCCCGGCATGGAGGACATGGAGGAGATGGAGGGCATGGAGGGCATGCCCAAGATGACGGTCGTCTTCGCCATCGACTTCAAGGCGCCCAAGACCATCGCCGTCGAGGCCTCCACCGAGAACCCGATGCTCATGCAGGCCGCCGAGCAGCTCAAGCAGCAGGTCAAGCAGCTCTTCCTCTACGGCATGGGGACGATGGAGCCGGACTCCTCCTCCGAGTACGACGCCGACGTGGTCGTCGAGAAGCTGGAGGGGAAGGAGTCGAAGGTCCTCCTCATCAAGGTCTTCGAGAAGAACGAGCCCAAGGGCGAGATGCGGATGTCCGTCGACGCCAACGGCCTGCCGGCCAAGAGCGTCGTCACCATGGTGGACGAGAACTCGGGCATGGAGCAGACGATGGACATGACCTTCGAGTTCGCCAAGGACGGCGAGGCCTACCGCCTCGTGAAGCAGATCATCACCCACCCGATGCTGCCGGAGCCGATGGAGACGGCGATGACCTACTCCGAGGCCGGCGGCTTCAAGGTCGCCACGGGCATCCACTCCAGCGGCCCCATGGGCATGACCTTCGGCTTCGCCTACACCGACCTCACGGTCAACGGGAAGAAGGTCGAGCTCCCCAAGGTCGAGAAGAAGGGCGCAGAGAAGAAGGGCGAGGAGAAGGGCGGCGAAAAGGCGGGCGAGAAGGCCGAGGAGAAGAAGCCCGAGGCCCCGAAGGACGAACCCAAGTAGCGCCGCAATCCGAGGACGGAACCACGGGGCGCCCCCGCCGCGCGCGGGGGCGCCCCGTTCGATTCACTTCCCCTCCTGCTCCTTGAGCCACGCCTCGAGTCCGTCGGCGGCCGCGAGGAAGGACGGCTCCCCCGGGGCGAGGCGGGAGGCCTCGCGGAAGGCGGCGAGGGCCTCCTTCCATCGCCCCTGCCGGTGGAGGGCGACGCCGAGGTTGTAGCGGTAGCCCGCGTTCGAGGGATCCCGGGCCAGGGCGGCGAGGTAGGAGGCCTCCGCCTCGGCGAACCGGTTCCCCTCCAGGGCCTCGTAGGCGCGCCATGCCTCCATCGCCCCTGCCGGCATCCCCGGGGAGCCGGCCCGCATCCAGCCGACACCGCCGGCGAGGAACAGCGCGGCCGCCGCCGCGAAGGCGGCCCGGTGCCGCACCCCCCGGGAGGCGGCCGCCCCCGCCAGGGCCCCGGCCACGGCCCCCGCGCCGTGGGCCGCGTTGCCCACGTTCCACAGACCTGCCCAGGTCAGGGCCCAGCAGACGAAGAACCAGCCGACGAACAGCTCGACGATCCCCCGGTCCACCGCCCCGTGGAACCGGGGGTCGGTCCTCTCCAGCGCCCACAGCATCCCGAACAGGCCGTAGCCGATCCCCGACAGGCCGATCCCGCTCCCGGAGAGGGCCGACTGCCAGGCCGAGGAGGCGGCGGCCAGGAGGACGAAGATCCCCAGGGTCTTCGCCGAGCCGAAGGAGGTCTCGACGGCGGTTCCCAGGAGCACGAGCCAGTAGAGGTTGAACAGGAGGTGGAGGACGTCCCCGTGCGGCAGCACGCAGGTCAGCAGCCGCCACGGCTCGGGGCCGGCGGCGGCGGGGGTCCCGAACAGGACCCCGACGTCCCGGCCCGACCACCAGAGCACGGTGACCCCGGCGGCGAGCACGCCGGTGACGAGGACGACGGGGCAGCGCCCCAGGCGCCCGAGGCCCTCGGCGATTCGACCGTCCACGGCGAACATGGGGGGATCGTAGCGGGGTAGGCGGAATCCGGCGGCGTCCGTCCGGGGGGAGCGGTAGTTTCCGGGCGTTCCCCCCTGGAGACAGCACCATGAACTTCCCGCGATCCTCGGCCGTCCCCGTCCTTCTCCTCCTCCTCCTCCTCCTCGCCGCCGGCTGCGCCGGCACCTCAGCGGCGGGCATCCAGCGCATCGAGCCCGGCCAGACCGTCGAGTTCGAGGACCGGGCCTACCAGCTCCGCCAGGTCCAGGAGGACTACGTCCTTCTGCGCTACCGCGAGCCGGGCGCCGGGCAGGGCGCCCTCTCCGGGTTCGTGGACGAGATCTTCCGGATCTCCCGGTACGACCTCGGGGAGGGCCGCTGGTACGCCAACGCAAGGAACTCCGGCGTCTACCTCCAGTGGCTCGGCCTCGACTCCTTCGGCATCGCCCACGACCGCGCGGCCCTCGG
>CAZWGT010000390.1:0-2610 GCA_964633345.1 uncultured Planctomycetota bacterium
CCGCCCCCACCGCCCCCGCCACGAGGCCCGAGAGCGCGTACTCCGAGGCGAGCAGCGCCGCCACGCCCCTCCGGGTCACCCCGAGGACCTTGAGGAGCGCCGCCTCCCGCGACCGGCGCGCCGTCGAGGCGCCCACCGCGCCGGCGAGGATCGCCAGGCCCGCCAGCACCGTGAACGAGCCCAGGATCCGGATCCCGAAGGCCACGCGGCGCAGCAGCCCCAGGATCCGGTCGAGCACCGGCCGCACGCGGATCATCGTCACCCCGGGCGCGGCGGCGGCCAGCCGGTCCTGGGCCCGCTGCTCCGCCTCCGGGGAGAGGCGGGCGTTGGCGATCCCGAAGGCCGGCGCCCCCTCCAAT
The DNA here is from genome assembly GCA_964633345.1 of uncultured Planctomycetota bacterium. GTDB lineage: Bacteria > Planctomycetota > JAJSAM01 > JAJSAM01 > JAKLKS01 > CAZWGT01. The sequence continues at coordinate 360 of CAZWGT010000390.1, forward strand.
GCGCCGGGCTCCGCGACGAGGAAGAAGTTGATGGCGAAGGAGGTCCACTCGACCTTGCGGATCGAGGTGACCTTCAGCGCGATCGGGACCCCCTGCACGTCGAAGACGAGCCGCGCCCCGAGGCCGACGCCGAGCTCCCGCGCGAACCCCTCCTCGAGGCTCACCTCCGCCGTCCCCGGGTCGGACCACAGGGCCCCCGCCGTGATCCGGTTGTCGGCCGGCAGGGTCTCCCGCCACGTGATCCGCTGCTCCCGGGTGAGCACCCACTTCGCCCGCTCCCCGTCGGCGGCGGCGGCCGCGAGGTCCTCGACGCTCCGCCCGTCCACGGACGCCAGGCGCCCCATCACCACGGGGACGTGGTCCACCTCCGTCGCCCCCTCGTCCCGGAGGATCCCGAGCACCTCGTCCCTCCGGTCGGGCTGGATGTCCACGAGGAAGACGCTCGGCGCGTCGGCGGGGATGGAGGCCCGCAGTCCCTCGAGGAGGCGCGTCTCCACGAGGTGCATGGCCGTCACGACCATGGTGCCGAGGCCGAGGGCGACGACCGCCCCCGTGGTCCCCGCGCCGGGCCGGGCCAGCGCGGCGACGCCGTGGCGGAGGACGGGGTGGAACCGCTCCCGCGGAAGGGCGCCGGCCATCGCCATCGCGCCCCGGGCCGCCAGGGCCAGGAGCCCCGCGAGGACGGCCAGCCCTCCGGCGAAGGCCGCGGCCCGCGTCGCCGAGCCCCCCTCGGTCCACGCCGCGAGGAACACCCCCGCCGCCAGCAGGATCGCCGCCGCCGCCCGCACCGCGCGGTTCGGCGGCAGGGGCTCCGCCTCGGCCCGGAAGGCCCGCGCCGGGGAGACCCGCCAGACCGCGGTGAGGGGCGGGAGGCTGAAGAGGACGGCGATGCCGAGCCCGAGACCCACGCCGCGCAGCGCCGCCGCCGGCTGGAAGGCGGAGAACAGCTCCGGGGGGAAGAGGTCGGGCGCGAGCGCGGGGACGAGGAAGGGGAGGAGGGAGCCTGCCAGGGCGCCGGCGACGCTCCCGGCCAGGGCGAGGAGCGCCGCGTGGCCGAGGTAGAGGACGAGGATCTCCCCGGGACGCAGGCCGAGGCAGCGGAGCACCGCCACCGACGCCGCCCGCCCCTCGAGCCACGCCCCGGTGATGCGGGCGACGCCGATCCCCCCGAGCACGAGGGAGAGGAGGGCCGTGAGGCCCACGAGGGATCGGAACCGCTCCATCTGGCGGGCGAGGTTCGGCTCCGCGTCGTAGTGGGTGTCCACGTCGAGGAAGGCCGCCCCGGGGAGCCCCTCCTCCAGCCGCGCCTTGAGCGCCGCCAGCCGCTCCGGCGGCGGGTTCCCGGGAAGGGCGAAGAGGGCGCGGTGCTGGACGCGGTTCCCGAACCCGAGCAGGCTCGTGCGGGCCAGGCCCTCGGGGGAGAGGTAGACGCGGGGGCCGAGGACCGCCTGGAAGCCCAGACGGGCCGGCTCCCTCTCCAGCGCCGCCGCGACGCGGAACGGCGCGCCCCCGAGGAGGACGACGTCCCCCGTCCCCGCCCCGAGGGAGGCGAGGAGTTCCGACGCGACGACGGCCGCGTCGGGCGCGAGCGCGGCGGCGATGTCCCCGGCCGGGCGGAGGACGACCTCTCCGTAGAGGGGCCACCGTCCCCGGATCACGCGGAGCTGGCAGAGGCGGCTGCGGGAGGGGCGGCCGTCGGGCCCGGCGACGGCGGCCATGGTCGCCATCTCCGTCGCGTCGGTGCGCTCGATCCCCGCCTCTCCCGCCAGCAGCGCGTCCAGTTCCGGCGGGAGGGGGCGGCGGCCCTCGACGGCGAGGTCGGCGCCGAGGACCTCGCGGCTCTTCCCCCGCACGCCGGCCTCGATCCCCGCGACGATCCCCGAGGTGCCGGTGACCGCGGCGACGCCCACGGCCAGGCAGGCGGCGAAGAACAGGAGCCTCCCTCCCGAGCCGCGCGATTCCCGCAGGAGGAAGCGCAGCGCGAACCCCGCCGTCACCGCCCCTCCTCGCGCTCCACGCGGCCGGCGCGCAGGTGGATCCGCCGGTCGGCCCGGGCGGCGACCTCGGGGTCGTGGGTGACGAGGACGAGGGTGGCCCCCTCCCCCTCGCGCAGGCCGACGAGGAGGTCGAGGGCGGCGTGGCCCGTGGCGGCGTCGAGGTTGCCGGTGGGCTCGTCGGCCAGCAGGATCGCCGGGCGCGGGGCGATGGCGCGGGCCAGCGCGACGCGCTGCTGCTCGCCGCCGGAGAGCTG
>CAZWGT010000391.1:0-228 GCA_964633345.1 uncultured Planctomycetota bacterium
CTCCGGGTCGCCCGGCCGTTCCGTCCCACAGGATCGGGGCGAGGCGATCGGGCTGGCCGGGAGCCTCACCCGGTCTCCCGGATTGACGGGAGGGGTCCGCGGGATAGGATGAAGCCCGCGGAAGGAACCCCGATGAGACCGATTCTCCCCGGCCCGATCCTGGCAGCGGCCCTCCTCGCGGGGTCCTTCGTCGGTACCGGAAGCACCGCCTCCGGCGGTCCCGCGCCG
>CAZWGT010000391.1:238-2593 GCA_964633345.1 uncultured Planctomycetota bacterium
TAGGATGCGGGAAAGCCACTTGCCGGTGTACGACTTGGCCGACTTGGCCACCGCCTCCGGCGGTCCCGCGCCGACGGGGCCCCGCCTGAAGGTGTCCGCCTCCTGGCCGGCCGACGGGTCCGTCGGCCTCCTGACGGATCCCGTGGTCGTGCGGTTCAACCAGCCGGTGGACGGCGCGACGGTGACGGCGGCCTCCTTCCGGGTGGTCCAGGGGACCGCCGTGGTCCCCGGGACCGCGGAAGCGGGCTACGACGCGGCGGGGGAGCCCGACGCGCGGACCGTCGTGTGGCGTCCCGCGACCCCGCTGGCCCCCGCCTCGGCGTGGCGGCTCGTCGTCTCGCGGGACGTGCGGAGCCGCGGAGGGCGGGAGCTCGAGGATCCCTTCGTGGCGGTGTTCACGACCCACGGGCTGAAGCCCCCCGGGGTCCCGGCCGGACTCGATCCCGGCCAGCGGCTCGTCCGGGCCCCGAACCTCGGCCCGCCCCCGCGGGTCCGATTCACCTTCCCCCAGGCGGGCCTCGGCAACGTCTACACCGACGAGGTGATCATCCGCTTCAACCGGACCATGGACGAGGGCGCCTTCTCCTCGGGGACCTTCACCGTCCAGCAGGACGGCAAGTCCCTGCCGGGCACGGTCTCCTTCCCCGCGGACGGCAGCGGGCGGGAGGTCCTCTTCACGCCCGACCGCCCGCTGTTCCGGGACACGACGTTCCAGATGGTGGTCACCCGGGACGCGCGCACCCTGCGCGGCCGCTACCTCAGGGAGGAGTACCGCGCGGGCTTCGGCACGTCGCCCTTCAAGGGGGGCGTGAAGCCGGTCCTGCCGGAGGACTTCGACGACCTCACGGCGCCCTCCCTGCCCGTCGGCCGGGCGTTCCACACCGTGACCGCCCTGCCCGGCGGCGACCTCATCGTCGTCGGCGGCCAGGACCTCGCGGGATCGCCCCTCGCCTCCTGCTACCGCTGGAACGCCTCCTCGGGCACCTTCACCTCGATCGCCTCCCTCGGCACCGCCCGGCGCAAGCACGCCGCGGTCCCCTCGAGGGAGGGGGGGGTGATGGTCATCGGCGGTTTCGGCCCGACGGGGGCGACCCTCTCCTCCACGGAGGTCTACGACCCCGTCGCCGACACGTGGACCCCGGCCGCCTCCATGACCGCGAGCCGGGCCAGCCACACCGCCACCGTCGTCGCGGGATCCCGGATCCTGGTGGCGGGGGGGTTCACGAACGGCGGGGGGTTCCTCAACTACGCCCAGGGAGCGGAGGTCTTCAACCCCTTCACCCCCGGGTGGTCGGCCACGGCCGGCGCGCCCGTCGCCCTGCGCGGCGGCCACACGGCCACCCTCCTCCCGGACGGGAGGGTGCTCCTGGCCGGGGGCGCCAGCGCGCTGGCCCTCGTCAACGAGGTCTACCAGCCCGCCTCGGGCACCTTCGCCGCGACCTCCCCGCCCGGGGAGTACCGCATCTTCCACGCGGCCTGCCTGACGAAGTCCGGCTCCGTGCTCCTCGCCGGAGGGGGGCCCGGACGGGCGGAGCGGTACGACCCCTCGCTCGACAGCTACCGGGAGGCGGGCTTCTGCCCGCCGTTCCAGCTGCCGGTGAGCACCTCGCCCGACTACGCGACCCTGACCCTCATCCCCGGGGGCGGACGCATCGCGCTCATCGGCGGCCTCGTCTACGAGGGGGGCGGGCCGGGGATCGACCTCGTCCTCGACCAGGTCCAGATCTGGGATCCGGCCGGGAACGCCGGCGAGGGGGCCTTCTACCCGATGCTCTTCGACCTCATGGTCCCGCGGGCCGCCCACACGGTGAACCCGATGCCCGACGGCGGCTTCCTCATCATCGGCGGCTTCGGCACCGACGGCCTCGAGAACGAGCGTTCCGTCACGATCTTCCGCCCGTCCCAGTAGGGGCCGGGCGAAGCCCGGCCCGCCGTTTCCTCGAACCGGGGACAGTCCCCGGTGCCCGCCTCACGCCTTCGACTTCGCGAACCTCCGGATCCGCCCGATGGCCGCCTTCACGCGCCGCGGCGCCGTCCCCCCGACGTGGTCCCGCCTGCGCACGGACGAGGCCGGGTCGAGCCGCGCGATCACCCCCCGGTCGAAGGACGGGTGGATCCCCTTCCAGTCCCCGAACGCCAGGTCCCGCAGCCGCGCCCCCCGGTCCTCGGCCACGAGGACCGCCCTCCCCGCCGCCTCGTGGGCCTCGCGGAAGGGGACGCCCTTCTCCACCAGGTAGTCGGCGGCCTCCGTCGCCTCGGGGAAGCCGGCCTCGAGGGCCCGGGCGCAGGCGGCGGCGTCGAAGCGCAGGCCGCGCACGAGGGCCGCGGCCGCGCGGAGCGAGGCGCGCCACGTGT
>CAZWGT010000392.1:0-2581 GCA_964633345.1 uncultured Planctomycetota bacterium
CGTTCCGGACGATCGCGATCCGGGAGCCCCGCGACGCCGAAGGCGGCGCGGAACGATCCCGTGCACTCCGGTACCGCCGCCGGCGATAGAGTCTCCGGCTCCATGTGCCTCCTGGCCCTCCGCTGGAAGACGGTGCCCGGCGCCCCCGTGGTCCTGGCCGCCAACCGGGACGAGAGCCTCTCCCGGCCCTTCGACCCGCCGCGGCTGCACCCGGGGGCCGTGCCCTTCGCGGCGCCCGTGGACCGCCTCGCCGGCGGCTCGTGGGCCGGGGTGAACGCCGCGGGCCTCGTCGTCGCCGTCACCAACCGTCCTCCCCGGGGGACGGGGGCCACCTTCCGCTCCCGGGGGCTCCTCGTCCTCGACGCCCTGCGCGCCGCCTCCCTCGACCGGCTGCGCGAGGCCCTGGAGCGCCACCTCCGCGGGCAGGAGCGGCTCTACGACAACTTCCACCTGCTGGCCGCCGCGGCCGACGGGGCCTTCGTGGTGCGCTACCACGACGGCTGGACCGAGCTGACCGACCTCGAGGAGGGGGACCACTTCCTCACCAACGAGGACGAGCTCGACGTGCCCGCGCCGCCGGCCGTCGGCGCCGCCCCCGCGGCGGGGCCCGCCGCCGAGGCGGACCGCCTGGCCGCGGCCCTGGCGGACCACTCCCCCTCGCTGCCCTCGGGGAGGGCCCCCTGCTGGCACGGGGAGGGGCGCGGCACGGTCTCCTCGATGATCGTCGCGCTCCCGCCGGAGGGGACGCGCGGCGCGGTCCTCAGGTTCAGCGCCGGCCCCCCCTGCACCGGCCCGTGGACCGACCTCTCCCCCCTGGTCCCGTGAGCGGTCCCCTCCCCGTCGTCCACGACGACCGCTACGCCTTCGACTGGCCGGGCCACGTCTTCCCCACGGAGAAGTACCGCCTGGCCGCCGCGGAGCTCGTCCGCCGCGGGGTCGTCGCCGCCGGCGGCTTCCTCCGACCGGAGCCGGCGCCGCGGGAGGACCTCCTCCTCGTCCACGACGCCGACTACCTCGACCGCCTCGACGCCATCGCCGCGGGCACGGCCCCCTGGGACCCGCGCCTCGAGGTCCCCGTGGACCGGGCCGTCGTGGACGCCTTCGTCCTCGCCGCGGGGGGCTCCGTCCTCGCCGCGCGCCGGGCGCTCGAGCGCGGGGCCGCGGCGAACCTGACCGGGGGCTTCCACCACGCCTACCCCGGGCACGGGGAGGGGTTCTGCCTCCTCCACGACGCCGCCGTGGCGGTGAAGGTGCTGCGGCGCGAGGGGCGGATCCGCCGGGCGCTCTTCGTGGACCTCGACGTCCACCAGGGCAACGGGACCGTGGCCTGCTTCGCCGGCGACCCCGACGCCTACACCTTCTCCGTGCACGAGGAGGACAACTACCCCGTCCCCAAGGAGCGCGGCTCCCTCGACGTGGGCCTCGACGCGGGGACCGGCGACGCGGAGTACCTGCGCGCCCTCGACGGGGCCCTGGATCGGGTGGCCCGGGAGTTCCCCCGCCCCGACCTCCTCGTCTACGTCGCCGGGGCCGACCCCTTCGTCGAGGACCGGCTCGGGCGCCTCGCGCTGACCCGCGAGGGCTTCCGCCGCCGGGACGCGCGGGTGCTCGGATTCGCGGCCGCCGAGGGCTGCCCGGTCCTCGGCGTCCTCGCCGGGGGCTACGCGCGGCGCACGGAGGACGTCGTGGGCATCCACGCGGACATGGTGGAGGCGCTCGCGCGCTCCCCGGTGCTACGCTGAGCCGGCGATGAAGTCCTTCCCCACCTCCCTCGACACGTTCCGCAACTGCCCGAGGAAGTACGGATTCGACCGGGACCCGGAGCTGAAGCGCCGCTACCGCAGGCCGACCATCGAGACCTTCATCGGCTCCGCGATCCACGACGCCCTCGAGAGGTTCTTCGACCCCGCGAAGACGCCCATCCCCGCGCGGAACTTCGAGACCCTCGTCCAGCGCCTGCGCGAGGCGTGGTCGGGGAAGGACATCCGGGGGAAGTGGGGCGTCCAGCGGCGCGAGGAGCGCAGGGTCCTCTTCGGCGCCGACCGCGAGACCGAGGCCGCGGCGGGGGAGAAGGCCAAGCACCTGCTCTGGGGCTTCGCGCAGACCCAGGACCTCAGGGCGGTGCCCGCGACGGCGGAGGCGTTCCACGAGATCCCCCTCGGGGGCCGCCACGTCCTCGCGGGGAAGATCGACCGCATCGACAGGGAGGGGGACGCGCTCACGGTCGTGGACTACAAGACGGGCAAGGCGAAGACCGTCGAGCAGATCCGCGCCGACGACATCCAGCTCGCGGCCTACGCCCTCATCGTCGGCCGCAAGTTCCGCGCGCCGGTGAAGCGCTGCTCGATGATCTACCTCGCCGAGAGCCGGGAGGTCGGCTTCGAGCCCGACCCGGCGTGGCTCGCGGAGAAGGAGGCGGCGATCCTCGCCCTCCTCGACGGGATCGAGGCCGAGGAGCGCCGGCCCGACGGCCCGGACAAGTTCCCCCCGACCCCCAACACCCTCTGCGGCTGGTGCGACTACCGCCCGCTCTGCCCCGAGGGGCGCGCCTTCCTCGAGCGGGAGGAGGGCGGGGCCGGGG
>CAZWGT010000393.1:0-2541 GCA_964633345.1 uncultured Planctomycetota bacterium
CCTTGAGCATCTCGGCGAGGCCGGTCTTCAGGCGGAGGGTGGACTTGGGCATGGCGGCGTTCCTTTCGGGGCCCCCGGGGGGGCGGGAAACCGCCTAGGATCGCGGGGGGGACCGGGACTCCCCAAGGAATCGCCTACTTCTTCCTCGGGGCCTTCTTCTTCGGCGCGGGCTCCGGCTCCTTCTTCCCGTCGTCCCCGCCCACGCCGAGAACCCCGCCGATCGCGCCGCCGACCCCCTCGACCACCCCGCCCACCCCCTTCGCCGCCCCGCCGTGGACGTCGCCGAGGCCCCGGGTGAGGGTCTCCACGCTGGCGCGGACGAGGCGGATCGGCGTGCCGGCCACGACCTTCAGGACGATGATCTTCACCACCTCCTCCGGGCCGCGCACGTTCCGGAACGTCTCGTCCACCCTCAGGTCGTAGACCTCCCGCTTCGGCTTCCCGTCGCGCATCGAGGAGTAGTCGAGGAACACCACCTTCGGCAGCCGCAGGTGGAGGCGATCGCAGCGCCACTTCCTCTGCTTCGCGGGGCCCTCCTCCTTCGCCTTCCCGCCCTCCCCGCCGCCGCCGAGGGCGGCCAGCCGATCGAGGTTCGTCTCCCCGCCGGCGCTGCGCACGACGACGACCTCCTCGATGTCGAGGTCGATCTCCTCGATGTGCAGCTCGTCCCCGAAGGCGCTCCCGAGCTCGACGTCGGCGGCCAGCCGCCGGATGCCGATGCACCGCGGATCCTCGAAGCCGGGCGGGTTCGACAGCCGCATCCCCTTCACGACGACCTTCGAATCGAGGATGCCGAGGGCGAAGGAGTCGATCGCCAGGGGGAATCCGGTCACCTCCGTCACGGCGGCCTCCAGCCCCTTGCGCACGATGAGGTTCCGCGCGAGGAAGGCGACGAGGCCGAGGACGAGGAGCCCGAGGAGGAGCCGCATCCACCAGCGGGACAGCAGGGGTTTCGCGCTCACGTTCCGATCTCCAGGGTCACGAAGGCGGGGCGGCCGTAGTCGCTCCCGACGACGAGGGCGGTGATCGGCGGGCCGTCCCTGCGGTACACCGCGGCCCGCTTCCCCGCGTGGGTGTGGCCCGAGACGACCGTCGCGACCTTCGGGCGCCGCAGCACCTCCGCGCCGAGGGTCAGGTTCCCGAAGAACGCGGTGCGCACCGCCCACTCCCGGTCCCAGGGCTTGCGGGCCAGCTGGGCCTCGAAGAGCGGCACGTGGGTGACGACGAGGACCGAGGCGACCGCGGGGTCCCGCTCCAGCGCGTCGAGGTCGGCCAGCAGCGCCCGCGAGCGCTCCGCGGCGAAGGCGCGGTCGTCGAAGTCCGGGTCCATCGCCTCCCCGTCCACGATGAGCCGGCGCCGGTGGGCGGCGTACCACGCCGGCCCCAGGTCGAGGCCCGGCTCGGCGGCGGAGTAGTCGTACCAGGCCAGCGATCCGGCCACGGCCGCGGACCCCCTCACCAGGGGGTCCCCCTCGAGCCACGCGAACCCGGCGTCCCGGGCGAGGGAGGGGAGGAGCCGGCCGAAGAGGTCGGCCGAGGTCGAGCCCTCCCGCGCCCAGAGGTCGTGGTTCCCCGGCAGCGCCAGCAGGGCGGGCCCGTCGCAGGCGTCGGCGAAGATCCGCAGGCAGTCGAGCCAGAGCGAGGGGGACTCGGCGACGTCCCCGGCCAGGACCACGGCGTCGGGATCGGAGGCGGCGACGGCGGACGCGAGCGATCGGACCGCGGCGGCGGGGGTGATCCCGAGGTGGAGGTCGGAGGCGATGGCGACGCGCACGGGTCCACCATAGCGCAGGGGGGGGCGCACCGTACAATCCCGGCCATGGAGCCCCGCATGGCGGTCGTGGTCTTCCCCCCGGCCGAGGCGGTGGCCGCCGCGGAGGAGTTCCGCCGGCTCCACGATCCCCTCTTCCACCGCATCGCCGCCCACGTCGCCGTCCTCCCCGCCCTCTCCTGGCGGACCGCCGCCGAGGGCCTGCCGCGCCTCGCCGGGGCGGTCGCGGCGGCGGGTCGGGGCCCCTTCCCCGTGAACCTCTCCGGCGCCGGGAGGACGCGGGACGGGACCGTCTTCGTCAAGGTGGACGAGGGGGCGGGTCCGCTGGGCGACCTGAACGGTAGGCTGCTCGCCGCCCTCGGCCCCCCGGAGGGCGCGGAGGTCCCGCCCTACGTCCCCGTCATGGGGATCGGCCGGGCGCCCACGGTCTCCGAGGCGGAGTTCCTGCAGCGCCAGATCGCCGGCCACCTCGCGCCGGTGCGGTTCTCCGTCGAGCACCTCTCCTTCGTGGTCGAGGACGCCCGCGGCCTGTGGGTGGAGAAGGAGCGGCTCCCCCTGCCCCCGGCGTAACATCGGCGCACCATGGACACGGCGATCCGGTGGGCGGTCCTCGCGGCGATCTTCGGGATCGGCGGGTGGGCGGGGTACGCGCTCTCCCACCCGGAGCCGGCGGCGGCGCCGCGCCGCGCCCCCGCGCCCCCCCCCCCCCCCCCCCCGCGACGCTTCCCAGTACCGGAAACTCGGCCGGGAACTCGCCCGGCTCGCCCCCC
>CAZWGT010000394.1:0-474 GCA_964633345.1 uncultured Planctomycetota bacterium
TCCTCTCCGACGACGGGCAGCGGATCATCCGCGACAAGGGGTACTCCCCCGTCCGCCCGCTGGTCGGGAAGTAGCGCGCGGAGGCCCGCCATGTCCCACTACGAGGAGCGCCTCGCCCGTGATCTCGCCGACCTGAGGACCCGCATCGCCGCCCTCGGCCTCCGCCTGGACACCGCGCTCGACAACGCGGTCCGGGCGTTCCTGGAGAGGGACCGCGACCTCGCGTCGGCGACCATCCTCGGGGATCGCCCCGTCAACCGCGCCACGCGGGAGATCGACCGCCTCTGCCACGCCTTCGTCGTCCGGCACCTGCCCAGCGCGGGCCACCTCCGCTACATTTCCGCGGTCCTGAGGCTCTGCATCGCCCTGGAGCGCATCGGCGACTACGCGGTCTCCATCTCCCGGGAGGCGATCCAGAGCCACTCCCCCACGCCCTCGACGGTGGCGCGCGACATCGAGATGATGGCGGAGCAG
>CAZWGT010000394.1:484-2541 GCA_964633345.1 uncultured Planctomycetota bacterium
CCGTGTTCCGCCAGGCCCTCAAGGCCTTCGACGGGCAGAACCCCGAGCTGGCGCGCGGCACGATGGCGATGGAGATCCAGTCCAACGCCGCCTACCGCAAGGTCTACCGGGACCTTCTCGCGGAGGGGGAGTCACGGGGGGTCCCCGTCCGGGACCTGTTCGCCTTCCTGGTCATCTTCGGGCGCCTCGAGCGCATCGCGGACCAGGCCAAGAACATCTGCGAGGAGACCGTCTTCGCGGTCACGGGGGAGGCGAAGCAGCAGAGGCCGTACCGGATCCTCTTCCTCGACGACCGGAACGCCGGGCCGAGCGTGATGGCCCAGGCCATCGCCCGCAAGGGCTGGCCCTCGGGGGCGACCTTCGAGTCGGCGGGCTGGTCCCCCGCCGCGGCCCTGGAACCCGGCCTCGTGGAGTTCCTCGACGCGAGGGGGCACGACGTCCGGACCGTGGCGCCGAGGAGGATGGCCACGGCCTACGAAGACCTCCGGGGCGTGGACATCGTGGTGGCCCTGGTCCCCGGGGCCCGCGACCGGATCGAGCACCTGCCCTACGGCACCGTCCTCCTCGACTGGCACGCCGATGTCCCTCCCGCCGGCGAGGGGGCCGAGGACCGGCGGCGGGAGGATCTCTACAGGCGCCTGGCGTCCCGCATCCGCGACCTCCTGGAGACCCTCTGCGGTGAGCAGGCCGGCTGAGACTCCCCAGGCCGATTCCCCCCCGCGGCGGCTCCGGGAGGACCGCAGGGACCTCTCGTGGTACGTCGATCTCGGCGTCCGCGTCCTCGTGTTCGCCGGGGGCGTCTCCGCCATCGTCTTCATCTTCGGGATCTTCGTCTTCATCGGGAAGGAGGGGTTCGGCTTCCTCGAGGGCCCCTTCAAGGCCGGTGAGTTCTTCGGCTCCCCCGCCTGGCGCCCCACCTCCGACAACCCGACCTACGGGATCCTCGCCCTGATGGCGGGGACCGCCAGCGTGACCGGGCTGGCGATGCTCCTGGCGGTCCCGTTCTCCCTGGGGGCGGCGATCTTCATCGCCGAGTTCGCGCGGGGGAGGACCCGCGAGATCCTGAAGGTCCTGGTCGAGCTCCTGGCCGCGGTGCCGTCGGTCGTCTGGGGGTTCATCGGGCTCACGGTCGTCAACCCCCTCATCATCTCGGTGTTCCACGTGCCCGTGGGCCTGGGGATCCTCAACTCGGGGATCATCCTCGGGCTGATGGCCACCCCCATCATGACGACGCTCGCCGAGGATGCGCTCAAGGCGGTGCCGGACACCTACCGGGAGGCGGCCGAGGCCATGGGGGCCACGCGCCTCCAGGTCGTCCTGCGGGTCGTCCTGCCCGCCGGGAAGAACGGCCTCGTGGCCGCGGTCCTCCTGGGCGTCGGCCGGGGGTTCGGCGAGACCATGGCGGTCCTGATGGCCAGCGGGCACTCCATCAACCTCCCCACGAGCGTCTTCGACTCCGTCCGCGCCCTCACCGCCACCATCGCCGCGGAGCTCGGGGAGACCGCCGAGGGCTCCGACCACTACCGGGCGCTCTTCACCATCGGGATCCTGCTGTTCGCGGTGACCTTCTGCATCAACCTCGCGGCCGACTTCTTCGTGCGCGGCAAGGGGAGGCGGTAGCCGTGTTCGGCGCCACCGACCTCGACCGCAGGCACCGCCGGGCGGAGCGGATGTTCGGGGGGATCCTCCTCGCCATGACCCTCCTCATCGTCCTCCCCGTGCTCCTCATCCTCGGCGTGGTCGCGGCGGTGATGATCGTTCCTCTTCACGGAGCCGCGGGACGCGATGACGGCGGGCGGGATCCTCCCCGCCCTCGTGGGGACGGTATGGCTCGTCGCCGTCGCGCTCCTGGCGTCGGTCCCCGTGGGAGTGGCGGCGGCGCTCTACCTCTCGGAGTACGCCCCGGACAACGCCCTGACGCGGATCATCAACCTGGCGATCATGAACCTCGCCGGCGTGCCGTCCATCGTCCACGCCCTGTTCGGGGTGGGCGCCTTCGTCTACTTCTTCCGGTTCGGGACGAGCATCCTCGCGGCCAGCCTGACCCTGGCGGTCAT
>CAZWGT010000395.1:0-2536 GCA_964633345.1 uncultured Planctomycetota bacterium
TCCTCGGGGACCGTGTCCTCGAACACCACCCCCTGGTCCTTCAGCCACTCGGCGTCGAGCACGCCGGAGACCGCCGCCTTCGTCACCACCACGCGGGCGCCCAGGGTGAAGAAGCCGACGCCGAGGCGGGGGCCGACCTTCGTCTCCTTGTCCTCCCCGGAGAGCCGCCCGGCCCCCCAGCGGAAGTCGTTCAGCGCGCCGCGCTTGCGCACGACCATCTCGAAGGGGGAGGTCCCGACGCGGGGCTCGTAGGCGGTCTTCACGTAGCGCCACTCCGTGTTCCCTCCGGGCCCGCGGCCCGCGGGCTGGAAGGTCGTGATCATCGTCTGGAGGGGGTTCTTGCGGTCCAGCGCCGAGAAGACGGTGTCCGCGAGGGAGAAGAGGTCGAACTGCGTCCCCTGCTCGTCGAGGATCACGGCCCCGAAGTCCCGTGCGTCCTCGCTCGACAGGGTGGCGGCGAGCCTCACCTCCCCGTCGAAGACCGCCTTCAGCCGCCAGCCCCCGTACCCGTCGCCGCGGAGCGCCTTCCCGTCGAGGCGGAAGCCGCCGCTGGCGGCGGGCCGGACGAAGGGGTAGGTGGAGGCCCAGTCCTCGGCCTGGGCGGCGTCGGCGAAGTCGTAGGCGAGCTCGACGCGCCGGCCCTTGACGGAGACGACCTTCCCCTTGAAGAGATCCTTGATCGTCTTCGCGCCGAGTCCGTCCTGCGCCCCCGCGGGGAGGGCGACGAACAGCAGCGACGCGGCGAGGACGAGGGCGCGGCGCATGGGAGGGCCTCCGTGGAGCGGTCTCCACGGGCATGATACCCGGCGGAGGGGAGCGGGGTTCCCGGCTACCTGCCCTTGCCCTTCTTCTTCCCCTTCTTCCCGCCGTCCTCGGCGGGCCCGAGGACCTCCTCGAGGCGGTCGGCGATGGTCTTGACGATCTTCACGCGGGCCCAGTACTTGTCGTTGGCCTCGACCACGGTCCAGGGGGCGAGCGGCGTGCTGGTCTTCTGGAGCATCTGCTCCACCGCCTCCTCGTAGTCCTTCCAGCGCGCCCGGTTGCGCCAGTCCTCCTCGGTGAGCTTGTACTGCCGGAAGGGGTCCCGCTCGCGGCCCTTGAACCGGTGGAGCTGCTCGTCCTTGGAGAGGTGGAGCCAGAACTTCATGACGAGGCAGCCCGAGCCCAGGAGGTGCCCCTCCCACTCGTTGATCTCGCGGTAGGCGCGGCGCCACTCCTCCTCGGAGCAGAAGCCCTCGCACCGCTCCACCAGGACGCGCCCGTAGTGGGTGCGGTCGAAGATGGCCATGCGGCCGAGGGGCGGGACGTCCTTCCAGAACCTCCAGAGGTAGTGGTGGGTCTTCTCGTCCCCCTTCGGGGCGGCGAAGGCCACGACCTCGTAGCCGCGGGGGTCGAGGGTCTCGGTGATCCGCTTGATCGCCCCGCCCTTGCCGGCCGCGTCCCAGCCCTCGAGCATCACGAGGGCGGAGCACTTGCCGCTCTGGTACATCCTCCTCTGGAGCATGTGGAGGCGCAGCTGCTCCTCCCCGATGCGGCGCCAGTACTCCTTCTCCGCGAGGGCCAGGCTGAGATCCACTTTCTCGAGCATGGCCTACCTCCCCTTCCTTCTCTTCGCGACCGCCTTCCGCTTCGCCTTCCGGGGCTTCCTCAGGGGGCTCGGCGCCTCCTCGAGGGGCAGGCCGGCGGCCGCCGCCTCGGCCCGGGCCCGCGTCGAGAGCTCGACGTTGGCCTTCTCGCGGGAGTCCTTCAGCTGGGACTTCGCGATGGTGGTGCGGGAGACCGCCTTGGGGTCGGACAGGCGGCGCGCCAGCGCCTCCTCCATCCGCTGGATGAGGGTCTTGAAGACCTCGACGCGGCAGGAGCGCTTGTCCCCCGCGGCGATGAGGGTCCACGGGGCGTAGGGTGTGTCGGTGGCGGTGAACATCTGCTCGGCGGCCCGGATCCAACGGTCGTAGTCCCTGTGGTGCTTCCAGTCCTCGGGGGAGACCTTCCACGCGGTGAGGGAGTCCTCCTCCAGCTTCTTCAGGCGCTTCTTCTGCATCTTCTTCGAGATGTGGAGCCAGAACTTGACGATGACCTGCCCGTCGTCGGCCAGCCAGCGCTCGTAGTCGCGGATCTCGGTGTAGGCCCGCCGGACGAGGTCGTCGTCGAGGCCCCCGTCGATGCGCTCCACGAGGACGCGCCCGTACCAGGAGCGGTCGAAGATCGACATGTGCCCGTCGGCCGGGAGCTTCATCTGGTATCGCCAGAGGAAGTGGCGGCCGGCCTCCTCCTGCGTCGGCGGGGTGGAGGGGATGACGCGGCACAGGCGCGGGTCGAGGCGCTGGACGAGGCGGCCGATGGTGGTGCCCTTGCCGGCCCCGTCCACGCCCTCGAAGACGACGACGGTGGCGATTTCGGCCCGCTGCAGCTCGTACTGCAGGCTCCGCAGGCGCTCCTGGAGCGGTCCGAAGGCCCGTGCGTAGGCCGCCTTGTCGAGGCTCTTCTTGAGGTTGAGCGTCTCCAGCATGGATCCTCCCTTCAAGGCCCGGGGCCA
>CAZWGT010000396.1:0-2523 GCA_964633345.1 uncultured Planctomycetota bacterium
GCCGAGCGGAGGGGGCCGTCCGCCCCCGTGCGCCCGGGGGCCCGCCCGGCGCCGCCGGCCCCGGTCATGGATTCCGGCCGGCGCGGGGGGCCCCCGGCCGCGATCCCCGTGGCCTTCCGGGAACTTCCGCCCGCCGAGGCCGGGGTGGACTTCGTGCACACCTGGGGCGGCGGGGCGATGGACAACCTGGTCAAGGCCTCCGGCGGGGGGGTGACCCTGTTCGACTACGACGGGGACGGGGACCTCGACCTCTACTTCCTGCAGGGTGCGGTGGACCCCGTGGCCGCCCCCGGGGAGGTCCATCCCGTCCCTCCCGTCAACCGGCTCTACCGCAACGAGGGGGGCTGGCGGTTCACCGACGCGACGCGGGAGAGCGGGCTCGGCGACGCGGGCTACGGCATGGGTGCGGCCCCCGCCGACGTGGACGGGGACGGGGACACGGACCTCTTCGTCGCCAACTACGGTCGCTGCCGCCTCTACCGCAACGACGGGGGGCGGTTCACCGACGCCACGGCCGCCTCGCGCATCGACCTCGACGGCTTCTACGTCGGCGCGGCCTGGGGGGACGCCGACGGGGACGGGATCCTCGATCTGGCCGCCTGCGGCTACGTGCGCTTCGATCCGGCCGCCCGCCGGGGAGGCCCCGGGGAGCCCTTCCCCGGCCCCCTCGCCTACGCCGGCGAGCCGGTGCGCCTTCTCCTCGGCAGGGCCGACGGGACCTTCGAGGACGCGACCAAGCGCGGGGGGCTCTGGTCCACGGAGGGGCGGGGGATGTGCGTCGCCTTCGCCGACCTGACGGGCTCGGGCCGATCCCACCTCCTCGTCGCCAACGACGCGAAGCCGAACTTCGTCTACGAGCACCGCGGCGGCTCCTGGGTGGACGTGGGCTTCTCCCTGGGGCTGGCCTACTCCGATCTCGGGCAGGCGCGCTCGTCGATGGGGATCGCGGTGATGGACGCCGACCGCGACGGCCGCCCCGACGTCGTCGTCCCCGACGGGAGCGGGGGGACCTTCTACCTCAACCTCGACGGGCGCTTCGAGGACCGGGCGCGCGTCGCCGGCCTCGACGGGGCGATGCGGGGGCGCACGGGCTGGTCCCCGACGCCGGTGGACTACGACCTCGACGGCTGGCCCGACCTGGTCCTGACCTGCGGCGCCCTCCACGAGCTGCAGCCGGAGAAGGCGATCCTCTTCCGCAACCGGGGGGACGGGTCCTTCGAGGACGCGACGGCGGCGGCCTCCTTCGCGCGGGAGTGCTGCGGCCGGGGCTGCGCGGCGGGGGACCTCGACGGGGACGGGGACCCGGACGTCGTCATCGCCACCCTCGGCGCCCGGCCGCTGCTGCTGCGCAACGACGGGGGGAACGCGCGGAAGTCCCTGACGGTGCGCTGCGTCGGCAAGGGCCGCAACCGCGACGCGATCGGCGCCGTGGTGGAGGTCGGGACCCCGGGCCTCCTCCAGCGGGAGGAGATCCGCACGACGCAGGGCTACCTCTCCGGCGGCCCGCCGGAGATCCTCTTCGGCCTGGGCGACGCGGTGAAGGCCGACGTCGTCCGCGTCCGCTTCCCCTCGGGCGCGGTGAAGGAGCTGAAGGACGTCCCCGCGGGGCGGGTGGTGGTGGAGGAATGAAGCGGAACACGGATCCTCGGCGGTGGACGTGGTAGGGGCGGGGCTTGCCCCGCCCGCCGTGGGACCTACCCCAGCGCCAGCACCTTCCGCAGCGCCTCGTCGACCTGGCGCATCCGGCTGGCCGAGAGCCGCCCGGCGAGGCGGACCTCTCCGGTCTTCGGGTGGGCGAACCTGGACGGATCCACGGATCGGATCTGGAAGGCGAGGAAGACCGTGTCGATGGGGAGGCCGGATTCGCGGGCCGGCACCCGCACGTTGGACGAGTAGTCCCTGTCCATGTTCCTCGCGTCGGTGCCCGTGATGACGGTGACGAGGAGGGGGCGGCGATTGAGCGAGTCGGAGGAGACGATCAGGACGGGGCGGCGGCCTCCCTGCTCGCGACCCTCCACCGGATCGAGCCGGGAGAAGTAGATCTCGCCCCTGAAGAAGGGCCTCACAGCAGCCCGTCCCTCTCGGCGGACCGGAACTCCTTGAGAATCAGGTCCGATTCCCTCCGGACCTGCGGGTCCCGGGACATCCGCTCCATCTCCTCTCCGAACTCCTCGTCCTTCCGCCGGGCGACGTACTGCTCGAGGGCGACGCGGACGAGGGCGTTGAGGTTGCCGGGCCCCTCGTCGGGGGCGACCTCCCGGACCTCCTCGATGAGGCGGAGGGGGAGGGCGAAACTGCGGCGGACGGTGCCGGACTTCCTCTTCGGGCGGCGGGGCTTCTTCATGGGGTCCTCCTTGTCACACAGAAGGTAACACACGATAGCGACGCCGGGTTTTCCTCGCCCGGGGCCCCGGCGGCCCCGCGGAAGGCCGTGCCGGTCCGGAGGCGGGCCGTTACGCTGGTCATCTCGGGCCGTCTATCGGGACGGGAGGGACCATGCAGAACCTGCGCGCGACGTTCGCC
>CAZWGT010000397.1:0-2299 GCA_964633345.1 uncultured Planctomycetota bacterium
ACCCGGAAGCGGGAAGCGTGCAGGGGGGCGGTGGCGTCTTCAGTCACCCCCCCCCGCGCCCCGGGCCTCCCGGGAGGGGGGGGACCGGTCCCGGGCCGACTCCGCTCAACCCAGCGCACTCCTAAGGGCGAGCGCCTGGCGGAGGCGCGCCTCGCGCTCGACGAGTTCTCCCTCCGGGTCCGGCATGCGGAACCCGTCCCCGACGGTGCGCGGGACGACGTGAACGTGCAGGTGGAGGAGTACCTGATCCGGGGAGTCGTCGTTCTGGAAGATGGTCGTGCCCGACGCCCCGAAGGCCCTGCGCGCGGCCAGGCTGACGCGACCTGCCAGAGAGTAGATGTCCTGGAGGAGCCCCGGGCTCGCCTCCGACAGGCGCACGCAGTGGGTCGCCGGCAAGACCAGCATGTGGCCGCGATTGCGGTGCCGCTGCTTCAGCGCCGGCACCACGAGGGCCTCCCCGGTCCGGGCGGCGACGAGGTCCGTGTCGGCCCGGCCGGAGGCGATGGCACAGAACGGGCAGTCGTCCATGGACGGAGTATGCACGACGGGTCGGACTCCATGGCCCCCCTGCGCCCCGGGCCTCCCGGGAGGGGGGGGAGCCGCTCCTCAGGTCCGCGCTGCGAGGGACCATCGCTTGCGCACGGTGAATCGGAAGTCCTCGTCGGGGACCGCGTAGCCGATCTCCTCGCACAACCAGGTCCCCGAGAGGTCCATGTCGCCCAGTTCCTCCATGATCTCCAGGGCTCTGGGCATCTCGTTGAACTCGGAGATGGTCATGTGGGGGAGGAAGGGGTAGCGCCGCGCCTGCGCCCCCTCGAAGACGGCGCACGACTCCAGCGCCTCCACCAACCGGGCGATGGGCGGGACCGGGAGGATCGGCAGCATCACGACGGGCGAGTCCGGGAAGCGCCGGGGCGGACCCCAGGCGACCTCGAAAGCGGGATGCCTGGAGGCCACCTCGGCAATGGCTCGATCCGCCTCCCCCGTGACGGGGCGGGGGAACGGGACGGTCAGGCTCACGTGGGCCTCGCTGATCCCGTGGGATCGCGGATCGTGCCTGGCCCTCAGCGCATTCACCCGGCCTCGCACCGGCTCGGGCGGGTGGAGGAAGAGGGCCCCGTACCGGTACGGCAGGTACCAGGGCTGCCACGAGGAGCCGGGTTCGGCGTAGGTGGTGATTCCGGGACCGTCCTGCATGGCGTCTCCGATGGCGAGGCGGAACCGGGCCGATGGGAACCCGGGAACAGGGAGGGTACTCACTCGGCCGCACCGGCGGCGCGGATTGAGGAAGGTCCGGCACGGTGACCCGCTCCCGTTGAGTGAAGCCCCCCCCGCGCCCCGGGCCTCCCGGGAGGGGGGGCGGGACTTGATACGGAGTGCTGAACTCCAACCGCCTTGGTGCCGACGCGACAAGTAGGTGGCCAAGGCTGCGGCAATCACTGGCCCTCGCACCTCATCATCAAACCGGAGTAGACTGGGCTCGTCCGGCAAGACGCGGGTGTCAAGATGGGCGTGGGTAGTAGCGCCGCGCGCTGTGCAAGAGCACTCCGGTGGTTCCTCGCCGTCGCGTGCACGCTCTGTCCGTCCTCCTCCCGCGCCGGAGAAGGCCCCGCCAGCCCCCCTGTCCTCGGTCAAGGGCAGGCGCAATCCCAGGACTTCCAGGCCCGCGTTGACGCCGCCATCGCCCGCGGGGTCGAGTGGCTCCGACGGAATCAGAGAGCCGATGGCTCCTTCGCCCTCGACTCCGCCTCGGGCCGCCAGAGCGAGAATTGGATGGGCGGCTCATGGACCGTCGGTGCGAACGCCCTGGCCGTCTACACGCTGGCCGCCTGCGACGTTCACCTCGATGACCCTGCCCTCGTGCGGGGATTCGACCGGATCCGGGCCGACTGGGGCACCCGGGGGAGGCCGAAGGATGACCGCGCCGCGGAACTCCAGGGCGCCGACGGACGAACTACCTACTTCGTCTCCCTCTGCCTCATGGCGCTCGACGCGACCCACAATCGGGCGGCGGTCCCCGTGGGGAAAGGACCCCCGGGGGGGAAGAGGCCGGCCTCTCTCAGCAAGGAGGACGTGGCTTGGGCTGAGGAGATGGTCTGGTGGCTCACCGAGACCCAGGATGATGGCGAGGAGAACAGCCGCGGTCCCCTCGAGCCACCTTCCAGGAAGAGGAAGCTCCCGCGGCGCCCGGTGGCGACGGGCGACCAGCCTTCCGTGGACGAGGGCGGAGCATGGGGCTACGGCTGGTTCAACCCCCTCGGGTACCACGACCACAGCAACTCCCAGTTCGCCTTCCTCG
>CAZWGT010000397.1:2309-2522 GCA_964633345.1 uncultured Planctomycetota bacterium
GCCTTCTCGCAGAGCTCGAGGCCGAGCGCTCGGTTCTTCTTCGACCGCGACGCGGGGGCCCGCCTCGGGGTGGGCGTTCCACGGGAGACATGGATCCGCGGCCTCCGCCACTTCCTCGCCGCCCAAGAGAGGACGGGGCCGCAGGTTCCGCGAGTCGACGCCCCTGGCGCCGCGGATCCCCCCGTGAAGCTGCGGAAGGGCGAGGTCGTCACG
>CAZWGT010000398.1:0-2513 GCA_964633345.1 uncultured Planctomycetota bacterium
CGTCGGAAGAGATCGAAGATCCCCGGCCAGTCCACGCAGTCCGCGCCCGGCGCCTCGTCCCCGTCCCACCAGTGGCCCGCCCCCACCTGGAAGTGGTGGAGGGGTTTGCCGCCCGCGGCTTCGAGGCGCCGCAGCATCCCCTCGGCCTCGGAGAGGGGCACGTTGTCGTCCTTCGTGCCGTGGAGGACGTAGGTGGGGAGGGCGACGAGGTTCGTCACGAGGTCCTCGGTGCGCGAGCCGCCGTCGCCTCCCCGCCAGATCGGGGTGAGCGGGGTGACGGGGCGCGGCCCGCCGCCGTAGGTGTCGAAGGAGCACCATCCGGCGCTCGGGGCGACGGCATCCCAGAAGTAGGGGAGGTTGGCGGCGAGGTGCCAGGCCCCGTGGCCGCCCATCGAGTGGCCCGTGAGGAAGGCGCCGGGCCCGTATCCCGACTTCGGGTCCTGTTCGAGGGCCATGACCTCGAGGGCGTCCTTCGCCCCCCAGTCCTGCCAGTCGAAGCCGAAGGGGCGGCGGTTGGTCGGGGCGACGATCCGGAAGTCCGGCTTCGCCGAGTAGGACCGCGCCTGGCCGAGGGCGTCCACCCCGGCCCCGTGGAGGGTCAGGACGAGGCCGATCTTCCCGGGAGGCAGGTCGCTCTTCGCCGGGGGGAGGTACCCGTAGAACTGCGTGGCTCCATCGATGGGCGAGACGAAGGTGACGCGGCGGGCCTCGTCGGGAAGGCGCCTCTCGAGTTCGAAGGTCTCCGCGGGTCCCTGCTCCTCCGCCGCCCACCCGCGGACGCCGAAGGCCACGCGGCCCTTCGTCCCCGGGCCGCGGGAGAAGGTGACCGCGTCCGACGCCTTGCCGGTCCAGAGGGGGGGCATGGGGATTCCCGCCGGCGGGGCGGGATCGGGTTCCACGACGACGCCGACGGCCCGCCACGAGGTCGCCGCGTTCACCACCCGGAACGAGACCGGCGCGGAGAACGGGGCCTCCCCTCCCACCACGTCGGGCAGGGTCGCGTCCTCGCGGAGGAGCGGCGACCGTCCGGGGGTCCACGGCTCGAACCGCAGTCTCCACGGCCCCCGCGGGCCGACGACGAACAGGCGGTTCGCCCCCGGGCGGAGGGCGACGGGCACGGGGCCGGTGCCGAGGCGGTAGACGTCCCCGGCGAACCCCGCGCCGTTGACGAAGAGGGCCGACGCGCCGTCGAGGTGCGCGAGGAACACCGACTCCGCGGGCCCCTTCGGCCCCTCGACCTCGCCGAAGAACCACGCCCCGTTCTCGTCCTCGACGGTCCCGTCCTCCTTCGCCCCGACGGCGCGCCAGGCGGCCTCGGCGCGGTCCCCCTTCACCGTCTCCCCCTCCTTCGGCGGGGGGGAGGCGCGGTCGAGGAGGTGGCGGAGGAACGGGGCGTTCGCGTTGAACGGCACGCGGCCGCGGTTGTCCACGGCGTCGAGGGCGAGCCACTTCCGCACGACGAGGGCCGGCGGCCCCTCCGCGCGGGCCGCGAGGGGGGCCGCGGACAGGAGGGCCGCGAGGAGGAGGGGGAGGCGCTTCCTTGGCGCGAGGGTTACCATCCAGACCATCATGAGGGACGACGCCCCCGATCGGATCGACATCGTGGGACTCTCGGCGACCGCCGTCATCGGCATCTTCGACTGGGAGAGGAAGGTCCGCCAGAAGGTCGTCCTCGACCTGACCCTCTACACCGACACCCGCCGCGCCGCGCGGACCGACCGCATCGAGGACGCGCTGGACTACAAGCGGGTCAGCAAGCGCGTGCAGGAGTTCGTCCGGGCCTCCCGGTTCCAGCTAATCGAGAAGCTCGCCGCCGAGGTCGCCGCGATCCTCCTGAAGGAGACCCGGTCCCGCCGCGTCGTCGTCCGCGTGGAGAAGCCCGGCGCGCTCCGCGGCGCGCGCACCGTCGCGGTGACCATCACGCGGAGGCGGTAGCGGGTGTATCGTCGTCCCACCCATGGCCGCTCCCCCCGACCGCTACCTGCTCCTCCTCGGCTCCAACGTCGAGCGCGAGGAGAACCTCGACCGCGCCGTGCAGATGCTGGAGAGCCGGTTCACGGTGCTGGCCCGCTCCCGGATCTGCGAGAGCGACGCCGTGGGGGACCCGACGTGGCCGGCGTTCTTCAACCGGGCGCTGGTCGTGCGCTCCCGCCTCTCCCCGCGGGAGATGCGCGGGGAGCTCCACGCCGTCGAGCACGGCCTCGGCCGCCTGCGCACCCTCGACCGCCACGCCCCGCGCACCATCGACATCGACGTCCTCGGGGCGCTGGACGCCGCGGGCGCCCTGCTCCCCGACCCGCCGCTCCACCGGGACCTCCGCCGCCACCACTACGCCGCGGTGCCCGCCGCGGAGATCGCCGGGGACCTCGTCCTCGCGGACGGGACGACGCTGGCCGCCGCCGCCGCCGCGCTGGGGCCGCCGCCCTCCGGGTTCCGCGTCCTCCCGGCGTGACGGGGGCCTGACGGGGGAGTGACGGCCCCGTGACGGGGGGGATCGACCCTCGGGGGATGAG
>CAZWGT010000399.1:0-2508 GCA_964633345.1 uncultured Planctomycetota bacterium
TCCCGATTCCCAGGTTGGCGGCGACGGGTGCAACCGCCTCGGGGCGGTCCCCCGCCTCGGGCGCGTCCCCGGCCTTCCCGCCGCGGGCGATCCCGGCCGCGCCGGGCCCGCCGGGGAGCACGGAGGCGTGGAGGACCGTCCCCTTCCGGACCACGCCGGAGCCGAGGAGCCCGCCCGCGCGCGCCACGAACCCGACCTCGCCCGGGCTCTCCGCCCCGGCGCCTTCGGGGCCGGTCCGGATGGCGGTCCCCCGCCCGGCGGCGGCGAGGAGGGCGGCGACGTCCCCCGTGGCCGGGGGGCGGCCGCCGCCGGGGTACGTGGAGGCCTCGATGGCGCAGCCCTCGAGGATGCGTCGGGCCTCGCGGAGCATCAGCTCGTGGCTCCCGAAGACCTCGACGCCGAGGATCTCGCGCCCCTGGGCGACGGCGAAGCCGACGACCCCGGGGTCCTGCAGGGCGCGCAGGGCCTCCTGGACCCGTGGGCGGACGGTGCGGAGCACGGGGGCCGCCGGCCCCCGCTCCGACCAGGCGTCGGCCAGGGAGCGGTGGCGGGTGCTGGTCACGTCGAGGAGGTCGAGGCGCTCCCGGAGGTAGGTCCGCATGTCCTCGGGCCGGACCTGCCCGAGGGCGAGGGCCCGCACCCGCGCGCCCGCCAGGCCGGACACGGAGCGGAACCGGGAGCCGTAGGGATGGGCGGAGGTGCGCCCCGCCTCGGCCTCGTAGACGGGGACGGCGACGTTGCGGGCCCCGGGGGCGACGAGGACGTCCCGGGCGACGAGGCGGTCGGCGCGGCCCCCCTCCAGGACCTCCCCCGCCAGCACGAGGAGGGACCGCTGGGGATCGAGGTTGGAGACGAGGACGGTCCCGACGCTGCGCCCCGGGGCGTCCCGCACGACGGCGCGGCCGGACTCCATCGCCGGGGCGAGGGAGGCCGGAAGGTCGGCGGCGGCGGCGGCGCCCCCGCCGATCCCCCCGCCCGGGCGGCTCAGGGGGAAGACGGTGATCCCCTGGTACGAGGCCGAGCCGTCCCCCCCCGCGGGGGAGCCGACGACGAGGCCGGCCAGGGCGCGGGAGAGCGGGTCGGGTTCGGCGGGGACCGGCCGCTCGGCGGCCACGGTGACGGTGCCCGGGACGACGGGGGCCTCCTCCCTCCCCGCGACCTCCATCTCGAGGCCGCGGGAGCGGTCGCGGAAGGCGGTGTAGGCGTCGTAGGCGCCGGGGGACTCGAACTTCCAGGAGCCGATCCACAGTTCGGGGGAATCGACCTCGGCGGGCGCCGCGTCCTCCGCCGGAGGCGGGGAGCCCGCGGCGGCCGGGGAGCGCTCCTCCGCGTCGAGCCGGAACCCGAAGGCGCGGCCGAAGGCGGCGCGGACCCCGGGGTCCTCCGGGGCGAGTCCGAGGGCGGCCAGCACGTCGCGCCTCTCGAGGTCGGCGCGGCCGGCGGCGCGGTGGGTCGCGGCGGAGGCCAGCAGCGCCGGGGCGTCGAGGGGGCGGTCGGCGGGGGGAGCGGCGAGGGGAACGTCGACCGGAACGACGCGGTACCCGAGGTAGGCGCCCCCGGCGATCACGGCCGCGAAGGCGGCCGCGGCGGCCGAGGCGGCGGGGATCCAGGCGCGGATCGGCGCGACCCGGATCGACGGAACGGCGGGCCTCGGGATCCGCCTCTCGACGCCGACCTTCGCCAGGACGCCGGCGCGGAACGCCGGGGAGACGGGGGCCGCGGACGCCGGGGACACCGTGGCCCGCAGGGTGCGGCCGACGGCGGCGAGGTCGCGGGCGAGGGCGGCGCAGGCGGGGCAGGAGCGGACGTGGGCCTCCACGGCCGCGGCCTCGGGGGCCGGCAGCTCGCCGTCGAGCAGGGCGGAGATCTCCGCCTCCATCCTCGTGCACGCCTCGCGCATCGCGTCTCCTCTACCGGATGACCTTCTTCAGCTTCTCCGCCAGGGCCTTGCGGGCCCGGTGGATGAGGACCTTGACCTCGTTGATGTCGCAGTCGAGGGTCTCGGCGATCTCGCGGTACTTCAGGCCCTCGAACTCGCGCAGCGCGATGGCCTGCTGGAGGTGGGTCGGCAGGGACCGCACCGCCTCCAGGACGAGATCCCGGCGCTCCGACTCGAGCACCGCGTCGACGGGCCCGGGGATCCTCTCCCCGGCGTCCTGCGGCTCCGCCTCCCCCGTGGCCAGTTCCCGCGCGTCCCGTTCGTCCGGCCGCCGTCGCAGGTGCCGGACCCGGTCGCGGCAGAGGTTCCCGAGGATGGTGTAGAACCACGTCGAGAACCGCGCCGTCGGCCGGTAGTCCTGGGCGCCCTTGTAGAGGCGAACGAAGGCTTCCTGGGCCACGTCCTCGGCGGCGTGCCGGTCGCCGAGAAGCCGCCCCGCATAGCGCTGGGCCGGACCCTCCCAGCGGTCGAGAAGGACCTCGAACGCTTCGGAGTCGCCCTTCGCGATGCGGAGCATCAGGTGTTCGTCGTTCACCGGAACCATGAGCGCTCACCCTTGGAAACGCTGG
>CAZWGT010000400.1:0-345 GCA_964633345.1 uncultured Planctomycetota bacterium
CAGCCGGTGGCGAAGGACCTCCGCTTCATCACGGGGATCCTGAAGATCAACTCCGACCTCGAGCGCATGGCCGACCTCGCGGGCAACATCGCGGAGCGGGCCGAGGTCCTCTCCCAGGTGCCGCCGCTGCCCTTCCGGCCCGACATCTCGCGGATGGCGGCGGTCGTGAAGCAGATGGTGCGGGAGGGCCTGGACGCCTTCGTCAAGCGGGACGTGAACCTGGCGCTCCGCGTCTGGAGCCGGGACGACGAGGCGGACCGGCTCTTCCGGGAGATCATCGGCGAGTCGATCCAGTTCATGCGGGACAACCCGGACCGGATCGGGGACACGATGCACATGACGGGG
>CAZWGT010000400.1:355-2508 GCA_964633345.1 uncultured Planctomycetota bacterium
GGCGATCCGGAACCTGGAGAGGGTGGCCGACCACGCCACGAACATCGCCGAGGACGTCATCTTCATGGCCGAAGGGCGGATCGTCCGACACCACGTCATGGACTTCCAGAGGAAGCGGACGGAGATGTACGCGGAACCCGGGGCGGGGGAGGCCCCCGGCGCCTAGCCGTACCGTCCCTCCACGTAGTCCGCCGTCCTCGGGTCCGCGGGAGTCACGAACATCTCCTCCGTGGCCGAGTGCTCCACGACCCGGCCCATGAGCATGAAGATGCACTCGTCGCTCGCCCTGCGCGCCTGGGCCATGTTGTGGGTGACGATGAGGATGGTGAACTCCCCACGGAGGTCCCAGAGGAGCTCCTCGATGGCCTGCGTCGCCTTCGGGTCGAGCGCCGAGCAGGGCTCGTCCATGAGGAGGACCCGCGGCTTGAGGGGCAGGAGGCGGGCGATGCACAGCTTCTGCTGCTCCTCGAGGGAGAGGGTCGTCGCCTTCGCGTGGAGGCGGTCCTTCACGCCGTCCCAGAGGAGCACGCGCCGCAGGGCGTCCTCGAGGATCGCCTCCTCCTCCTCCCGCGTCACGACGGTCCCGTGCTCGCGGTGGATCCGGTGCCCGAAGAGGACGTTGTCCCGCACGGGGAGGGGGAGGGGGTTCGGGCGCTGGAACACCATCCCGACCTGCCTGCGCACCTGGATGATCTCGACCCCGGGGTCGTAGATGTCGTGGCCCAGGACCTCGACGCGCCCCCGGGTCCGCACGTACCCCAGGCGCTCGTTGATGCGGTTCACGCTGCGGAGGAACGTGGACTTGCCGCACCCCGAGGGCCCGATCATCGCGGTGATGATCCCCGACCGGATGCGAACGCTCACGTCCATGAGGGCGTGGAAGGTCCCGTACCAGAGGTTCAGGGACTCCGTCCGGATGGCGATGGGGGCGGGATCAGCCAAAGCGCCCCTCGATGTAGTCGCGGGTCCTCGGGTCCCGGGCGCCCCCCTCGAACATCGTCTCGGTGTCGCCGACCTCGACCATCTCCCCCATGAGGAAGAACGCCGTGCGGTCCGTCACGCGCCGCGCCTGCTGGACGAGGTTCGTGACGAGGACGATGGTGACCTCGTCCCGCAGCTCGCGGAGCACCTCCTCGATGCGCATGGTCGTCACGGGGTCCACGGCGATGGAGAACTCGTCGAGGAGGAGGACGTCGGGGTCCTGGGAGAGGGCGCGGGCGATGGTGAGGCGCTGCTGCTGGCCGCCGGAGAGGAGGCTGCCCAGGGATGAGAGGCGGTCCTTGACCTCCTCCCACAGGGCCGCCCGGCGCAGGCACCGCTCGACGATCTCGTCGATCGCGTCCCTCCCGCGGATGCCGGCCAGGCGGGGGGCGAGGGCGACGTTGTCGTACACGCTGAGGGGCAGGCCCACGGGGAGCGGGAAGACCACCCCGACCCGGCGGCGCAGGGCGTAGAGGTTGCGGAAGGTCCGGACGTCCTTCCCGTCCAGGAGGAGTTTCCCGGACACCTTCATGCCGGGGATGAATTCGTCAATCCGGTTGATGGTCCGGAGGAAGGAGGTCTTCCCGCTCCCCGCGGGGCCGATGATCCCGAAGATCTCCCGGGGGGCGACGTCCAGGGCGACGTCCCGGAGGACGGGCACGCCCCCGACACTGACCGAGAGGCCCTTCGCGGACAGCCGCGGGACCGGTCCGCCGCCGCCGGGCGTCACCACTTCTTCCTCCGGCGCAGGTTCACCCGGATCCAGATCGACATCGCGTTCATCGCCAGGACCAGGCTGATGAGCACGAGGGCAACGGCGTAGGGCACCGGCTCGGGGACCCCGGGGACCTGGGTGGAGATGATGAAGAGGTGGAGGGAGAGGGCCATCGTCTGGTCGTGGATCCCCTCCGGCAGGAAGGGGACGAAGAGGGCCGCCCCGGTGAACATGATGGGGGCCGTCTCGCCGGCCGTGTGGGAGACCTCGAGGATGACCCCCGTGAGGATCCCGCTCACGGAGTTCGGCAGCACGACGTGGCGGATGGTCTGCCAGCGCGTGGCGCCCATGGACCAGCATGCCTCGCGGAAGGCGCGCGGGACCGACTGGAGGGCCTCGCGGGTGGACACGATGATCACGGGGAGCGACATGACCGCCAGGGTCAGGCTGGCCGCCA